>DASYIM010000053.1:0-3687 GCA_035997625.1 Gemmatimonadaceae bacterium
CTGGCGTTGGCTCGATGATTATCAGGGCGTCAACGTTGGAGGAATTCCGGCTATCAACGATCACGGATTTCAGGTTCAGGCTTCCGGTATGGTGTTGAAAGACCTCTGGCAGGTTTATGCTGCCGGCGCTGGCATTTACGGAGTGCATGGAGACGGAAGTGAATTTCGTCTCGGTACAAACTTTTATCCGGCTAAACAACGCGGGTTTCGAATCAACGCCGAGTGGCTGCATTTGAATCATTCCCCGGTCGGATACACGGCGGTGCCATATGCAGTCGGCTCGAATGGAAATGTTTTTCATACAAATCTTGAGTTGAATTTCTAACCCCAGAGAGGGACGCGTCATGTTCTGGCTTGAACGCGCATGAGGAGACGTCATTGCTTTGGCGCAGGATCGCTGCTCATCATCCTGATGGCGGCCCAGAAGCCTGTCCTCTCCCAGGCCGCCGCGCGGGCCAGCTCTTACCAGTGGGACGATTCGCACTTCCACCTTACGAACTATGTGCAGGAAGGAAGCGACGTTCGCGACTTCCTGCGAATAATGGGAACCGAAGTTGGCCGCTCGACCCTGTTCGGCATCCCGCTCCAGCAGACATGGTCGTACGCGAACTCGGGCGACTTTGCGCCGACGTACTACCTGCAGACCGATGCGCCGCTTTACTACTACTCGTTCACCGACGCCTTCATCGCGATGGCCTGGCGCTCGCTGCCGCCCGACCAGCGCGCGCGCCTGGACCCGATGATCACCGGCTTCAATCCGGCGGACATGTACGCGGCGGATCACATCCGGCGGGTGCTGAAAACTTTTCCGGGTGTCTTCTCCGGAATAGGCGAATTCACGGTCCACAAGGAGTTCGTGTCACCCAAGGTTGCCGGTGAAGTAGCGAGCCTCACAAATCCAGCGCTCGATCGCATTCTCGACCTCGCCGGCGAAGCCGGTATGGTGGTGATCCTGCATTGCGACATCGATGTTCCGTTTGCCAAGCCCGGCGCCGAGCCCGTGTATCTCACCCAGATGAAGGCCTTGCTGCGGCGTCATCCGAAGACGACGATCATCTGGGCCCACATGGGACTCGGTCGTGTCGTGCATCCGGTGCAGGCCTCGGCGTCCGCGCCCGCAACCGAGCGCAACTCCAACCAGGCTGCCATCGTCGAAGGGATTCTCGCTGACGCGAGTTTCCGCCACGTGTACTTCGACATCAGCTGGGACGAAGTCGCAAAATACATTCTCTCCACGCCGGAGATTACCCGCCGCACAGCCGACGTTATCAATCGCTACCCCGACCGTTTTCTTTTCGGATCCGACGTTGTGGCGCCGAAGGACACCACGCAATACTACGCGGTCTTCAACAGCTACCGTCCGCTGTGGGCTCTCCTCACGCGCGACGCGAGCGAGAAGGTGCGCAAGGGGAATTACGAGCGGCTGTTCGACTCCGCGCGGACAAAGGTGCGCGCGTGGGAGCGTGCCCAGGGCTGGTAACAGAGAACCACCTTCGGGGGCGCGCGCCCGCGCGACTCAGAAAGTCCAGCTGATCGCGAGCGTAGTCCCGAGGTCGTGTTTCGACGCGTCTTCAGCCTGCGGCTTGTTGTCGAAGGAATCGAACAGCGTACCGGTCAGCATGAAATCCTTTATCAGCTCGTACGACACGCGCAAATCGTTCTGCGCCCGCACGCGTCCCTTGACCGTGAAGCTGGGGTAGACTGAGCTGGCAATCGATGCATCGAGTTTCGGGTGATCGTAGCGGAAGGCGCTGAACTCGCCTCCCAGAAGCCCCTCGAGCCCTCTGGAGGTGGAATCGGTGGAGAAGTATCGCTCGAGCGTTCCCACCAATCCGCCGAACGCCCGCAGGTCGATGCGATTCGATCGGGCGAGTGTCCGGCCCACGAAGGCCACTAGCCGCGGGCGTCCGGCGAGGTCAAGCTCGTTGTTCTGGTCGTAGCCGAAGATGGCGCCATAACTCCAGCGGCCGTCGGTCAGGAACCGTTGCGTAAGCTTGCTGGAGAGCCGGTAGACTTCCACCGCGTCACTGCGGTCTTCGCGGAACGTGCTTCCGTCGAGGCTCGTCTCAAACTTCGCCGTTCGGTAGGTCACCTTCAAACCGGTGGTGAGCTGCAATGCGCTGTGTGCCTTCTGGAACGAAGCTCCCAGATCGACGTATCCGTCCAGACGACTGAGGAAACGTCTTCTGATCGGAATAACGGCCACGATGTCGGACAACGAAAGCGTGTCGGCGCCCAGTGCCACCAGGCCGTTTGGAGCGAGCCCGAGCTTTCCGTAGTACTTCCGTCCGGAGCTCACCTGCACTTCGAAAGTGACCGGACTGCTGATTCGAACGACCTTATCCCACTCGATGGAGATGGTGCTCAGGTCGTCGGTGGAGTACTTGAGCAGTCCGCGAAAGACCGATTTAACCTCGCCGGTAATCCGGTCGCCATTGCGGATCCACACCGAGTCGGTTTTCTGCGCCTCAGCCGATCCCGCTCGGAAAAGGAAGATGTGGAGAATGAGAAAACACGTCAGCCGTAATGCCGACAGGCACTGGCTGACGCGTGTACCACCCTTTGGCGAGGATGACCGAATCATCGCAATCAGCTACGCCGATGTGGCGCCAGCTTACAACTGCACCTTGGTCGTCTCGGCCTACCTGTACGAAATGCCAGTTTCCGCGCTCTCGCCGCCCTCCTAGCATGTAGCTGTCTAACACCGTTCAGCCGGATCAGAGCTGTTCAGGAGGTAGGGAGTATGTCGATGAGAGGGATCGCGGCGCTGCTGTTGATCGGTGCCGCCTGCCAGAAGAATGACAGTGGCGTACAGACAGCGGATGCAGCTCTGCGCGACGATCACAGTGTCGCGGGCACGACCACAGCGGCAAGTGCGGGCGACCAGGCGAGCTATGCGGCAGCGGTCGAAACCGTGGATCCGACCGCCATCGCCGCGCTCAACAAGATGGGCTCGTATCTGAGATCGCTGAAAGCGTATGAAGTGAAAGCGAAGACGACGCAGGACGATGTGCTGTCCACTGGACAGAAGGCTCAGTTCACCGGCACGCAGGACCTGCTGATCCGCCAGCCCAATGGTCTGCGCGGCGAAGTCAGCACTGGAGCGCAGCATCGACTCTGGTTCTATGATGGGAAGAACTTCACGCTCTACGCGGACGGGGTTGGATACTACGCGACGGTGCCGGCGCCTGGGAACCTCAGGGAGCTGGCAGACACGCTAAATCGGAAGTTCGGCATAGAAATGCCGCTCCGCGATCTCTTCCTGTGGGGTACTGATCGCGCTCCCACGAAGGGCATCCGGTCCGCGGTTGATCTTGGTCCGGCCGAGGTCGAGGGAACCACCGTCCAGCATTACGCCTTCAGGCAGGATGGTGTCGATTGGCAGATCTGGGTCCAGAACGGCGACTACCCGCTGCCGCGCAAGCTGGTGATTACCACCACCGACGACGACGCGCGGCCGGACTATTCCGCGGTCCTCAGCTGGAACCTCGCGCCGTCGTTCAACAACGAGGCCTTCGTTTTCTACCCGCCGCCATCGGCGAAGAGAATCGTGATCGCGCGCGTCGACTCCGTCGCCGCTAATTAGCAAAGCCAGGAGGTTGTCATGAATCGCATATCTCGCATAGTGGTCTTCGCCCTTCTCGGCGTGGCGATGTTGACCGAAGCCGCATTCGCGCAGCGTCGAGG
>DASYIM010000054.1:0-25392 GCA_035997625.1 Gemmatimonadaceae bacterium
CTGGGCAAAGGACATGTGGTCCTGTTCGGCAACAACCCCATGTATCGCGGAGAAACGATCGGCAGCTATTTCCTGGTGCTGAACGCGCTTCTGAATTTCGATCGACTCGATACGGGAAGAAAACTGGATTCGAGGTGATTCAGCGAGATACGTACGTTTGCGGCAAATAAACTGATCGACTCGCGGCGCAAATAGAGGCGTTCTTGGCACCCAGCGTGCAAATCAGAAACATGAGATTGGGACCTTGGCGCGTAACGCGATGGAGGGCAGCGGTGAGCTATCGGACCTTCATTGACTCGAGCGGAAAGCGGTGGGAGGTCTGGCTGGTGACCCCCGCCGCCGCGGAGAGACGAAAGGTCGATCGCCGCGCCTCGACGGGCGGCACTTCGGAATTCGAAGGCTTCGCCGACCGGAGGCGCCACACCAACGACCGGCGCAAAAGCACATTCAGACGCAACGTCGCTGTGGCCAGCGAGTTCAGTGCAGGCTGGCTGTGTTTCGAGAGTGAGGGCGAGAAGCGGAGGCTGGCGCCGGTTCCCCAGGATTGGGATCAGGCCGGGCCGGACCGGTTGGCGAGCTGGCTGCAAGCGGCGAAGCGCGTTGTCAAATGCGGGCCGTGATGTAGATTCAGCGACTGGGAGTGCTGGACCCTCCCCTTACGTACTGGCGGTACCAAGTCGCGACAATGAGCCAGAATCTCCGCGAACGTGATGCGATGATTTGCCGGTCCTGCCACAATGAGGAGCGTGCTTCCGAAGGTTACCCCTGCTCCAACTGCGGAACCTTCATCTGCATCATTTGCACATTTCGCGGCGTAGTTCTGTGTGAGAAATGCGAGGAAGAAAGATCCGACGCGCGCAACAAGCGGAGCGCCTGAGCGCTCCAGTTCCCTCCTGCGAGACAGATTTCCTCAAACCGAATTGGAGAATGAAAAAAACCTTCAGGCTGTATTTTGTCGCGCTCGTCCTCTGCCTTCCGCTCAGCGTCCCGGCGCAGGAGAAGCAACGATTCGCGACCAGGGACGAGGCCGCTCAGGCATCGGGGGTTTTGTACGGACGGCAGGGGCCGCAGGACGTGAATTGGATCGAGGGCGGCAAGCGCTATTCGTACACGGATCGGGATCCCCGCACCGGCGCGCCGGTGATTCGGGCCTACGATCCGCCGACCGGAAGGGACACCCTGCTGTTCACGACGGCCGGCCTGACGTTTCCCGGGACGAGCCAGGCCTTTGCCTATGATTCGTTTCAGTGGGCACAGGATTCGAAGCATCTCGTCTTTCAATCAAACTTTCAGCCGATTTTCCGGCGCTCCGGAATTTCCGATTTCTATATCTATTCGCTCGCTGATCGATCGCTGCAACTCGCGACCAAGGGCGCGCGGACTGGTGAGCTCTCTCCGAACGGCGCCATGCTCGGCTTCGAGCGAGGCGGCGACATGTATGTCACCACCCTGTCGAATCACCAGGAGAAGCGACTGACACGCGATTCGTCCGAGCACGTCTTCAATGGACACTTCGACTGGGTCTATGAGGAAGAGTTCGGGCTCGCCCAGGCCTGGAAATGGTCACCCGATAGCCGCTACATCGCCTATTGGCAGCTGAACGATTCGGCGGAGCCCGAGGTGCAGATCTCCGATTACTCGGGCCTGCACCAGGAATGGGAGCGGTTACGGATACCGCAGGTCGGCGACACCAATGCCACGGTCAGGATCGGAGTCGTCAACGTCGCCAGCGGCCAGAATACCTGGCTCGATGTCGGCGAACGCGGCGAGTTCTACATCCCACGGATCTACTGGACGAGCAGGCCCGACACCATCGCGGTCGTCACGCTGAACCGCCCGCAGAACGAGATGAAGCTGTTTTTCTTCGACGTCAAAACGGGTGGCCGTCGGCAGGTGATGACGGAAACGTCAAAGACCTGGCTGGATGTCTACGATTTTTATTCCAGCGTGGAAGACATGATGACGTTCCCCGCGGATTCGCACGAGTTCTTCTGGCTATCCGACAGAGACGGCTTCCAGCACCTCTATCGATACGACTATTCGGGGAAGCTGGTCAACCAGGTTACCCATGGTAACTGGAGCGTCACCCGCGTGGAGGGCAGCGACGCCAAGGGGCAGACCGTCTACTATACGTCCACCGAAGCGTCGCCACTGCAGCGGCAGCTGTACTCGATCCACTTCGACGGGACCGGCCAGCGGCGAATCACCACGGTGCAGGGCACGCACCACATCAACATGGCGCCGACGGCGACGTACTTCATCGACAAGTATTCGTCGCTGAAGCAGCCGAACCAGGTGGAGATCTGGGCGGCACCGGGGCAGAAGCTTCGCACGCTGGAAGACAACGCGGCGGCAAGGACCTGGCTGTCCACTCACGCGTACTCGACTCCCGAGATCTTCACGTTCACGACATCGGACGGAGCGCGGATCGACGGCAGCATCGTAAAGCCGCTGCCGTTCGATCCCAACAAGCGCTATCCGGTGATCCTCGACATTTACGGGGGCCCGGGATCGCAGCAGGTGTACGATTCGTTCTTCCCCAGCGGATGGACGCAGTGGCTGGCGCAGGAAGGGTACATCATCGTCGGCCTCAACAACCGCGGCACCAACAACTACGGCCGCGACTTCATGAAGGTCGTCTACAAGCAACTCGGCAAATATGAGGCGATGGATTTCGCCGAAGCCGCGCGATACATGGGCAAACAGACCTTCGTGGATCCGAAGCGAATCGCCATCATGGGTACGAGTTACGGCGGCTACAGCACGGTCTTCACGATGGAGATGTATCCGGAGCTGTTTCCGGTCGGCGTAGCGAACTCCGCCGTCGGCGACTGGCGGTTGTACGACACTATCTACACCGAGCGCTACATGGGGCTGCTCAACGACAACCTCAAGGGATACGTCGAGAGCGCTCCGATCGAGCAGGCGGCGAAGATGCGGGGCAACCTGCTGCTCATTCACTCGATGATGGACGACAACGTCCATCCGCAGAACACGATGCAGCTGCTGACGGCGTTGACGAACGCCGGCCGCGATGCGGAGCTGAGGATTTATCCGCCCGGCCACCACGGTGCCGCGTACAACGGCGCGAGCTTCCGGCTGATCAGGCAGGTTACCGACGCGTACCTTGCGCGTTACCTCAAGTCCGCCAATCCACCGACGCTCTCGCCGGCAAAATGACGGGTTGGTTCTCCAACGTTCGCGGCGGGGCGGGCAGCTTGTAGCGTTCAGTTGCAGTCGAGGAATGACAAAGCGCACCGCAAGCCCAGGCTCGCGGTGCGCTTGTCGTTACGGTTGGGAACTCGACCTACTTGCGGCCGTCTTTTCGCGCGTCCTTGCGGACATCACGAACATCGCTGTGACGATCCTTCGTGTCGCGATGAAGATCCTTGCGGTCAGCCTTCAGCTCTCTGGCATCGCGCTTGGCCTCTCTCTTCTCGCCCGCTTTCAGATCCGACTTCACTTCTCTGTGATCCGCGCGCACATCCTTGCGATCGGCGCGAACCTCCCGGGTGTCACCGCGGACGTCCTTGCAATCGGCGGTAGCGGCGGGGTGGCTCTTGCACCAGGCAACAAGCCTCGTTCTGGTCATGTGCGGGGGAGCTTTCAACGCAGCGTGGACTGGTTGAGCGGATTGCGCTGACGCGTTGGAAGCGACTGCCATGACGAGCGCGGCGGCGAACGCCGCAAGCTTCGCATTCGACATCTGACTCTCCTTCTCTGACGAGGATTCTCTCGGGTGGCCTCTCGCCACCGCTTGCTTGAGAGACGCGCCAGCGTTGCGCTTGTTAACGCCAGAGATCGAATGCGAAACCTGCGGTGTCCATTCGGTTCAGAAAAAGGTCACACGTACATGTAGGTACATCCGTTCTTCTGCGCCTGGCTGATCGCAACTACCATTGCCGGCACCAGGTAGACGCCCGGAAGAATGTTGGCATCGAACTCCTTGCGCAGCGCGACGGCTTTCGTGGCGTCGCCGCCGCTGAGCAATCCCATCCAGACATTGTAGGCGTTGTTGCAGAGAATGAAGATCGCGCCTCGCTCCTGCAGCGCGGAGATCGACGCATCGGCCGGAATCGGAATCGGTGTGCCGGTGATCGAAAGGGATTGGCTGCCGGCAGGCGCCTTGTAGAAGACGTTCGCGGTCGCCGGTGCGTTGGAGCCGTCCATGACTTTGCTGGCGGCGCCCAGCCCGTACTTCTTCCACATGTCGTCGTTGAACGCCTGCATCGTCCCGAGCCCGTAAATGCTGACGACCGCGGTCACGTCCGGCTTCGTAACGTGATACGTATCCCGCAGCGTGTTGAGATAGTTCCGCACGTGCAGCAGCGCCCAGCCGTTCTCGTGGTTGGGTGCGTCGAAGACCTGGCGATGCTTGCCGGTGATGGCTGACAGCCACTTGTCACTGGGAGTCTGGTCCGCGCGCTTCACAGTTTCGGCGGCCAATGCACTCGGGATCTTTGTCGACAGCCCGAGCGCAACCGCGCCGGCGGCGACACGTCCAAGGAATTCTCTGCGTCGTGGGGATGGAAGCGAATCGTCACTCATGGTGATCTCTCCTTTTTAGGGGCGGGTAGGATGTGATAATCGGCATCTGGTGGCTTTCCCCCGCGCGGCCAGTCGCGCGTTTTGCCCGGGAAGTCGGGGCGGGGGCGGGTGTTGATGTACGTGGCGACGTCGAACGCGGCCTGAGGAGTCAGTCTTACAGCGCGGTCAATCGGCATCAGCCCGTGAATGAACGACGCAGCGGTATTGATGCGCGACATCCCGGCGCCCCGGTTGTAAGAGCGCGATCCCCATAACGGCGGAGCGAGCGCCGTACCCTGGCCGTTGTCGCCATGGCAACGCGCGCATGTCGATGCGAAAACTGTGGCGCCGCGCGCGAGATCTCCCTTCAATGGGGTGAGCCGGGGAAATCCCTGGCCTTCCATCTCGACGCCGACGGGAAGGCCGGTCGAGAGAAACGCGAAGTACGCGACGATATCGCGCATGTCCTTCCCATCGGCTGGCAAGCGCCGACCGTTCATGCTGCGTTCGAGGCAATCGTTGATCCGATCCTCGATGAGGTCGACCTTGCCGCTGCGCGGACGGTACTGGGGAAATCTGGCGTAGCTGCCGACCCACGGCATCGCGTTGGGCCGCAATCCGCCGTCGAGATGGCAGCTCGCGCAGCGGAGGCCGTTGCCGACGTTGTGTGGCAGGCTGTCCCGCGTCGCCAGCAATAGCGCGCGCCCACGCAGGGCGGAGGTCCGGAACACCGTGTCCGCGATCTCATTCTCGGCAGGAACCCTGAACGGAGCGCGCCGCTTGGCCGGCGACTGTCCGCTTTGCGTCGCACTCTGGCGGGCAGGTGCGCGGTCGGCGAGGGCAAGCAACATCACGCCGGCAAGAGCAATCGCGGTGAAAAGAATCCGAGGTGGCAGCGCTGCCTCCGCGCAAAAGAAACGGAGCCGGAAATCGGCTCCGTTTCGACCATCCTCGGATTTATGACCTGGGAACGATCAGCGCAAGCGAAAACTCTATTCCGACCGTCCGCCCACCATGCTCAGTCGGCCCGGAGCGGGGCCTCGCTCGATCGGTCTGACGAACTGTAGGAACTGGACCCGGTGCTCCCGCGGATCGACTTTACCACGTCGCTGACCGCTCCGTCGATTCGATTGTGAAACGCCTCAGCGACGCCACCGATCAGCGCCGCAACTACGCCGTCGAGTGCGCTTCCGAGCTTGCTCCCGGTCTCGCGGGTCGCGTCGGCCGTTACGCGAGCCGCTTTGACGTCACTGCGTGATGCACTGAGGGCGATCCCCGCGCCAAACGCGAGCCCGACTGCCGTCCACGGGTGGTCTTTCACGCGCTGAGCAACATCCACCTTGCGCTCGAGCTCGGCGATCGCGCCCGACATGCGGGCGCGCGTCTGCTCGATGTCGGCGCGGACCTCAGTCGTCGTCTCGGTCGTCTCGGTCGTCTCAGTCATCGTTGTGTCTCCGTAACGTCGCCAGCGTTTGCGTTGGCTTGATGTTTCCTGGAGAGAGCAGACGTGTCCCCCGCTTCAGCAGGTAGAACGCCACTCCGCCAAGTATGAAGGTGAGAACGAAGGCCGCGATCCAGTAATGTCCGCTGAACAGCGCGTCACCCATCAATAGGACAAATCCGAAGACGAGCATTTGGACTGTGAGCAGCCCAAGCATCGCCGCGGCGACGGTGAAGCCGGTGCCCTTGCCGATGTCACGGGCAATCTGGGCGAACTCGATCCGGGCGAGGTGCACTTCCTGGCGCGCGAGGTGCGCGCCGTCCTCGGCGACCTCGCGAAGGATCTCGCCGAGTCCGCGGTTTGATGGTGCCGTCAACATTTGCGCTACCGGCGGAGTACTTTGCCGATCAGATAGCCCGCGCCCAGAGCGACGAGTAGTGATCTGGCGGGATGCTCCTTCACCTGCTTCTCCACGCCCGCCTTGATTTTGTCGACGTCGGCGTCGCGGATCCAGTCGGCGCTCGATTGCATTCCGCTGGCGAGTGTATCGGTGACTGCGGCAATGCTGGAATCGCTGGTGAGAGCGACGGAGCTGCCGCTGCTGGTTCCGGCAGCGGGCGCGCGATTCTGGCGCAGCGCGTTGGCTCCTGCTTCCAGTCCATCGGCAATTATGGACGGCAAGCCCGACGCTCTGTCCTTGACCGATGATGCGACGCTCTTCACGCGGTTCTTGATCCCGCCCTCGGGCTCAGAGAAGCTTGCGCTCGAATCTCCAGTCGTGGCCGAGGCCCGATCCGCGCCCAGGTTCTGAAAGCTCGTCTGATCGGTGTCCGCGTTAGGGTTAATTCCCGCACTCTCACTGCGTTCCATATATCCAGCCTCCAACGGTTTGTTGAGCCGCAACCAGCGGCGCTGGATAAAAGAGATGCAGGAGCCGCGCCTAAGCGCCAAACGCCCTGAGCGCTGACTGGACGATTGTGTTGAGATCCGACGCGCGGCGCTTGAGTGCGCGCTGACTCCGCTCGACGGTTATGGACTCGAACCTGATGAAATCGCCCGGACGGCGCTGTGCGAGAATCGGCAGATCGGCCTCGCTGACCACCGCGATCTTGGGATAGCCGCCGACAGTCGGAGCGTCGGCCATCAGACAAATCGGCGCACCGTCCGCAGGCACCTGGATCGTCCCCGGGCACCCCGCCTCCGACGGCAATGCTCCCAAAGAGTTAGCGATCGGAGAGCCCTCGAGCTTGTAACCTGTGCGGTCGGACGCGGCTGAGACGCGATAGCCGGTCTCGGTGAGAATGCTCCAGGCCGATTCATCGAACATCGACCGGTGCGTTCCGGGCGTGATGTGAACTATCCCGCCTTCGTATGGCGGCATCAGGTCCGCCGCGCAGTGGAATCCGTTCGGCGGTCGGCCGGGCGTCTCGGCGCCGAGGGTGATCGATTCACCGGTCTTGAGAGTCTTACCATCGGCGCCACCGAACCGCCCCGGCAGGTAAGTCGACCGGCTGCCGAGCACGAGCGGAACGTCGAAACCACCGCTGCAGCAGAGATAAAGAAATCGACCACTGGTGATGCGCTCCACGGACAGGACCTGGCCGGTGCGGGCGTAAGTCGTCGTGAAAGGCGCGACAGCGGTGCCGGACAGCGTCGCCTCGGCGATTGCGCCAGTCAAAGCAAAAACGCATTCCCGTTCGAATCGGACAGAGCCACCGCCGAGCGCCCACTCGAGGCCGGCGAGATCGATAGCGTTTCCAGCCAGAGCGTTGGCAACGCGGAGAGCGAAGAGATCCATCGCGCCGCCGGGCGGCACTCCCGCGCTGCGAGAATGCTTTCTTCCTGCATCCTGTACGGTGAGGTAGGGCGGTGCCCTCATAATCGTGATCATTCCGCGCGTTCGAATCGCACGGTATCGCCAGCGGCGAGAAGCGCGGGTGGTTCGCGCGACGGGTCAAACATCACAGTCGTGGTCGTGCCGATGATGTGCCAGCCACCCGGTGTGTCGAGCGGATAGACTCCCGTCTGGTTCCCCGCGATTGCGACGCTGCCCGCGGCCACGCGTGGCCGGGGCTCGGGTCTCCGCGGTATCCGGAGCGCGGGATCGAGCTCGCTCAAGTAGGCCCATCCGGGAACGAAACCGAGCAAGTCCACACCGTAGACGGCTGCGGAATGGCGTCGCACCACTTCGTCTCGGGAGAGGCCGGCGGCCGAAGCCACTGACTCGAGATCGATCCCATGGTAGCGCACGGGAATGACGTGCTGCCGGGGCGGGACTGTGGGCTTCGCGGAGTCTCGGGCCTGCTCGCAAAAGGAGACGAGCCGCGCTGCCATCTCCTGATACGAGGCGTGCAACGGATCGTAGAAAACAGTGAGTGCCAGATAGGCGGGGACGATTTCTTCGACATCGGGGATTCGCGCCGCGGCGAGGAAACGCGCGACAGAGTGTATCCGTTGGAGAAGTTCCGCCGATCGCTCCGTGCCTAAAGCGATTGTGACAGCCGAGTCGCCAAGGGGGACCGCCTGCAGCAGATGCGGGGTCAAGCGGCGAAGGGGACGATCCTGGCCCCGAGCGACTCGAGTCGTGTGCGAAGATTCCCGAGCATCACGGTTGATTCGGGATTGTCACCATGCACGCAGAGCGACTGCGCGTCGATGCGCACGACGGACCCGTCGTTGGCGGCAACGCTGTGCATGCGGAACAATGTCACCGCGCGCTCGACGGCCTCATCCACATCGTGAATCACGGCGCCGGATTCGGTGCGGGGGACGAGCGTTCCGTCCTTGCGGTACGCGCGATCGACGAAGGCTTCGTTCACGAAAAGGAGCCGTTGATTCGTTGCCGCCCGCGACATCGCACTGGATGGAAGGCCGAGCAGTGTCAGGGAAGGACTTACCTTCTGGATCACCGCGGCAATGGCTTCAGCGACCTTCTCGTCCCACACGGCGCGATTGTACAGCGCGCCGTGCGGTTTCACATAGGAGAGCCGCGCACCCGCCGCCGAACAGACGTCGAGGAGAGCCCGGATCTGGTAATCGACGTGCCGGGCGATTTCTGCGGCCGGCAGTCCAAGCTCACGCCGCCCGAAGCCCGGGATATCCGGATAGGAGGGATGCGCGCCGATAGAAACTCCGCGATCATGGGCGGCGCGGACCGTGTCCCTCATGGTGGTCGCGTCCCCCGCGTGGAAGCCGCAGGCAATGTTGGCGGAGGATACGAGATCCAGCAGCGCCTCGTCCTGCTCGACGCGCGATTTGCCGAATCCTTCGCCGAGGTCGGCGTTCAGATCAATGGTTAGCCGCAAGCCACCGGCGGCCGCTACTTCCCGGAAGATCTCTTTCGCTCTTTGAGCGGCTTGGCTTCGATGACGGCCCAATCCTGCTCGTCGTCCTCGAATCCGCCCCGAGTGACCTTGGGCAGCAACTGCTCGCGCACCACGACGGGCGTCAACCAATATGTGTATCCATCGTCGGCATCGACCGGGAACCAGGCGAATCTCGTCCTCACCCGTTCGTCACCGAGCTTGCCATCTGGATCTCGCCGACTTTTCCACTTCACTAGGCTTTCCTCTACGCGGGTTTAAACTCTGTCCTCGAGGCCCTTCACGCCCGACATCTCGGCGCAGCTCGCGCAGCAATAGAACGTGCCTTTGCTCTCGACCCCGTGACCGATGATCTTGCAACTGCAGTGTGAGCACTTGGGTGCGAGCGCGTGAATGGCGCACTCGAAGGAGTCGAAGATGTGCGCTTTGCCCTTCATTGTTACGGTAAACGATTTGTCGTAATCGTTGCCGCAGACCTCGCACTTCGGCATCGCGTCTCCGTTTTCGTCCGGCTGACCACTACGGCGAATCTAGTGCCGCTGGACCGAGGATTTCAGCGAAAAACCTTCCTCATCTTGGTGTCGGGGTCACGCGCGAAGCGGAAGGTGAACCAGGCGAGATCGGTAACGAGCTCCTCGTAAGACTGGGGATCCATTTGGTCCTTGACGATGTTCATGCGGCCGGCGATCTGCCCCTTCAGATGTTCTATCCATTCCTGGGTGAAGTCAGCCATGTCGGAAGTCCGGAAGCGAAGGCTGAAAAGTGATCGACAGGCCCAGGGTGGCGCCAGCGGTTTGTAAGGCCATCCAAAAGGCCGGGAAGCGGATTTCTGGCTTGCTTTCTGCTTTTCAGGAGCGGGCGAGGCCCCCATTCGGAGGCCGACAACCGTCAAACCGATTCCGGGGGCCCGGATGCTCAAACGCTCATTCACGATTGCCGCCGCCGTGGTGCTGGCCGGCTGCGGTGTGTCAACTCAACAAGAAGTTCAGCTGGGGCAGCAAGAGGCGCAGCAGGTGAATGCGCAGCTGCCGATGGTCCAGGACGCCGTTATCCAGAACTACGTGAACAGTCTGGGACAGCGGATCGCCAGGACTACCTCGCGAAACGACCTCAATTGGCAGTTCCAGGTCGTGAACTCCAGCGTGGTCAACGCTTTTGCGCTGCCCGGTGGATTCGTCTACGTCAACCGCGGCGTCCTCGAGCGCGCGAGCAATATGTCCGAAGTCGCAGGCGTGCTTGGCCACGAGATCGAGCATGTCGTCCGGCGTCACTCTGTCAAGCAGATGGAGCAGGCGCAGGGCGCCAACGTCGGCGTCGGCATTCTCTGCGCGCTCACAGGCGTCTGCCAGAGCGGCGTTGCCCAGGCCGCGATCAACGTCGGCGGGACAGCCGTATTCGCCAAGTTCAGTCGAACCGATGAAGTGCAGGCGGATGAAGGCGGCTTCAACAACGTCATCCGCGCCGGAATCAATCCGCGCGGGATGCTGACCTTCTTCCAGAAGCTTCTCGCCGAGGAGCAGCAGTCGGGAGGCGGGAACGCGTCGGCGTGGTTCTCGGATCACCCGGGTACGTCGGACCGCATCCAGGACATTCAACGGATGCTGAATCAGGTACCGGCGTCGCAGCTGAACAGCCTGCAGATGAACGAATCAGGATTCACCACGATGAAGTCGCGGCTCAATCAGCTCGGTCCTGCCCCCAGAGTGCAGGGGCAGTAATTGCGGAGGAACGAAAACGCCGCTCGGTCTTGGACAGGACCGAGTGGCGTTTTTGCGTTCAGGACGGATTGCGTTCGCCCTCAGGACGGATTGCGTTCGCCCTCAGGACGGATTGTGTTCGCGGTCAGGACGGATTGAGGACTAAAGTGGGTATATAAGCCTATGCATCGCGGGAGACGGAGGGTGAGGGACTCGAACCCCCAAGCCCTTGCGGGCGCCAGTTTTCAAGACTGGTGCAATAGCCGTTCTGCCAACCCTCCAGGGACTCAAGATAAGAGTGGCCGATCAGCCGGGCAACGCACCTTCGCAGTTCGCGGTCAAGGGATCGTCAGCGCGCGACGCGCGACTACGTCTTCGAGCTGTGTCGCTCTGGCGATGCTGTCGACCTGGGCGCGAATTCGAACGGCCTCGTCCTTGTGCCCGAGCTGGGTCAGCGCCGCGCTGAGAACAAGACCCGTGCGGATGTAGAGGTAGGGAATTCCCGCCGACGGACGATCGACCCACAGCTGGCGGCGGGCGATCGAGTGCGGGCCCTTGAAGGATGATTCCCAGAGCGCCCGGGTCGTCTGGACATCGAACCAGCCCTCGCCTTCCACGGGCATGATCGCCTGGCTGGCCACCGGCTTCGCCGGCAACAGCTTGCGCGCCAACCCGGTAGTCGCCGTGAACGCGGAGAATCCGAGCTCCTCAGGATAGCCTCCAGTGGTGCGACTGAAGAAGAACGGCCGCTGTGGAAATGCATCGCGGATCATATACAGCACGAAGATGTCTGCGCGCTCGAGCCCGGCAAACTCCCCGAACTGCCGGGGTGGAATGTTAACCAGAATATCGGTGCCTTCCTTTCGGAATGTTTGCGGCGTTCTCAGCTCGATGGCCGGCGGGACCGCATCCGCTTCTTCCATCGTCAGCTTGAGTGGTGGGCCCAGCGGCTTCGTCCACACTTTACCGCGATATATGGCCGGCCCGTGAACGGAGTCGTATTCGTAGATTGGCCGCCGGAGTATCTGCCTCACGTACCAATCGGTGTTGAGCAGTGACAGGCATGCGACGATCACGTCGCGCCGGACTCCTTCGACCTCCTGCGCGTACCAGAGCGGGAAAGTGTCGTTGTCGCCGGCGGTGACGAGAATCCCGTAGGGCTCGACAGAATTGAGCAGGTCGGCGGCGAAGTCCGCGGTATCGGTCTGTCCGTGTCGCGACGCGGACGCCCAGTTGGCAAAAAGCGGGATGAGAGCGATCCCCAATACCGGCGCGGATACCAGCCAGTTGCGGGGCCTCGGGAGCTCGCGCGTCTCATCGCCGACCTGGATTGTCTCGGAGCCCAGAAGCGCCGCAACTGTCTCCCAGACGAACACCAGCCCGAGCGCCGACCACACGCTCCACGCCGAGAAGCTCCACAGATAGAAGTAGTCCCGGTCGCGTACCTCGCGTGGCACGGTGTCGCCCAGATCCGGCGCCTGCGAGGAGCCGTACTTGAAGTTCATGTAATAGATAAGCGCGAGCGTCACCATGAACATCAGCGGACCAAAGTACGCGAACGATTTTCTGTCACGCTTCCAATGGACATATCCGCCCAGTCCGCCCAGAAGAAGAAAGAGAGTGGCGAACATCTGCTGCAGTCCCGGATGGCCGCCGAACGGATCTCTCAGCCACTGCCACCGGAAATACAGCCACCACATCTCCATCTGGGCGAAGAACGGCGCCTGCCGATCCATCAAACCAGGTTTTCCGTACTGGCCGCGATTGAAGTTGTACATGAAGCGATCGTAGGTCGCTCTGCTGAAGGTGCAGCCGACCGCGATCTTGTTGGCGCACCCCGTCGGCTCGCCTTCATTGATGGCCGGAAAATGCGCGGCGCGGAGCGGCTGGGTGAGAAACGGCGTCATGCCGAGGGCGAGCGCTCCGGCAATTGCCAGCAGGAGTCGCCAGCGCAGCAGCGTGTCCGGACGGCGCAGAACGACGGCGAAGGCCACCGCCGGCAGCGCGAGGAAGCCTGCCATGTGGTTCGCGTAACCCAGTCCGCTGACGTACGCGATCAGCACCAGCAGCCGGTCGGCTTTGCGTCCTACGGGCTCGTCGCACCAGCGCACGGTGAGCCACGAGACGAGCGCAAGGCCAAACAGGGAAACCGTGTACACTTTTTCGTTGACGACTGACTGCGCCCACACCGTGAATGCCGTCGCGCCGATCAGCGCGGCCAGCGAGCCGCCGACGATTCGCTGCCAACGCTCGGGCAGCCATCCGACCAGTACACGCTCAGTGATGAGGAACCACATACCCGCCGCCCCGGCGCTGCAGAGCGCGGCGAGAATGTTGATGCGCATGGCAACGTTGGGCGCAATCGGCAGAATCGCGAAGAACCGGCCGAGCACAACGAAGAAGGGATTGCCCGGCGGATGCGGCAGGCCGAACGTGTAAGCTGCTGCGATGTACTCGCTCGTGTCCCACATCGCGGTGGACGGGGCGAGCGTGATCAGGTAGAGAAGGAAAACCAGCAGTGCCGCGACGGCGGCGGCCTTGTACGACGGCCGGTAGTCCAGGTCCTGCGCCTCGCGGGCGATTGCTGTCATCAACTAATGACGGAACTGCCGCTTGCCTGTGAGTATCATCGCTATATCGTACTCGTTGGCCGCTTCGATGACTTCCTCGTCGCGAACAGAACCGCCCGGCTGAACGATCGCGGAGACTCCTGCTTCCGCCGCCTGCTCGACGCCGTCGCGGAATGGGAAGAACGCGTCGGAGCCCATCACCGAGCCCTTCGTGTCGTGCCCGGCCAATCCCGCCTTGTGAACGGACATGAAAGCGGCATCGACGCGTGACATTTGTCCGGCGCCAATTCCAATCGTCGCGCCGTCCCGCGCCAGAACGATCGCATTCGATTTCACGCTGCCCACCACCCGCCACACGAATTCGAGATCCCTCAGCTCGACTTCGGTCGGCTGGCGCTTCGTGACTACGCGCCACTCGGTTTTACCACTGTCCTCTGCCGCGCGCTCTTGCGCCAACAGCCCGCCACGAACTCGCTTATAGTCGAGCGCGTGGTCCTCCCACTTCGCCACGCCCTCCAGAACGCGCAGGTTTTTCTTGCGACCAAGAATCTCCAGCGCGCCGGCCGAAAACTGCGGGGCTACCACGCACTCGACGAACAGGCTCGACACCGCCTCGGCGGTCTCGTCATCGACCGGCACCGTGAACGAGATCACCGACCCGAACGCAGAAACCGGATCGCATGCCAACGCTTTTCTGTAAGCCTCGAGTGGAGTCGTCGCGGTCGCCAGGCCGCAGGGCGTGGTGTGCTTCACGATTGCGCAGCAAGTCTCACCCTGAAACGGATCGGTGGCGAAGAGCGCTCCCTCCATGTCGAGCAGGTTGTTGAATGAAAGCTCCTTCCCACCCTTCTGGCGCAACGCGGCGATGCCATTGTGTTTGCGCTCCACATAGAATGCTGCGCGCTGACCTGGGTTCTCGCCGTAGCGTAGCGTCGTCGCCTTCTCGGCCGAAATAGCGATTCGGTCGGGAAAGATCTCGGCGCGCTCGCAAGCGAACCAGTGGGCAATCGCCGCGTCGTACGCAGCAGTCCGCTCGAAAACCTTTTCCGCCAGCAGACGGCGCAGATCGATGTCATCGTCCCCGGCCTCGAGCGCGGCGAGGACCCGGCCATAATCTGCCGGATCGACAACCACCGTTACCGACTCGAAGTTCTTGGCCGCCGAGCGAAGCATCGACGGGCCGCCGATGTCGATGTGCTCGATGATCTCGTGCGGCTTGGCACCGCCGCGGGCGACGGTGTCCTCGAATGGATAAAGGTTGACCGCCACGAGGTCGATCGGAGCGATGTTCTGGGCCTGGAGCGCCTTCATGTGCTCGGGCGAATCGCGCCGCGCCAGCAGGCCGCCGTGAACGGCGGGGTGCAGCGTCTTCACCCGGCCCTCGAGCATCTCGCTGAAGCCCGTGATGTCGCTGACGTCGCGGACTTTGATGCCCGCGCCACGAAGGGCGGTGGCGGTCCCGCCCGTTGAGATCAGATCCCAGCCGAGCTCGGTCAGACGCTTGGCGAAATCGCCGAGACCGGTTTTATCGGAAACAGAAAGAAGAGCTGTTGGCATATCAGACAGATATCTTGGATTCAACGTTGATGAGGAGCGCGAGCATCTCCACGACGCGCGGATAAACGATGTGCTCGACGGCGAGTACCCGGGCGGCAAGCGATTCGGGTGTGTCCGATGCATCGACCGGCACCCGCCATTGAGCGACGATAGGCCCGCGATCGTATTCGTTTTCGACGAGGTGCACGGTAACGCCGCTCTCCCGCGCCCCGGAAGCGATTACCGCCTCGTGGACCCGCGGACCGTACATGCCTTCTCCTCCAAATGCGGGCAGCAACGCCGGATGAATGTTGACGATGCGACCGGCGTATTCCCGAATCACGAGTGGTGGTATGCGTTTCAGGTAGCCGGCGAGAACGACGAGGTCGATCCGAAATCTCCGCAGCAGCTCCAGCAGCTGAGAGCCATCGTCCCCGGCGTTGAAGCCGGCGATGTCAATCGAAGCGGTGGCGGCGCGAATCAGCGCTGGAGAGTCGGACCGATTCGATGCGACGAGCACAACCTTGGCCACGCGCTCCCGGGCCAGATTGTCGAAATGATCGATGATCGCCTGAAGATTGGAGCCGCGGCCCGAGGCGAGCACGGCGAGTCGTGACGGCATTCCCGATTCTACGGCTAGTTGTCCGCGTCTGTAAGGCCAAGGAGCAGATCGACGGCGTCAGATAGCGACGATGCCGTTTCGATCCCGTCAGCCTCGGCCTTGCGCCTATCCTCGTCTCTGGTCATGGGCGAGGAGATCATGATCCCACGCCCACCAAGCTTTTTCGAGACGGCGACGTCGCGCCAGCGGTCGCCGATGTAGGCAACGTTCGAGGCGTTCAATCCGAAATCGCGCATCGCGTCCTCGAACATTTTGGTTCCCGGCTTCCGACAGGTGCCTTCTCCGGCAAAGTCTGGGTGATGCGGACAATAGTAGCTGGCGTCGATGCGGGCGCCTTCCTGGCGCAGCAGCGCCTCGAACTGCGCCTTCACCGCCTCGTAATCGTCGACGGTAAAAATTCCACGATCGATGCCGGATTGATTGGTGACGACGATGACTGGAATGCCGGCTTCGTTGATGCGTCTGACCGCGCGCGCTGCTCCCGGAAGCAACCTGACCTGCTTTGGTGATTTGATGTAATGCGCATCTTCCATCACGGTGCCGTCGCGGTCGAGGAAAACCGCGTCGGGAAGCTTTGTCACGCTCGAGCCCGGACGACGGCCGTGGTGAGTGTGGCGTCCTCGTGGGGAATCACGCTCCGCAGATCGAGCAGGAGCCGCCCATCGGCGATGCGTCCGATCACGGCCGGATCGCCCTGGCGAAGCCGCTTCTCGAACGGTTCGGCGTCGGCTTTGATGGCGATGGCGCGCGAAGGGATCTCCACGGTCGGGAACGCCCCGCCGCCCACGCTCGCCGAGCTCGGAACCACCTCCACCTCGATGCCCCGGGAGATTAGAATCGCGGCAACAGCATGGGCGCGCGCGTCGAGATGCTCCACCTTTTCGGTCAGCATCGACAGCACCGGAATCTCTCTCAGCGCGCGCGGCGGGTCGAGGTAAATTCGCAGGGTGGCTTCGAGCGCCGACAGCGTGAGCTTGTCGACGCGCATCGCCCGGGTGAATGGATTCCTGCGCAGCCTCGAAACCACCGCCGTCTTGCCGAGAATGATTCCGGCCTGCGGTCCACCGAGCAGCTTGTCACCGCTCATAAGTACGAGTGTGGCACCGGATGCCAGCGCGCTCGATGCCGTCGGCTCCCCTCCGAGCCCGTATTCATCGAGGGGAAGCATCAGTCCGCTGCCGAGGTCGTGAATCACCGGCAGTCCGTGCTCGGCGGCAATAAACACCAGCCGCTCGACGCTGACGTCGGCGGTGAAGCCTTCGATGGTGAAGTTGCTCCGGTGCACCTTGACGATTGCCGCGGTCTTGGGCGTGATGGCGCGGCGGTAGTCATCGTCGTGGGTCCTGTTGGTCGTCCCGACTTCGACGAGTCTGGCGCCGCTGCGCGCCATGATGTCGGGAATGCGGAAGCTGCCACCGATCTCGACCAGCTCGCCCCGGGAAACCAATACTTCCTTTTTCTGGGCGATGGCATTGAGTGCCAGCACCATCGCCGCCGCGCAATTGTTGACGACCAGCGCGTCTTCGGCGCCGGTCAGCTGCCGGAGGAGACCCACACAGTGCGAGTAACGCGATCCGCGTTCTCCCGTCGCGGTGTCGTACTCCAGGTTGCTGAAGCCCTCTGCCACCTGCTCGATGGCGCGGATCGCGCTCGCCGCCAGTGGTGCTCTGCCGAGGTTGGTGTGGATGACGACCCCGGTCGCGTTTATCACGCGACGCAATGACGGACGGCTGGAATCGCGAACGGCGGAGCCGATGGCGTCCACCCATTGTTGTTCGGTACGCGTCACATTGGCCGAATTGCGCGCGGCTTCGACGGATTCACGCACTGCATCGAGGACGACGCGCCTGGGGTGCTGCTCCAAAAGGAGTTTTATACCCGGAGTCTCGAGGAGAGAGCTCACACTAGGCAGATCGCGTCTGGAGTCCGTCACGGCTTCGGGGGAACGGAGGGGCGAGGCGTGGTTGCGGGTGGGGTCTGCGTTGCAGCGGGCTTTGCCGCGGGGATCTGTGTCTCAGCGGGCTTTGCCGCGGGCTTTGCCGCCGGCGGAGGCGGTGGAGCGGGGACGGTGTAAACCCGCTCGCTGTTTCCCGTCTGGCCGAGCAAGCCTCGAATGCCGATCGCGCGCACCCGGTACGCCGTCTTCTGAACGAGCGGTCGCTGCAGCTTGATCTGGACTTCCTGGAGCGGCACGGGTTTCGGCATCACCGGTTTCGGCTTGACGACTGTATCGGCCTGGGCGGCTCGCACCGGCGGCCGCGCCGCCGGAGGCGCCGCGACCGGGGGGCTCACTGTTCGCGCGGTATCCCTCGGCGCGGCGCCTACGCTTATAATCGGCAGCGGAACAGAGTCAGGTCCGATGACCGCAAAATTCGCTGCCGTGAGAGTCTGGCCCGGATTGATGGGTTTGTCGAAGCTTACCGCGAGCGTCGTGGAATCTGCGTCGCGGACATCCCGGATTCTGGGCGGGATGGTGTCGTGCACAAAAATCACGAGGTCAGCTCGAGCGCTGTCCGTGACCGCGACCGAAACACTGTCCCACGGCTCGCTGGGGTCGATCCCGGAATTATTGTTGCGGTCGAGGTAAGCGCGCACGGTGTAAGTCCTGGCCGGCATGTGCTCCATCAGAAACGTGCCGTTCGAGTCGGCGATGGCAATGTATGGGTGCACGCTGTCCGGCAGGGCGAATGATTCAACCATCACCCCAGCCGCCGGCGATCCGGAAATCCAATCGAAGACGTTGCCGGAGATTCTCGTGTGGGGGATCGTCGGACCCGTGGAAAAGAACGTCGTGAGGCCGGTGTTGCGAACGTTGCCACGGATGTCGGCGAGCCCTTTCTGCATGATGATGGTGTAGGCAGTGTTGGGCTGCCAGCCATGGCCGGGCCGAACTCCAATCACATCGCGATGCCATGACGCCGAGGGCGCTCCGTTTCGGGGCGAGATCAGAAACAGGTTCGACAGGGAAGTGACCGACGGCGGCCGCTCCGAGACGACTTCGTCGAAGTGAAACAGGATCTCTTTCGGTCTGACGCCGACGGTTCCGGAGTCCGGGCTGATCGAGACGAGCTGGGGAGCGGCCGTATCGGGAGGCCCGCCCGGCGGCATGCCGGGCGATGCACACGCCAGCGACAGCGCGACGGCGATCAGCCGCCGCAAAGCGCTGTCACCTTTTCTGCGAGTTGCTGGCGTCGCTTCGTCCAATCCTGTTGCTTCTGGCGCTCGGCCTGGACGACATTCGCCGGCGCCCGGCTGGTGAATCCCTCATTCTGGAGACGGCTGGAGAGCGCGTCGAGCTGCGTTTCGAGCTGCTTCAGCTCAGCGCGCAGCTTGCCGCACTCCCTGGTGAGATCTACGAGACCTCCCAGGGGAACGATGACTTCGCTGCCATCGGCGAGCACGGCATGGGCGGCGCCTGCCTCCGTCGCCTGGCCGCCCACTTTGACATCCGACCGCGACAGCCTGCCGATGAGCGGCGCGTGATCCGCGAACAGGGATTCATGCGCGCGAGATTGAATGGCGACGTCCATCGATTTTCCTGGCGGGATCGCGTAATCGGAGCGGATCTGCCGCACTGCTCTCACGGCGTCGCAGACGAGATCGAAGCTCGTCATCGCCGCGCGCTCCTCGCGCGATTCGGGATGTGGCAGTGGCCAGGGCGCCACCGCGAGGAACTCACTGCGATCGGCGTCCACGGGGAAGGGCAGCCGCTGCCAGAGGGTTTCGGTGATGAACGGCATGATCGGGTGAAGGAGTCGGAGCGCGTAATCGAAGGCGTGAGTGAGTACAGCGCGCGCCACTTCGCTATCGCCGCCCGCGACACCGATCCGGGCTTTCGTCGTTTCCAGGTACCAATCCGCGAGATCATTCCAAACGAAACGACGCGCGGCTTCCGCGAATTCGCTCAAGCGCAATCCGCTGTAGCGTTCTTCCGGCCGCCATTTTCCTTTCTCGGGGCGGGCAGGTCCGAGCGCGACGTCGCATTCGAGGATGGTCGCGTTGAGCCGGCCGAGTATCCAGCGATCGGCGAGGGTGAGCTCGTTGTCGCGGAGCTCGTCGACACTTCGCACGGGAGAGCTGCCGACATTTGCAAGCAGGAATCTCCCGATATTCCACAGTTTGGTGGCGAAGTTCCGGCCGGGCGCGAACGACCGGTCGAGATCCTTGGGGTCGAGCATGAGGTCGGCGCCCATGCCCATGCCGGAGATCACGGTGTAACGGAGCGCGTCGGCGCCGTATTTCGTTACAACGTCGAGTGGATCGATGCCGTTGCCGAGTGATTTCGACATTTTGACGTGGTTCATGTCGCGGACGGTGCCGTGGAGGTACACGGTGTGGAACGGCGGCGCGTCCATGAACGCGTAGCCGGCCATGATCATGCGTGAGACCCAGAAGAAAAGGATCTCCGGCGCGGTGATCAGGTCGTCGGTCGGGTAGAACGCGGCGAGCGCGGCGGCGCTTGTGTCGGGCCAGCCGAGGGTGGAAATCGGGAAGAGCCAGGACGAGAACCAGGTGTCGAGGACGTCTTCGTCCTGACGAACTTCGCCGCCGCATTTGTCGCAGGCGGCCACATCGGTGCGGCTGACGATCATCTGATCGCATTCATCGCAGTACCAGACGGGAATGCGATGGCCCCACCAGAGCTGACGAGAGATGTTCCAGTCGCGGATGTTCTCCAGCCAGTTGATGTAGACGGCTTCCCAGCGTTCGGGCAGAATGCGAATGGTGCCGTCGCGAACGGCCTTGAGTGCCGGTTTCGCGAGCGGCTCCATTTTCACGAACCACTGGTCGGACAGCCGCGGCTCGACGACGGTGTCGCAGCGATAGCAGTGGCGGACTGCGTGGTGATGCGGCTTGACATGATCCAGCTGCTTTGTTTTTTCTAGCGCGCGAATGATTCGCTCGCGCGCTTCGAACCGGTCGATGCCAAGCAGATCAGCGGGAACGCGCGAATCGGCATCTACACCATTCGCCATCGTCCCGTTTGGGGCCATGATCACCGGCATCGGCAGCTTGTGCCGCTTGCCGACCTCGAAGTCATTGGCATCATGGGCCGGCGTGATCTTCACGATACCGGTTCCGAAAGTCGGATCGACGTACTCATCCGCGATAATCGGAATCTTGATATCGGTGAGTGGGATCTGAGCTTCCATTCCGATCAGTTTCTTGAACTTCTCGTCCTCTGGGTGCACCGCGAGTGCTACGTCTCCCAGCATCGTCTCCGGACGAGTCGTCGCGACCGGGATATGGCCAAAAACTACGTCCGTGTTGCCGCCCGCCAGTTGCTCCGCGGGAGTTCGGCGCGAGCCCGAGGCGGGGATCGCGAGTGCGTATAAAATGGTGTACAGACTACCGAGCTCCTCCGTGTGCTCCGCTTCCTCATCGCTCAACGATGTCATGCAGCGCGGGCACCAGTGTATCACGCGATGTCCGCGATAGATCAGCCCGCGCTCATAGAGCTGGACGAACGCTTCGCGCACCCCGCGCGAAAGCTCCGGAGAAAAAGTGTACGCCGTCCGATTCCAATCGGCGGACGCGCCGATTGCCTTCAGCTGGCGCAGAATCTCACCGCCCGTCTCCTCGACGAACGCAACCGTCCGCGCCACGAAAGCCTCGCGACCGAGGTCCGCTTTGGTCTTACCCTCGGCGGCAAGCTGCTTCTCGATGATGTTCTGCGTCGCGATGCCGGCGTGGTCGGTACCCGGGACCCACAGCGCCTCGTCGCCCACCATCCGCCGCCAGCGAACGATCACATCCTGGACGGTGTTGTTGAGCCCGTGCCCCATGTGCAGCACAGCCGTCACATTCGGTGGCGGCATGACGATCACGAACGGATCGCGATCTCCGCCGTTGCGGCGGCTGCGTTTCTCTTCCGCGGAAAAAATCCCAGCGTCGATCCAACGCTGGTAAATGGCGCCCTCCGTCTCCCCAGGATCGTACTGGGCGGGCAGCTCGTGAATTGTGCTCATCTACGGCGCAAGTTAACGGGCGCCAATTTCTCGGGTAAGACCGCGCGCCTTACCCGAGAATGATCATCGACAGAAGCTAAACGCTTCCTGGTCTGGCGCGCACGCCATTGGTCGGCGGCGCATGTTCCGGATCGGCGACGTGATCGCCCTTCGGCACGCCGCTCGGCGCGACTGCCGAGCCGTCGGTGCGGCCACCGCGCGCCTTCTTCGTGGTTTTGCGCCGCTCTGCCGGATCCGGAATGTCCTCCGCGGCGGCCATGAACGCCTTGTCTTCGCTGAGGGACCGGTCCTCCAGCTTGTTGCGGGGGTCGGCATGGCGGTCCATCTCGTCGGAAGTTCCCTGACGGCGGCGTCCGGTACCAACCTGCTGGCCTTCCCAGTGTCTTTCTGTGAAGGCGGGGTCGCCGTCCTCGTAACGATGGGCTGCGTCCTCGAAGAGATCCTCGTCGGCTCGTGCCGTGAGACGATTCACGACCGTCTCGACTCCAGGGACGCCGCGGGCAACGACCACTGCCTGATGTGCTTCGTCTTCCGAATTCACCCAGCCGGTGAGCTCGATGATCCCATCCTCGACGGCGCCGATGTCGATGGCGCGCTCGCTGAGGGTCGGGTCGTTTCGGAACGCCTCGAGAACGCGGTCCTCGAGCTCCTCCGATCCATTCACTGAAGCCTTCGTCGTCTCGAGGTCTTCATCGAAATCGGGATCGAACTCATCCTCGTCGAGACCCTCGTAGTCGAAATCTTCCTCGCCTTCAGTGCCGCCTCCGAAGGTGTCCTTGATTCTGTCAGTCAAGCCTTTGAACCCTCCAAACCGCTCCGCCATCAGGACGCCGGCGGCGAAGCCCGCAGCGGCCCCTATAGCGATGAAGAGCGCGTTACGCGAAGGGGATTCATCTTCCTCTTCTTCGTACATGTAGGGCACTTCGTTACGAAAGCGGAAGCGGGACATAAGTGTAGTGGCCTGTGGCGAAGGGTATCTGCAAACGATACCTTAACGGGGAGCAAAATAAAGGCCATCCGCAGTACTCGAATTCATACGAAAAAAATGTTGACGCTGAGGCTCCCTGACGGCGCCACCCGTGAAGTTCCCGAAGGCGCTCTGCCGCGCGACA
Organism: Gemmatimonadaceae bacterium; assembly: GCA_035997625.1. GTDB lineage: Bacteria > Gemmatimonadota > Gemmatimonadetes > Gemmatimonadales > Gemmatimonadaceae > UBA4720. The sequence continues at coordinate 22,798 of DASYIM010000054.1, forward strand.
TCGTCGCGTCAATCGGGCCCCGGTTGCTCCGCGACGCGGTCGCGGTCAAAGTAGACGGCGAAGTCCAGGATTTGATCACTCCGCTGAGAAAGGGCGGCGATTTCCGTGTTCTCACCGAAAAGGATCCGGAATCGCTGGCCGTGCTCCGGCATTCGGGCGCGCACATCCTCGCGACCGCGGTGCGCCGCTTAAGGCCCGACGCGAAAATCGGGTTCGGCCCCGCTATCGAGGACGGGTTCTACTACGATTTCGAAGTCGAGCGGCCGTTCACCCCCGAAGACCTCGAGAAGTTCGAAGCGGAGATGAAGAAGGTCATCGCCGAGAAGTACCCGTTCGTCCGCGAGGAGGTCTCGCAGGCCGAGGCGAAGAAGCGCTTCTCCGACGACCCGCTCAAGCTCGAGCGCCTTGGCGAGTTCTCCGACGACGAAATCATCTCCACCTACACCGACGGGCCGTTCATCGATCTTTGCCGGGGACCGCACGTCCCCGACACTTCATATCTCAGGAACTTCAGGCTCCTTCATACAGCGGGCGCGTATTGGCGCGGCGATGAGCGCCGGCAGATGCTGCAGCGCATTTACGCGACGGCGTTCTGGAAGAAGGAAGACCTCGAAGAACATCTCCATCGACTCGAGGAAGCAAAGCGGCGCGATCACCGCACGCTGGCACATCAGCTCGACCTTTATTCGACAGACGCGCGCGTCGGCCCTGGTCTCATCCTCTGGCACCCGAAGGGCGCGATCATCCGCAACGAGATCGAGGAGTACGAGCGCGGCCTGATCCTGCGTCACGGCTACGATCTCGTCTATACGCCGCACATCGTGAGTGAGAAGCTGTTTCAGATCTCGGGGCACCTGGAGAACTTCAAGGAGAACATGTTTGGGGCAATAGATGTGGAAGGCGCCGCTTATCGCCCGAAACCCATGAACTGCCCCGGCCACATCTGCATCTACCAGTCGCAGCAGCGGTCGTACCGCGACCTGCCGCTGCGGTACGCCGAATTCGGCGCGGTGTATCGATACGAGCGGAGCGGGACCCTCCACGGCATGATGCGCGTTCGCGGTTTTACCCAGGACGATGCCCACATCTTCTGCACGCCCGACCAGATCGTCGATGAGATCGCGAGGTTGCTCGACCTTTGTGACGAGATGCTCAAGACGTTTGGTTATCCCTACACCATCGAGCTCGCCACTCGCCCCGACAAGTTCCTTGGAACTGAGGAAAGGTGGGCGAGCGCCGAACAAACGCTGTCGGACGTCCTCAAATCGCGCGGTCAGGAATACGTGATTGACCCGGGCGGCGGGACGTTCTACGGCCCCAAGCTCGACTTCAAGCTGATCGATGCCATCGGCCGCAAGTGGCAGGGTCCGACGGTGCAGCTCGACTTCAATCTGCCGGAGAGGTTCGGACTCGAGTTCACCGGCGCCGACAACGCGCCACATCGTCCGACGATGCTGCATCGGGTTCTGGTTGGATCGATGGAGCGATTCGTGGGTGGCTTGATCGAGCACTACGCCGGCGCGTTCCCCCTCTGGCTCGCGCCGGAACAGGTGCGCGTCATCCCGATCGCCGATGAAGTAAAGGATTTCGCCCGCTCGGTGGTTGACCGCCTCAAAGCGCTGAGGATCCGGGCGCATCTCGACGATCGTTCCGAGACGCTCAACTACCGCATCCGCGACGGCGAGGTGCACAAGGTTCCGTACATGGCGGTGGTCGGAAAGCGCGAAGCCGAGGTGGATTCCATAGCTCTGCGTGTGCGCGGCGCCGGTAAGAAGCAGGAAGTGATGACCGTCGCCGATTTCGTCGCACGCGTAGAAGAAGAACGGTCGACGCGGGCGCTCAAACCGTAACAGTTCTACTCAGTCACAAAAAACTAAAAGGGGAGCAATAGCATGCGTCGCATGTCGTCGTTCACTGTCTCGGCACTAATGCTCCTCTCGCTCGCCACACCGCTCTTCGCCCAGCAAACGACGGTGCTGCGGGCCGCGCGACTGATCGATGGCACGGGCTCGGCGCCGATTTCCGACGCTGTGATCGTCGTCACCGACGATCGCATTACCGCCGTCGGTCCTGCCGCGAGCGTGACGATTCCGGCCGGCTCAAAAATGATCCTCCTAGGCGATGTCACGCTGCTGCCCGGGTTCATCGACGCCCACACCCACATCATCGGACGCATACTCGGCGATCCGATGGCTGATATGGCGGTGGTCAAGGATTATCAGAGCTACGGCGCCATTGTCGGAGTCGACAACGCGCGCCGGACACTAATGGCCGGGTTCACCACCATTCGCGTAGTCGGGTCCGGGAACTTCGACGACATGGCGCTACGTCAGGCTATCACCGACGGACGCGTGCCGGGTCCACGGATGGAAAATGCCGGTCACGCTATCGGAATTACCGGCGGCCATTGCGACGAAAACGGATATCGGCCTGGACTGCTCCGGTACGGGCCTGAGGATGGCGTCGCCGATGGAACGGAGCAGGTCCGTGCTGCCGTGCGCTATCAGGTGAAATCCGGCGCCGATGTGATAAAGATGTGCGCCACCGGTGGCGTCCTGTCCGAGGGCGATGCCGTCGGCGCGACGCAGTACACGT
>DASYIM010000055.1:0-6302 GCA_035997625.1 Gemmatimonadaceae bacterium
GTGCGTGCCTCCAGGGCCGTGGATATACGCTCGGGAAATAATCTGTGGTCTTCGCATTCGGTTAACGAGAAGACGGCATGCTGTTCCGCGTGATTGGCATCCTGGCCCTTGTTATACCTTTGCGCGTCGGCGCTCAAAATCCTGATCTCGCGCTCACGGCGGCCGAGCGCGACAGCGTCCTCAAGAACTATCACCAGATCTTCCCCATCTGGGGCCGCCAGGCCATCGAGCGAGGCTTCGATCTGCCGACTCCACTTGGCTTCAATGTCGGCTGGTTCGGAGCCAATCAGAACATCATCATTTCAGATCTGGCGATCGGATTCAACAGTCCACCCGAGCCGGCCGGGTTCATCTCATTCGAGAAGGCTGAATCCAGGATCGCGAACTGGAACGTACGGACCGATTTGTGGGTGTTTCCGTTCCTGAATGTCTACCTCATGGCAGGATCGGGAACCGGACAAACCAAAGTGTTTGTCTCCGAGCCAGTACCATTCACGACGGAAGTGGATTTCAAAGGCAGCAACGTCGGACTCGGGGTGACGGGTGTGTACGGGTTCGGCGGAGGCTTCGTGGTGGCCGACTTGAACCATCAATGGGCCTTCTCCAGCCTCCTCGAAGCGGCAGTACCGGTTAACGTCTTCAGCGCGCGGCTGGGCCGAGCGTTTCGCATTGGGCAGCGTTCCAAACGCATGAAGGGGACAGCCTGGGTAGGAACCATGTTCCAGAACATGAAGAACGGCACTGTGGGATCCGTCAATCTCGCGAGCGTCTTTCCGCCCGGATCGGAAGGCCTCTTCAATGGCTACCAGAACTCGGCGTGGTACCAGGACTTGAACGCGCGCGAGAAAGCGCTCGTGGACAACTTCGTGGCGCGACTCCAGGGCGCGGTCGATACGACGGTCGTGAACTACTCGCTGAACAAGAAAATGGCGGATCCGTGGAACATGCTGGTCGGAGGCACCGTCGATATCGGCCAGCACTGGGGCGTGCGCGCCGAGTTTGGATTCCTCAAGCGCCGGTCGGCGTTCCTGATGGCGAACTATCGAATCGCCCTCTAGGCTGCTCGGATCGTTCCTGACAACCGGGAAAGCGAGTGCCCTCGGACCTGCTGTCGTCGTCTCATCAGTAGCGACGGCACGGTTCCGATCCAGCTGATGTCGTCACCCAACCAAGCGACTAATTCGGCACGGTTTGGCACTATTCGTGGTATTAAATCCATGGGAGGAGTGCCGTACCAGGAAGGAGTGCATGTTCGATATTTGTTTTTCCACGCCGGCAGTAACGAACGACGATGGTTTCCAGCAGGCCGGAGCACAGCTCCGCCTCGGCAATGACATTTTTGTTTTTACCATCGACTTGCGCCACTGGACGATTCCCGAATACGAGGCCCAATGGCGGGAAGGAATCTGGCGCCTCCTCGAAGGCGCGTCCTCGAGCGCGCTGATGACTGCCTACGCCGGACCATACGGTCACATGCACCACATGTGGGCCCTCTGGCGCGAACAGAGCTGGCTGTACGTACAGCAGCACGCCGTCATCAACGGCGATCTGGATCATCCATTCGTGCCGGACAGCCCCTACGACTATGTCGGGGCGAGAATCGAAGCGTCGAAGTACGAGCTGCCGATCCCCGAATGGCGGGTGAGCCTCACCGACATCTTCGCCGCCGCAAAGAAGATCGCGTAGCGCAGCGTATTCGCTGTCAGGAACCTGATTTCGACAGCGACGCCCTCTGCTAGTCTAAAGCGCAATATCCGGAGGCACCCCCTACCTCGGATACTAGTCAGCTAGGCATCCCCTCAAGCCAATCAGGCGCCAGCTGACGCCACGTCCCACACAATCGAATAGAGAGGCCCCATGACAGCGACCCAGACAAGGATCGAACACGACCTTCTAGGTGACCTCGCGGTACCGGCCGACGCCTACTACGGCGTCCAGACAGCCCGTGCGCTCGAGAACTTCAAGATCTCCGGAGTTACCCTCCAGAACTACCCGAACTTCCTCAAGGGCTATGCGCTGGTGAAGATCGCCGCCGCGCGAGCCAACTTCGAGACGGGCGGATTATCCAAGGAAATTCTTACGGCGATCGAAGGCGCCTGTCAGGAGATTATCGACGGGAAGCTGCACGACCAGTTCCAGCTCGACGTCTTTCAGGGCGGTGCCGGTACGTCGACGAACATGAACGTGAACGAGGTCGTCGCTAATCGCGGCCTCGAGCTTATGGGGCACAAGAAGGGCGAGTACAAGTACCTCGACCCGCACGATCATGTGAACCGCTCACAATCAACAAACGATTCCTACCCGAGTGCGATTCACATCGGTCTTGCTCTTGGCAACCGCGAGCTCATTAAAGCTTACAAAGACCTCATCGCAGCGTTCGCCGCCAAGGGCACCGAGTTCGCCAATATCCTCAAGATGGGACGGACTCAGCTCCAGGACGCAGTTCCAATGACGCTGGGCCAGGAATTCAAGGCGTTCGCCAGATCGCTCGGCGACGAAGTCGAAGCGCTGGAGCGACTGGAGAAAGTGCTGCACGAAGTCAATATGGGCGGAACGGCCATCGGCACCGGACTCAATGCACCGAAGGGATACGCGCAGAAGTGCGCCGATCACCTCGCCAAGGTTTCCGGCTTCCCGATCAAGCTCGCGGAAGATCTGATCGAGGCGACGCAGGACATGCAGGCGTTCGTGCTGTACTCCTCGGCGCTCAAGAGTGTGGCCATCAAGCTCGCCAAGATCGGTAACGATCTGCGCCTGCTCTCCTCGGGTCCACGCACGGGTTTGCGCGAGATCAATCTGCCGGCGACGCAGCCCGGCTCGTCGATCATGCCGGGTAAGGTCAATCCCGTCATCCCCGAAGTCACCAACATGGTCGCCTACCGCGTGATTGGAAACGATCTCGTGGTCACGCTATCGGCGGAGGCGGGACAGCTCCAGCTGAACGCGTTCGAGCCGGTCGTGGCAGCAGTGCTCTTCGAGGGGCAAACGACCCTGATCAACGCGGCGAACACGCTGCGCAAGTTCTGCGTCGAGGGGATCACCGCGAACGCAGCCATCTGCCAGCATTACGTCGAGTACAGCGTCGGCACCGTTACGGCGCTCAACCCCGTCATCGGTTACGACCGCGCGACCGAGCTCGCGGCGCGGGCACTCAAGGCCGACAAGGGCATCATCGAGCTGGTGCGCGAAGAGAAGGTGCTCACGGACAAACAGATCGAGGAGATCCTCAGCCCGGCCGCGATGACCGGTCAGGGGCGTTGAAGAATCACCATGGGTTGCTGGTCACACTTTGAACGGAGCGAGGGGGTTTCAATGGTAGTTCCAACTGCAGTTGCAAAGCGTTTTGTTATTTCACTGATGCCGGTGCTTGTGCTCGGCATGCTCCTCAACCAACCAACCGCCACCGCTCAAGCTCCGGCGAAGTCGAACCCGGCTCTTCCGACGATCGTGGTGTTGGCAACCGGCGGTACCATAGCCGGCGCGGCGGCCACGGACGTCCAGGCCGGCTACACGAGCGGCCAGGTTGGCGTCGACCAGCTTTTGGCAGCGGTACCGCAGACCAAGAAACTCGCCAATCTGAAGGGCGAGCAGATCTCGAACATCGGCTCGCAGGATATGAACGACGAAGTGTGGATCAAGCTGGCCACGAGGATCAACGAGCTTCTCTCGAGGTCCGACGTATCGGGTGTCGTGATTACACACGGAACCGACACGATCGAAGAGACCGCTTACTTCCTCAACCTGGTCGTCAAATCCAACAAGCCCGTGGTGCTGACGGCATCGATGCGTCCGTCCACGGCGCTCTCGGCAGACGGGCCCCTGAATTTCTACAATGCCGTTGCCGTGGCAGCCAACAAAGACGCCGTCGGCCGTGGTGTCCTGGTGGTGGTCAACGACTGGATTCACGGAGCGAGATCGCTCACCAAGACGAGCACTACCGCGGTCCAGACCTTCATGTCGCCGCAGTCGGGCCTGATCGGCACCGTCGCTTATGGCGACATCGATTTCTACAGGGCGCCGCAGGGCAGGAACACGTCGACGTCAGAGTTCTTTGTCGACAAGAACACTGTTCTGCCACGCGTGGACATTATCATGGCGACCGAGAACATGGACGGTGTGCTGATTGACGCCGCTGCCGCCGCTGGTGCGAAGGGAATCATCATCGCGGGCGTTGGCAACGGCAACATGACGGCGACCGCGGTCAAGGCACTCGCCGAGCAGGCGAAGAAGGGCATCATCAGCGTTCGCTCTTCGCGCGTCGCAACCGGAGTGGTGGGCCGGAATGTCGAAGTTGATGATGACAAGAATGGCTTTGTCGCGTCACTCGGACTGAACCCGCAGAAAGCGCGGGTGCTGCTCCGGCTGGCGCTGTTGAAGACCAATGATCTGCCGACTATACAGCGGTACTTCGACGAGTATTAGTTCTAAGTAATGAAAGCCCCCGCATCGATCCGCGTCGCATATCTTGCGATCGCTGCGGGGGCAGTTCTTTCCCTCGGGCTTTCGACGCGCTCCTACGCCCAGGAGCGAGACACCACTGTGATCAATGCCATCTCGGCCGGAGAGGCTGACGCCGAGCCCAAACCACGTCGCTTCGTCAAGTGGAATGAGTTCGATGGCAAATATCTGACGTTCCGGTTTGGCGGCGGAGTTCTGCTCGATTACGCCACCTACTCTCAGGATTCAGCAAGCAAGGAGCAAGTCAAGCTGGAGCCGGGCGGCAAGATTCGTGACGCCCGCCTTCTGATCAGCGGGCGCTTCAAGACGAAGCGCCGAATCACCTATCAGGCCGGCTTCATGTACGACGCCTACAACGACCAATGGTTTGTCCGTCAGTCCGGCTTGATGATCGGCATCCCCGAAGCGTGGGGCAACCTCTTCATCGGGCGCAGTAAGGAAGGAGCCAGTCTCAACAAGATGATGACTGGTTACGACGGATGGACTGTCGAGCGGTTCACGTTTTCCGACGCCATCCCGCTGCTCGCCGACGGCATCAAATGGCTGGGCTACATTCCGAGCCGGCACCTGATCTATAACGTTGGTGTTTTCACCGATTGGCTCTCGGAAAAAGACAGCTGGTCCTATTTCGACCAGCAGATCGTCGGTCGTGTCGCCTGGGTGCCGATGGTCTCCGACAGCAGTGGCACGCTGCTGCACATCGGAATGGCACTGGAGATCGGCAAACCCGACAACGGTCAGAGGCAGTTGCGCTCCAAGCCCGAAGTATCTCACGCACCGTATATCATCGACACCGGCAAGTTTCCGTCGAGCCGGTCGACGCTTTTCGGACCGGAGATCTACTACCGGCGCGGTCCGGTCCTGGTCGGCAGCGAGTACTACTGGGAAAAAAATGACGCGCCCCAGGCCGGCAATCCTGTTTTTCAGGGCGGCGACATTGCAGTGGCGTGGAACCTTACCGGCGAAACGCGCCGCTACAACACCGTCGGCGGCTACTTCAAGGCGGTGTCACCAACTGAAACGGTGTTCGAGGGTGGACCCGGAGCGTTGGAGACAGTGCTGCGGCTTTCCTACAGCGATCTCGACGGTGGCACCATACACGGCGGCAAGTTCTGGCGAATCACTCCGATGCTCAACTGGCACGTGTCGGATGAGGTGAGGTTGGCATTCGTATACGGATACGGGAAGACCGACCGATTCGACCTGAAGGGTACGATGCACATCTTTCAAACCCGGCTCCAGCTTTACCTCTGAGGAGTTCGGAAAATCCTCGCGGCCTGATTCGATCCTGGCTGCGACGTGATCTCATTTCTGCTTCGCGACTAGCCTAAGGGGCAGTATCGACGGCCATCCCTTGTTAGGAGATTAGCCTATCGGCGTGGATGGACGAACGTTGCGCCGTTCTGGGGAGGCATGATGTCTATGCCTGGCATTCGACCGATGGCGAACACCTGGCCGGTGAGTCTTCCTGGCGGGACCTCGTTGAGGATGGGTACGAGGGTGCGTCAGCGGTCGGTGCCTTTCCCGTACTCATCCCATAGCGCTGCCATAGCGAGCGTCCCCTTTCGGAAGTTCTCCACGCTCATCCACTCGTCGGGCGCGTGAGCGTTCTCGCCTGGCAAGCCAAATCCCACCAGCAGCACCGGCGCGCCGAGTATCCGCTCGAAATCCCCAACGACAGGGATTGATCCCCCCTCGCCTGTAATGACTGGTTCTTTTCCAAAAGCGGAGCGCAGCGCCGTCCTGGCGGCGTCGAAGATCGGGCCATCAAGTTCCGCTCGCCACGGGCGTCCGCCATGGAGGTGACGGACTTCGACTTTGACTCCTTTCGGCGCCACTTTGGC
>DASYIM010000056.1:0-11812 GCA_035997625.1 Gemmatimonadaceae bacterium
CCACCAGCCGCACCACACTCTTCACACCAATGTCGCTCGGGTCGCCCTCCAGCGCCTTTAATGCCGAGCCAATCACGATCGGCGTCTTGTCCCCCGGAAACTTGTATACCGACAAAAGCTCCCGCACTTCCATCTCCACAAGCTCGAGCAACTCCTTGTCGTCCACCATGTCCGCTTTGTTCATGTACACCACGATGTACGGAACACCCACCTGACGGGCCAGCAGGATGTGCTCGCGCGTCTGCGGCATCGGGCCATCGGCTGCCGATACGACGAGAATCGCCCCGTCCATCTGCGCCGCACCCGTGATCATGTTCTTCACATAATCGGCATGTCCCGGGCAGTCGACGTGCGCGTAGTGACGCTTCTCGCTCTCGTACTCCACGTGCGCGGTCGCGATCGTGATACCGCGCTCCCTCTCTTCAGGAGCCTTGTCGATCTGGTCGAAGGCCACCGACTGAGCCAGACCCTTCTTGGCCTGGATCGCCGTGATCGCTGCGGTCAGCGTGGTCTTACCATGATCGACGTGGCCAATCGTTCCCACGTTCACGTGCGGCTTCGTACGCTCAAATTTTGCTTTGCTCATTGTTCTGTCTGGTTGTTGGTAGCCGTTATTCTCTGATTCTTTCTATCGAGCAGAACTACTTCTTGACCTTGCTGATGATCTCTTCCGCCTTGCTCTTCGGTACTTCCTCGTAGTGGGCGAACTCCATCGAGTAGACCGCGCGACCCTGCGTCATCGATCTGAGCTTGGTGGAATAGCCGAACATCTCCGACAGCGGCACCTGCGCATCGATCACCTGCGCTTCACCGCGCTGATTCATTCCACCGATTCTGCCGCGGCGGGATGAAAGATCGCCGAGCACGTCGCCCATGTACTGATCGGGCGAGACGACTTCGACCTTCATGATCGGTTCGAGGATGATCGCGCCCGCTTTGCGGGCGGCTTCCTTGATCGCCATCGATCCGGCGATCTTGAACGCCATTTCGCTGGAGTCGACGTCGTGGTACGAGCCGTAGACCAGCTCGGCCTTCACATCGACCATCGGATAACCCGCCAGCACGCCGCCCTCGAGGGCTTCGCGCATGCCCTGCTCGGCGGGCTTGATGAACTCACGTGGAATTGTTCCGCCGACGATCTTGTCCTCGAACACGAATCCTTCGCCCTGCTTCGCCGGCTCGATGTTGATCACCACGTGGCCATACTGACCCTTACCACCCGACTGGCGGATGAACTTGCCTTCGACCTTTTCAACGCGCTTCTTGATTGTCTCTCTGTAAGCCACCTGCGGGCGGCCGATGTTCGCGTCGACCTTGAACTCGCGCTGCATGCGGTCGACGATGATCTCGAGGTGGAGCTCTCCCATTCCGGAGATGATCGTCTGGGCGGTCTCCGGGTCGGAGTGCACGCGGAAAGTCGGATCTTCCTCGGACAGCTTCTGCAGCGCGATCGCCAGCTTGTCCTGGTCGGCCTTGGTTTTCGGCTCGATCGCCACGTCGATGACGGGCGCCGGGAACTTCATCGCCTCGAGAATGATCGGCGTATCTTCCATCGTCATCGTGTCGCCGGTACGCGTCTCCTTGAGTCCGATCGCGGCGGCGATGTCGCCGGCCATTACCTCTTCGATCTCTTCACGCTTGTTGGCGTGCATCTGGAGCAGCCGGCCAATGCGCTCGCGCTTGTCCTTTGTCGCGTTATAAACGTAGGAGCCGGCCTTGAGACTTCCGGAATAGACGCGGAAGAAAGTCAGCTTACCGACGAACGGGTCCGTAGCAATCTTGAACGCGAGGCCGGCGAACGGGTCTTCATCGCTCGGATGACGCTCGGCGGGCTCGCCATTCGGCAAATGGCCTTCCACGGCTGGCACATCGACCGGCGACGGAAGGTAGTCGACCACAGCGTCGAGCATTGCCTGGACCCCTTTGTTCTTGAACGCGGCGCCGCATAGTACGGGGACGATGAAGCCGCCCACGGTCGCGCTCCGAATGGCGTGTCGGATCTCGTCGTTGGTCAGCTCGGTCCCGCTGAAATACTTCTCGATCAGCGCTTCGTCGTGCGAAACGGCAGCCTCGATCACATCGTGACGGGCCTTCTCCATGGTCTCGCGGTACTCATCGGGAACTTCTGTGACCTCGAACTTCTTGCCCAGCGATTCATCGTCGAAGATGTATTGCTTGCGCTCGATGACGTCGATGTGGCCAGTAAAGAGCTCACCGGATCCGACAGGAAGTTGGATCGGATACGCGTTCTTGGTGAGGCGATCCTTGATCATGCGCATGCATCGATCGAAATCGGCGCCGACGCGGTCCATCTTGTTGGCGAAGATCAGGCGCGGGACCTTGTAACGGTCAGCCTGGCGCCAAACGGTCTCGGTCTGCGGCTCGACGCCGGCGACTGAATCGAGAAGGGTGACGGCTCCATCGAGAACGCGGAGGGAACGCTCGACTTCGACCGTGAAATCCACGTGGCCGGGAGTATCGATGATGTTGATGCGGTACTCGGTACCGTTACGCTCCCAGAATGCAGTAGTGGCCGCGGACGTGATGGTGATTCCGCGCTCCTGCTCCTGCTCCATCCAGTCCATCGTCGCGGTGCCTTCGTGCACTTCGCCGATCTTGTGCGTCTTACCCGTATAGTAGAGGACACGCTCGGTCATAGTCGTCTTCCCGGCATCAATGTGGGCCATGATGCCGATGTTACGGTAATGGTCGAGCGGGGTGTGACGAGGCATAAGCTGTTCGAATTCTCTCTATGTGAACGCTGCAGCCTGCCGCAGCGAGGATCTCAATTCAACAAAAACGCGGGTGGACCTGCCATCCCTGACCGGGACCGGTATCCATCCGCTGCCGCCGGGTGCATCCGCAACTGGTTCGCGGGTGGGGACTCGAGGCGCGCCACAACGTTTCGTGGCGATCAATTGTCACGTTGGACAGGCGCGGATAAACCGCGTTCCGCCATAGCCTTGTAAAGGTATTCGGCTAAAGCCTTAAGTCAATGGGACGGGGTCAACGGACCCTACTACTTCTCATTCGCATCGGCCCGCATCGACCGGCTGCAGTCCCTGGATAGCCCTCAACGATTGATCTGCACTGATCGAAATCCACACCGTCGCCGGAAGTTCAGTCCGGTCTATTGATTGTTGGAACCTCTGCCTTACGGTGACTGAGCCGTGAACGTCGATAGGCCACACCGAGGCTCGCGAGGGAACCGTTTTCACACTCCTGTCGGCGAAGCACCTCTTCCCAGATCCGAGTTTGGCTTCGATGCGCCGACTCGTCTCCGTCCAGAACGCCGACGCGGCCGCATCGTCTGGAAAGGTCTTTTCCGCGTGGATCTCTCTGATCTCAGCGTTGTCAGGAATTTTTTCGCTGGAGAGCCGCAGCTCCGGAGCGATGTAATAAACCTGGAATCTTGTCCGCTCCGCATGCGGCTGAAAAGAGGAGGGACAAACCGACAAGAAAAACCACCTTGCGCTCGTTGACTTTGTTGCGTAAAGTACTCTGCATCGTCTTTCCTGAGCCATGAACTCTACTACTGACCAGCCGCCGTCCACCAAGATCGCCTGGATCTGCGCCATTGTCACCGCAATGCTCGGCGCAACCATCCTCTTCTCCGCCGAACCCGGCATCAACTGGGCAATCTGGGTCGCCGCCGCCTCTGCCTCACTGACCATCGCGCGATATGCTGCCGTCGGCCGCGTAGAAACCCCGCTGGTGATCCTCTGCAGCTGGGCTACAATCCTCAGCGTCGGCTTCGCGCTGACCACCAGCGATCCGTTTCCGTTCTTCATCCTTCTCGCCGACGCGATGCTGCTCGGGCTCGCCGTCATCTCACTCGGCGCTGAGCGCTGGGCAGAACTCTCCGCCAGGTTGCTGGCAGCAGTTCCCTTCCTCGCCCCTTTCCGCGTTGTTGGCTCGACTGCGCGGGAAGTCGCCGGAGCGCCGCGTTCGGTGTCGTCACCCCGCTCGCGCGCCCTTCTCAGAGGCGCGTTGTTCACCGTTCCACTCGTCGTTGTCCTGATCGCGTTACTGGCTAGCGCTGACCCGATCATCAGCTGGGGAACTGACCGAATTGCATCCTGGCTTCCTGATTGGTCGTTCCCGGGGCGACTTGTCTTCTTCCTGTTCCTGTTGACACTGACTCTGGGCGCGAATGCACTCGGAATGCGCCAGCTGGCGCCGCGTATCCCCGAGTATCCCGCGGTCCCGGGTCGGATCTCGATCGGCATGACCGAACAGCGGATGATTCTGTGGAGCGCCGCCGTAATCCTCTGGTTGTTCGTCGCGCTTCAGGTTTCCTATTTCGTTCACCCCCCGCCGACATCGCTGGGCACCGGCATCACCTTCGCCGAGTTTGCGCGCCGCGGATTTGGAGAGCTGTCTTTTGCAGTAACGATTGTCGGCGCAATCATCATCATTCTCGAGTACGCACGGCCTTCCGATCTCACAGAAGACGAGCGTGCGACCCTCCGACGCCTCGATTTCGCGCTTTTGCTCGCGCTCGAGCTCATTCTGATTTCGGCGTTTCGTCGTGTGCTGCTTTACGAGGACGCTTACGGATTTACCGCGTCGCGACTTTTCGCCCAGGTCTACATGGTGGGCATGGCGATCGCCCTCGCCGCACTGGCTTGGGAAATCTCACGCGGATCTATTTCCGTTTCGTTTGGCAGGAGGGTCGCCGAAATCACGCTCGGCGCCTTCACTGTGATGGTCTTCTGGAACTCTCAGGCATGGATCGTCAATAGAAACGTCGATCGGATCTCGAGCGGCGGAAAGTTCGACGCGACCTACCTGTCGAGGCTTTCGCCCGATGCGACACCGGCGCTGATCAGGCGGCTGCCCGAAATTCCGCAGCCACAACGCGACACGATTGAAAAGCGCCTCTCATGTCGTGCAGCTCCTGGGGAGCGGCGCTGGTACGAATGGAATCGAAGCGTAGCCGCTGCTAAAGCAGCGCTGGCAACCTGGAACGGGCCGCCGTGCCCACCCAAACCGAATGGGGTGTCGCCGGTAACGGTGGACGACTAAACCGTCACGGGCTTCGGACGCACTATGAGATATATGGGCCAGCTCACCGCCAACAGGACCAGCGAGTAGATGCTGTTCCTCGTGTCGGCGAAGAAGGCTCCAACGAGGAACGCCATTGAAAGTATGAGCACGAGTCCAGTTGTCCACGGATGACCGATCGCTCGAAAGGGTCGGCGTGATTCGGGCTCGCGACGGCGTAACACGAACACAGTCGTAAAAATCAACGCGTACTGGGCGACGAACAGAAAGGCGGTGACGCCCAACACGATCTCGAGCGTTCCCGTGATCACCATCACCAGACACGCTGCCGCGCTCAGAAGGAGGGCAACGACTGGGGTTCCCCCGCGATTGACGTAATCCGCAGCTGGCACAAATCCAAATACACTCAACCGATGAAGGATGCGCGAAGTCATGAGCTGGAAGGCGTTGACCGCGCTCAACAGCGAAACGATCGTCAACACCCGGATTACCGTGTCTCCCCTGACGCCGAAGATCGCATTCGCTGCCGTCGCCGCAACGAGTGGCTGCCCGGCCATCTGGCCAATGGTCAATACATATAGAAAGCCGCTGTTGACCAGCAGATAAATCGCGGCCACCGCTGCGACGCCACCAAACATTGAGCGCGGAATGTCTCGATCCGGATCTCTCAGCTCACCCGAGAAATAGACAACCCCGTTCCAGCCATCGTAAGTGAAAATCACCGCTTGCATCGCCAGCACGAACGCAATGAGGAACGGAAATCCGGTTGGCAGCGCGCCGGTGGTCTCTCCGTGGTTGAAGCCATGGCCCAGCACGAAGCACGCGGCGATAAGAACGGCGAACGCGAGTGCCTTTAGGACCGCCGTGATGTTCTGTGCCAGGCTGCCGGTCTTCACCCCGCGCAGTTGAATGAGCGCGAACACGACGATGACGACGCTGGCGAGGGCGGATGTGAGATTCTTCGCGAGACCGAGCAGAATGGCTGTGTATTCACCGATCACCAGCGCGGCGAGCGCGAGGCTGCTGCACGTCGACAGCCAGTCGCTCCAGCCGATCACAAAGCCAGCGTACGGTCCCATCGCGCGGCGCAGGTATACCGTGTAACCGCCTGATTCTGGCATCATTGCCGCCAGCTCGGCGAGAGAATTAGCGCCGAGTGCGGCGTAAAGGCCGCCGAGTACCCAAACCGCGAGAAAGAGAAAAGGCGTTGGAAGTTTTTCGGCGACGACGCCCGGAGTGCGAAGAATTCCTGAGCCAATGCTGTTGCCGACGGTCACGGAGATACCAAAGACCACTCCAAGCACCGCCAGCAGGCCAAGGCTGGCGCTGGTCGCTTTCGCTGACCTCGCGTCCCGCGACAGGGCGGGATCGCTCACGCGCGCGGAGTCAGACGCGAAAAACCGTTTTCGCTGAGTGGCCGCCGCATGAAATCGGCGAGCAGCTCGTGGAAGTGGTGAGTTCCGACCTCGCGCCTTTCCGAGTAGCGCCCCCGATCGTAGAGGCGGGACCGCACTCCCCGCTGCACCGATTCTACCACCTCTTCGTCTTCCATCTCCACGCGGTGCAAACCCGCGCCAACTCCAGTCTCGCGCAACGACGGATTCCAGACGTAGGAGAGAAACGACACTCTGGTTCGTCCGGCGCTCAACGGAGACACGACGTTCAGCGACAGTCCCCAGGGATAGAAGTTGAACATGATGTTGGGGAACAACCAGAAGTAGAACGCGCCGACGCGCTCACTCCCGTTGGGATGGGACTTGGGCAGCTCGAACGCGGGCTCTCCTGCTTTGGCGATCCCCAGCTGCAGATTTCCCCACCGAAACCTCTCTGTGCGATACCCCGAGTAGTCGAGCTTCTCGGCGAGGCCCGCGTGCACGTACGGGATGTGAAACTCTTCCAGATAGTTGTCGCAGTAGAGCGCCCAGTTCGCGTTGATCAGATAGTCCTGCGATGTCGCGGCATCGCGAGTGAACTCATCCAGCGGCATGAAGGCGACTCGTTCCCGAACCGGCTCTATCCAATCCGCGAACGACATTTCGGGAGCGAGCCCGCTGAACAACAGCGGACCAAAACGCTCGAGCGGAAGTTGCGGAAGGTTGTCTTTCTCTGATGGAAAGCCAACAGTGGTGTCGAACTCCGGCATCGACACGAACTTGCCGTCGAGGCCGTACTTTCGCCCGTGATAGCGGCAGCGGAGCGAGCGAGCGTGACCTTCACCCTCCACTACGATCGCACCGCGGTGGGTACACACGTTCGACAGGCAGCGAACTGTGCCATCATCGTCGGAGGTGAGGACGAGCGGTTCGCTCAGGCAGCCGTCCAGGAGAGTCAACGGCGCCACGCGGCCGGGGGCCTTCACTCGGGCTGCGTCGCCCACCCACTGCCAGCTGCGCGCGAAGACGCGATCCTTCTGCGCCTCGAAGTACTCCGGATCAGAATAGACACTCGCCGGAAGCGTAGAGGCGCGCCGAATGTCCTTGTCGATTTCAAAATCGCGGATGCCCATGTCCGCGAATCTAAGTTGGGACTACGTCCCCGCCAGAGTCCCCGAGTCGGGTGCTACCAGCCGCGCAGATCCCTAGAGCTTGCAAAGACCGCCGTAAGTCTCCGGCCGCCTGTCCCGGAAAAACTGCCAGACGTTGCGCACCTCTCGAATTTTGTCCAGATCGAGGTCTGCGGTGATCAGCTCGTCTCGATCGCGCGAGGCCTGAGCAATGATTTGGCCCCGGGGATCGCAGAAGTAGCTCTGACCGTAAAACTCTCCGATGTTCCAGGGCTTCTCGAAGCCTACGCGATTGATCGCGCCGACGAAGAATGCGTTCGCCACCGCGTGCGCCGGCTGCTCGAGCTTCCATAGGTACTCCGACAACCCCGCCACCGTCGCGGATGGGTTGAACACGATCTCCGCGCCGTTCAGTCCGAGCTCGCGCGCGCCTTCGGGGAAATGCCTGTCGTAGCAGATGTAGACTCCGATGTCTGCGTACTGGGTCTTGAACACGGGGTACCCGAGGTTACCCGGCTTGAAATAGAACTTCTCCCAGAAACCCGGCGCGGTGTGCGGAATGTGGCTCTTCCTGTACTTGCCCAGATACGTCCCATCTGCGTCGATCACAGCGGCGGTATTGTAGTACACGCCCGTCTCATCCTCCTCGTAGATCGGAACCACGATAACCATCGAGTGCTTCTTTGCGACTTCTTGCATCAGCCGCGTCGTCGGGCCGTCAGGAATTCTTTCCGTCGCGTCGTACCACTTCGTATTCTGCTCGGCGCAAAAGTACGGGCCGGTAAAGATCTCCTGCATGCAGACGATCTTCACACCTTCCTTTCCGGCCTGATCGAGAAATTTGAGATGCTTATCAATGTTGGCCTCCCGGATTTTCTCGAGGGGCGCGTCCGTTGGACCGGCATGGCTGGCCTGGATCAGACCGCACTTCACGACACGAGCCATTCGATTCTCCCTATGATTTCGTCGAGGAAACCGCGACGCGCTGACCACGCATCAGCAGCCAATAAATGATGAAGCTCAGCGCGAAGGTGACGAACCACGCGTAGGTATAAATCCGGTCGAACAGGTTCGGATTGGCGACCACACCGCCGGGAGTCGACACCGCCCGAATGAAGCCGGGCACGACGGGCAGAATCGCCAGTACCAGCGCGATCACCGCGCGCGGGTTGATTCCGTTGCGGTAGGTGTAGATGCCGCGGACTCTAAACAGATCGTCGACGGCGAGCTGCTGCCGCCTGATCACCCAGTAGTCGGCGATAAGGATTCCGCCCAGCGCCCCCATCAAGCTCGAATAACCGAGCAGCCAGGTGAAGATGTAAGCAGCGGCGTCCGAGTAGAGACGCCACGGCATCATAACGATGCCGAGCACTGCCGTGATGAGGCCGCCCGTGACATAGCTGATTCGGCGCGGACTGAGGTTGGAGAAATCGTTCGACGGCGACACGACGTTGGCGGCCATGTTGGTCGTCAGCTGCGCCGCGAGAACGACGAGCGCCGCGAAGATAATCACCGGTGCCCGGCCGATCCGGCTGACGAGCACGATCGGATCCCAGATCGCCTGGCCAAAGATGACGATCGTGGCGCTGGTGACCGCGACGCCGATGAAAGCGAATGCCGTCATCGTCGTCGGCAACCCGAGCGCCTGACCGAGGACTTGCGAACGCTGGCTCTTGGCGTAGCGCGTAAAATCCGGGATGTTGAGACTGAGCGTAGCCCAATAGCCGACGTTGGCCGTCAGCGCTGCCGGAAACAGCGACCAGAACAGGCCGTGTCCTTTCTGAAGCTTCTGCGACTCACTCAGAATGTGGCCGAGCCCGCCACCATTTCTAATTGCCCACCACAGCAGCAGGGCCCCGCCGCCGAGTAGCAGCGGCGCCGACCAGCTTTCCAGAATCTTGATTCCTTCCGTGCCCTTCAGAATGATCGCGACCTGGATTCCCCAGAATATCGCGAAGGCTATGGCGGTGCTTCCAGGTAGAGTGGCCCATCCTGGCCACGCCGCCTTGAACAGCGCATCGAGCGCGAGCGCGCCGATCCATGTCTGGATCCCGAACCAGCCGCACGCGACGATCGCTCTCAGAATCGCGGCGATGTTGGCTCCGCGAACGCCGAAACTCGCGCGACAAAGTACTGGAAACGAAATACCGTACTTGGTCCCCGCATGTGCGTTGAGCACCATCGGAACCAGCACGATCACGTTGCCGAGCAGGATTGTTACCATCGCCTGCCACCACGTCATTCCCTGCTCCATGAGGCCGGACGCGAGGGTATAAGTGGTGATGACGACACTCATCCCGATCCATAGCGCGGCGATGTTGTAGGTCGACCACGTCCGGCGCGATGGGTCTGTGGGCGCCAGGTCGGGATTCCAAAGGGGACTGTTTCGAATGTCGTCGGGAGCGTAGGCGGTCGCCGTGTAGCTCCCGTCCGTCGCGACAGTCGTCACGATGCGAGGCCGGCGCTCTTGCGCGGGAGCCACTGACCGCGGCCTTCCTTGCCAACGACGCAATAGTCGTCGACGATCACGTCTCCGCGCGACAGCGTGGTGCGGGCGAACCCGGCCAGCTCCCACCCTTCATACGGGGACCAGTCCGCGTTCGTCTCCATGGAGGCCGGATCAACGGTGTGCTTCGTGTCCGGATGAATGATGGCAATGTCGGCGTCAGCTCCGACCTGAATCGCACCTTTCTTCGGGTACAATCCCATGATTTTTGCGGGATTGGTCGAGAGCTTCGTGCACATCTCATCCAGCGAGATCTTGCCCGCCAGCACACCGTGGGTATACGTGAGCGGCATCAGGGTCTCCAGTCCCGGCATCCCCATCGGGATCTTGGTCCAGTCGCCCTTCCACATCGCTTTCTGCTCGCGATTGAAAGTGCAGGTGTCGGTCGACACCACCGACACCTCGCCGCTCTTGAGACCTCGCCAGAGTCGTTGAACGTCCTTCGGTTTCTTCAGCTGCGGACAGCACGCGTAGAGATGCCCATCTTCGCGGTCGAACACCGAGTCGTCGAGCACCAGGTATTGAATGCAGGTCTCGGCCAGCACCTGAACACCGCGGGCTTGCGCGGCGCGGATGATGTCGGCTCCCTCGCCGGTCGACATGTGGACGATGTAAAGCTGTCCGCCTGTCGCCTCACACCATTGGACGGCCCGCTGGATCGCTTCCGCCTCGATGAAGTTGGGGCGCGTCATCCGGTGCAGGCGGGCGCCGTACTTCTCCATCAGCTCCGGGGTGTGGTGACGCGCGATCAGCTCGTCGAGGACCCGCGCCGACTCCGCGTGCACCAGCAGCATCGTCCCGTATTCCTTCATTTTCTCGAGCGTACCGAACATCGCGCGGTCATCGGACTGCCAACCTTCGGACTCATAGATCATGAATTCCTTGAAGGTCGTAAACCCGCGATCGACCATCCCCTTGATCTGGTCTTTGTGCTCGTTCCAGCGGGTGATGCAAATGTGGAAGGTGTAGTCGATCAGCGACTTCCCCTCCGCTTTTTTCATCCAGTTGTCGGCGGCCTGGGCGAGCGATTCGCCCGCGTACGGAATCGCGAAATCGATGAGGGTGGTAACGCCGCCGCGCGCACCCGCTCTGGTTCCCGTTCGGTAATCATCGGCGGAAACCGCTCCCATGAACGGCAGCTCGAGGTGGACGTGCACGTCGAGAACACCGGGGATCACATGGTGACCCTTGGCATCAATCACCCTCGTTGAACGATCGGCCTCGAGGTCGACGCCGAGGGCGCTGATCTTCTCGCCCGTTATTCCGACATCACCGATGAAAGTGCCGGCGGGAGTGACGACGTTCCCGCCTTTGATTATTCGGTCGAATGCCACCGCTCGATTGCTCCTCTGGATTGACTAGTTCGCGGCGGCCGTCAGCGCGCGATCAAGAACGTCGAGCGTGAAGTCGACATCCTCTGCCGTGATGCACATCGGTGGCTTGATGCGAAGAACGTTGCCGTCCAGGCCCCCCTTCCCCATCAGCACGCCCATTTCGCGCGCGGCCTCGAGAACGGCCAGGGTTTCCTGCTTAGCGGGCTGCTTCGTCCCGCGGTCCTGCACCAGCTCGACACCGAGCATGAGGCCCATCCCGCGCACGTCCCCGATCAGCTGATGACGCTCGGCGAGCTTTCTCAGTCCGTCCTTGAGCTTTCTGCCCAGCACCCGGGAATTCTGCTGCAAGCCGTCCTCGTCGATGACGTCGAGGACCGCCAGTCCCGCCGCCATGCAGACAGGATTGCCGCCGAAGGTGTTGAAGTGAATGCGCTGGGTCATCGCCTGGGCGATCTCCATCCG
>DASYIM010000057.1:0-2705 GCA_035997625.1 Gemmatimonadaceae bacterium
ACGGCGGGACTTCTTCAGACACCGGCGCGAGAGCTGATCGCTCCAGGTCCGTTGCTCTCGTCCGTGTTCGATGGCATTACGACGACTTCCTTACAGACAGAATCAGACTGACAGTCAAGGAGATGACAATGCAGAAAATCGCAGTGGCAATGGCGCTGGTTCTGGGAGCGGCATCGGTTGCAGGCGCCCAGGATCCGAATCGGCAACCAATGTGCGTCATTGATGGCAACCCGCATCCCGCCAGCGATTGCGGTCCTGGTGGCCCCCGACCTCCGGGTGGTGATCCGCTGGCGCGCTATCTGTATCCGCCGGAGCTGATCATGGCCAACCAGCGAGCCATCAATCTCACAGACTCCCAGCGGAATTCGCTGCAGCAGGTGATGGCCGACGCGCAGGGTAAGTTCATCGGGCTACAATTCAAGATGAGCTCCGAGGTGGAAAAGCTGCAATCTCTCCTTCAACCTCCCGCAGTCGACGAGGCAAAGGTCCTGGAGCAGGTCGATCGAGTGCTCGCGGTGGAGCGCGATGTCAAACGGGCGCAGCTTTCACTGATGATGAGAATCAAGAACCTGCTGACCCAGCGCCAACAATCACAGTTGACGCAATTGAGGACCCAGGGTGCGGGAGAGTAGCGTGACATTTCGTGCGCGGATATGCGCCGATGCACGGCCGCCGGCAACCTGAATCCTCTGGCCGATCTCCAGCGTGGCGGGTACCATACTCACATGTGCGGACGCGCTACCATAGTCAATCCCGATGGCATTACTGAAAAGGTGTACGGCTACACCAAAAAGTTCGTTCCCAGCGACTGGAAGCCGCGCTATAACCTGAATCCGCGTGAAGAGATTCCCGCGGTTTATTACGATCCGTTTCTGCGCCAGCGAGTGCTTCGCCCGATGCACTGGAATTTCATTCCCTCGAAGCTCGCCAATCGGGAACGCGTCGACGAGTTCGACTCACACTATTCGGCCTTCAACGCCCGCATCGAGACCGCCGCGTCGGCGCCCACCTTCGAGCAGGCGTGGCGTAGCCAGCGCTGCCTTGTCGTGATCGACGGCATCATCGAGTGGGTAGGCGAAAAGCGTAACAAGATTCCTCATCTCATTCGGCATCGTCAGCGGATGCCGATCGCGATGGCGGGATTGTGGAATCGCTGGCACGATCGAAAGAGCGGCGAGGAGATCTGGTCGTGCACAGTCATCGTGAAGGACTCCGACGACTGGTACGCGCGCTTCCACGATCGGATGGCGGTTCTGCTTTCGCCTGATGCGTACGACGGATGGCTCGATCCGGAGCGGACGCGCGGACAGCTCGAGACGCTCGCCAGCTCGGCGTACCATCGCGACGGAGAGCTCGAGTATTTCCCTATCTCCCGGCTGGTAAACAATCCTGGCTACGATGCGCCCGATTGTCTTGATCCGCCATCGGCCGAAGAGCTGCAAGCGCAGCTCGTGCTCGGGAAGAGGGCGAGCGCACAGATGAAGCTCGACCTCTGATCGACCGAGCGACATAGTCGTTCGGTCGCAGTTGAAGTAAACGGACCGCCTCTGACCAAAGGTGCAGTGGCCTATCCGTCATCCAAAGCAGCAGCCTTGAGCATGGCTACTTCATTAACTGCGCCGCCGCCGACGGTGGCGACGATCGAGCCGTCGAAACCGGCAGCCGACGGAAAAACTCCCGCGACGGCGTCGAAGCCGAAGAAAATGTTTCCGCATCTGGGCGGCGGCTTCATCGGCTATAGCGCGGTCGCCTCTTTCATCGGTTGGCAAAACTCGTACACGTACTACAACCAGCTTGGCGCACCCTGGTTCCTGAAAGCCTTTTCGACGACGCGGCTGGTGATGGAGAGTGGAGTATTCCTCACCATCTTCCTGGTGCTCGGTGTACTCGCACTGGCGATTGTGGAAGAAAGGCAGCTCCAGGCGCGCCGGATTGTCGGGCTCTCGATCGGATTCGGAATCGTCGGACTGACGCTGACCGTGATTGGTTTCATCGGCTCGACGTTTCTCGGTCCGGTGGTCGTTTATCGTCTCTCCTTCGCCGCCATCGTGCTGTTCGCTCTTTCCACGTCCTTTGTGGTGGCCGGAATCGTCAGCGGCGCGATGGAAACCGGACCACGGCCTGTAAGACTCCAGCTTTGGGCGACAGCGATACTGGCTGCTCTCGGCTTGTGGCGCGCTCCGGTGCTTGCCGGCCGGGCACGCGCGGACCGCGATGCCCACCCGCAGCTCTCGGCGCTGCCTTTCGTGGTTGGCCCGACCGCCCCAGCCGACAGCGGGTGGCGTCTGGTCGGGATCCTCGATCGAAAATTCCTGATGATGAAGCCGGCAGTGCGACGCGAGGACAGGCGTTTTCGCGTCACCGAGACTTTCGACGCCTACACTACAAGCGCCGCTCACTAGCCTCAGATACGTCGGCGTCGACGTTGTTTCTGCTTCCGATTTACCGAGTCTCAACCAAAGTCCAGTGCGACGGTCGGTGCAAACCGGGACTCCTGGGCCCCACCTGCACTTTGGTGTCGTAGCCTACGAGTATCGCCTGTGGACATCCTTGCGCCGCAGAAGACTTGCGCACGCATGTCAGCTTCGAGTCACTCGACTACACGCAGACTGATCCGACCAGACAGTCGCCATACGCGAAGGAGGGTTGGTCAATTGAAAGCACATCGATTAGTTGCTCTACTGCTCGCTGCCCTGCCGGCAGCC
>DASYIM010000058.1:0-6360 GCA_035997625.1 Gemmatimonadaceae bacterium
TCTCTGCGCCGCCGGCATGGCCGTCGAAGGCAACCCGAAGGACGCACTCGCGCTATTCGAGCAGGCCTGGGCCGCGCAGCGGGACGACTACGACGCCTGCATTGCTGCGCACTTCCTGGGGCGTCATCAACCTACGGCCGACGCAACGCTGCACGGGAACCTCGTGGCCGTTCGCCATGCCGAAGCCGTTTCGGATGGCCGAGCCACTGAGTTTATGGCATCCCTTTACCTGAATCTTGGCGACGCCAGCATGAAGGTCGGTGATTATGAGACGGCGCTCGAAGCAGCGGAGCGGGCACGCTCGAGCCTGCTCGCCATTCCAGCAGGCGGCTATCGCGATTTCGTCGAATACGGCATTTGTCGATTGCAGCAATGCCTGGGGTCAGGTGATGGCGCGCCCGTCATCTAACGAACGGTGCAGCAGACAAGCACTTTTCGGATGCGGCTTCGCCGCAATGGTGAGAGTGTGCTTGCAGCTGAACTAAGGCGTTAGGTAGCGTAATCTGGCACTTGCTTGCGGACATAGAGATGATACCGCAGTGCGGCTAGGCTCGTCTTAGTTGGATGCCTGTTTTGATTGTTCTCCTACTGCTAGCGGCCTGTGCGCGGCAGGAACCGCAGAAAATATCTCGGGCTCCGGCAACACAGCCGTCACATGAGACGACTGAGAGTACACACGACGACACCGCCCTCGTGTACAATGGTCCTCTCCCAAATCCGGATACCGTCACCGTTCGACCTGTTCCCGAAAGCGAATACAAGAGCGGAGTCACCTACGTGAACGGCAGGTCGATGAACTTCGGTGCCTTTGATAGCTTAGCGCCGCGACTGCACCTACCGCGCATCGTGAAGGGTTATTGCGGCCCGGATGATTGTGGATATCCGTGGCATCCCCGTGCGTGCCGAGAACTGACGCTTTACAAAGCGGATTCTGTTTCAGCAGGTGTGCTCGGGACAATTGCCGCTGGCGACATGTTCACCGTTGAAAATTCGAACCTCCACATAGTCTCCCCGTTAAAGGTCGCGCTGAGCGAAGACTACGCGATCACCGAGAAGTACGACATTGACGGCTCTCACGGACCGCGGCCTGATACGGTGAAATTCGCGGCAGGCGATACTTTGTACGTGTTTGAACAGGACCAGGAGTTCGTGACGTGGTGGTACCGCGGCATGCTAGGGCACGGGCAAAGCTTCTGGCACATTACGGACGAAGCCTCGCCTGCGCGTACCGAGATGTGGTACGAGGTGACAAAGAGGGATGGAAGTAAGGCCTGGTGGAAGCGCCAAGACAATGACGTATCAAGCTTTGGTTCGAAGTGCGGCTCTTAGTCCGACCCGAGACGCTACCTAACGAACGTTGCAGCAGACGAGCGCGTGATAGTCGTTGGGTTGTGTGCCTTTCAGGCTTTCATGTGTGCAAGTTTCTCTCGCTAGTTTAGTAAACTCGCTCGCAGCTGAACTTGGGCGTTAGACAGACGACTATATAGAGATCGCGCAAGGTGAAGGTCAAACCAGTTCATACCGCCACATTGTTGGCGGTTGCCCTATTCCTGCTTCTGGGTTGCTCGCACGTCGTTCGTCGGCCACTCGAGTGTGCCCCTCCGCCAGCACCCATAGGTAAATCGGCCATAGCGTGGCAGCGTATCGGAGGTACGCGAAGTATCACCGGTAAGGTGGTCGCGCCCGGATCGCTCACTCCGATTCAAGGCGCGCTGGTTGGGTTTGCTCCGCTTTCGAAGCCGGGCGAAATGCCCGCTAATGCGCTTCAACAATATTCGGACGCCTCAGGAACTTTTCGCATCGATTCGATGCGACCATCACGCTACGTGATGTCTGTTCGTCGGTTGGGCTATCTCGCAGTTCGAGACACAGTCCTCGTTACACAGGACAGCGGGCTTGTTGCTACGGGGACACTCGTGCCCCACAACATGACCATCGACGAGTGCGGGATGATGTATTACGAGGTACGAGTGCCTTGGTGGAAGCGCAATTGAACATGCCACGCTATCTAACGAACGTCGCGGCAGACGGTCGCGACAAAGTCGGCCCATCCTTGCGGTCGGGCTGATCATCCTTTCGGTGCCACTCCGAAATGCGTTGACGCCCCGGGCCTGAACAGCAGATACGCTACGAATCCGAAGATTACCGCGTGCGCGAGTAGCGTCCTCGGTTGCCCGATGCTGATCGCGACGTGCAACGCCATCCAGACCGCGAGCAGCCAGCGCGCCCAATTCGCGCCGCGCAACACGTAAATTCCGCCCACGATCGCGGCGATGCCGATTGCGAGCACCTCCACGTCGTCGATCGCCATGTGCCAGCGCGGCGCCGAGGCTAGCAGCGGCGCGACGGCACGATAGAGGTCGAGCGCGCCGAGGATGAGGAACAGCACGCCGACGGCGAGCACGGAGCGCCGCGATGTCCGCGCGGAACGCTCCTGAATCGAGTTGGAGTTCGTCATACGGCGCGCACCTCCCGATTCCGCGTCCATTCGGCGAGGATCTCGACGACACCCTCCGCGGGCTCCTCGGTCGGAAGCTGCCACTCGACTGTCGAACCGGCGTCCAGCAGCAGCCGCCCGACCTCGGCGTAGTCATGCGCTCGCTCATCGTGTGATCTCGAACCTTCTGCGGCCCATACGACTGGTTGTCCGTTGAATTCGCGATCCCGAATGTTGGGCGACGCACCGCGTGCGAGCAGCAGCCGCACCGCGTCGGGTTGTCCGGCCATCGCCGCACTGTGGAGCGCGGTCTTCCCGATCTCCGTGTCGCCGCGGTTGGGCTCGAACCCGCAATCGAGCAGCAGCGCGAGCGCCGTGACGTCACCGCGTTCCGCGGCCTGATGGAGCGCCACGTAGTGCGCGTCGGTGATCTCGGCGCGCAACGACGGGTGCGCGGCGAGTATTGACTCGGCCGCGGCGCGGTTGCCGCGCGCGCACTCGCCGACGAGCCGATCCACCGGCTCGAGATCGACGGGGGCGCCGTGGCGTCGGAGCCACTCTGCAACCTCGCGGTTGCCATTGAGCTCGGCGACGGCGTACGGCGTCCGCCCATCGGCGCGCCGGCGTGAGGCGTCCGCGCCACGTCCCACGAGCGCTTCGACCATCGCGACGTCCCATTGCTGCGCTGCGACGTGCAACGGCGTCTCGCCATTGGAGGCGAACACCGGATCTGGATCGGCCCCGTGCTCCAGCAGCCAATACACTCCCACCGGCGTTCTCGACCAATGGAGGATCGCATAAATGGTGGGCGCACCGTCCGAGGCCCACGCCTGGTTCGGGCTGGCGCCATGTGCGCGCAGCAGCTCCAGTATCTCCACATCGCCCGCGCTCGCGGCCATTGGCAGCGTCACGCCGTCGTTCGGGTTGGCGCCGGACGCCAGCAGCAGCTCGGCGAGCGACGGCAGCAGCGTCTCGCGCGTCGCACCCCAGAGTACGGGACGGTGGACACCGTGATGGATCCAGGGAAAGCGAGTGTTCGCGTCCGCGCCGAGCGCCAGCAAGCGGCGCGCGATCGCGACGAGGCCATCGGCATTGGCTACACTCGAGCGGCCCAGAGAATCGTGACATACGTAGTGGAGTGGCTCCCAGTCGCGCGGCCCACCCCGCTCGAGTGCGAGCGCCGGTCGCCGCGCCAGGGTTGACTCGACCGTCGCGACGTCGCCGAGCAGGATGGCCGTGTGGAAGCTGGCGGCGGCGA
Source organism: Gemmatimonadaceae bacterium (assembly GCA_035997625.1). Taxonomy (GTDB): domain Bacteria; phylum Gemmatimonadota; class Gemmatimonadetes; order Gemmatimonadales; family Gemmatimonadaceae; genus UBA4720. Next base: position 3,696 of record DASYIM010000058.1, read on the forward strand.
TGCGCGGATACATCGCCAGCAGCCGTTCCGCGCGCGATGAACGGCCGTCGGTCGCCGCATCGACGAACTCGCGTGTAGCCGCGTCGAAGTCGAGCGTCAGCTCCTCGACTCGCTCGCGCAACGCGTTCCAGGAGGGAAAACCGTGCTCACGCGCGACGACCGATTGCGCGTCGTGGAGCGCGAGCGACGCGCGCGTGCGTTCGTCGTCGCTCGCGTGTTGCAGCGACGGCAAAATCCGGAAGCGCGACATCGCGGTAGGATCGGCATCGCGCGCGGCGCGCAACAGGTCCTTCGCCTGTCGCTTTAGCTGGTCGATGTCCGGTGAGACTGGAAGGGGGCGGGGGGCGGGCATACGTCCTCCATGCTGATGGCCGGCGGTCCGCAAGCTGGCCAGCACGGAGACGATGTGCCGTCACCAGTGACTTCCCCGGGAGGACTCAGTCCTTTGCGCGGACCCGCGGGCGCCCCGAGCGCCTGCTCTATGATGCGGCAGGCGGATGATCGGCGTCAAGCACGTGGACTCCAAGATCGGGCGTAGTGGTAGAGTGCTTGCAGGTGAACTAAGGCGCTAGGCCTGATCTTAGTTACGGAAACTCATCGGCTTGCTGAGAGCCACTTCACCTGCCCCGCTCACTTTTCGCCGCGTGCTTGACGGCGAGCTCACGAGGAGAATAACGATGAAGAAGAACACGATCTGCCTGTGGTACGACCATGACGCGGAAGAAGCCGCGCGCTTTTACGCCAGGACCTTCCCCGACAGCAAGGTCGGCGGGGTGCACCGGGCGCCTTCCGACTTTCCAAGCGGCAAGGCGGGCGACGTCCTGACGGTCGAGTTCACGGTGTGCGGCGTGTCGTGCCTTGGCCTCAACGGCGGGGCCATGTTCAAGCAAACCGAGGCGTTCTCCTTTCAGATTGCCACCGACGACCAGGCGGAGACCGACCGCTATTGGAACGCGATCGTCGGCAACGGCGGCGCGGAGAGCGACTGCGGCTGGTGCAAAGACAGATGGGGCCTGTCGTGGCAGATCACGCCGCGCGTCCTGACCGAGGCATTGGCCAAGGGCGGCGGTGTGGCGAAGCGCGCGTTCGACGCGATGATGGAGATGCAGAAGATTGACGTCGCCAGGATCGAGGCGGCGGTGAGCGGCGAAGCCGTGCCGCGATAAGCCTCCAGCTTCTCAATGAACCTGAGACATCTTCTTCCGGCCACGCTGTTAGCGATATCCTCCTCGGCTTTCGCACAGACAAATTCAACCCCTCAGGGGCGCCCGGCCCGTGAAATACTCGACTCTCTCAAAGCAGGCCGGGAGCGGTGGGCGCGAGCTCGGGTCGTCGAATACCGCATCCAATCACACGCGTACTGTTTTTGCGGCTACCTTCCCGAGGCATTCGCCAAGCAGTTCCCACTCCTGACCATTCGGCAAGACTCCATCATCGCTCGCGAAAAAGGCAAACCGAATACGCCGCCTTCTCCCGAGTTTACGATTCCGAAACTTTTCGATCGGATCGAGGAGGATGCGAATACCGATGGGAGAATAATCGACCAGCTCGAGCTCAATCCCGTCTATGGTTTCCCAATGCGGTACAAAGCACATGATCCGCTCAGCCCGGATGACTGGCTGGAGCTGGTAGTAGACAGCTTTGCTGTGGTCCGGCATCCCTGAAGCCCTGATCGCCTAAGAGTAGTTGCAGCATGGCGAAGGCCAATGCACAGAGAGTCGATAGTGGAAGAGAAAAAGTCGAAGCCATCCCTCCGCGCTAGACATCGCTACGCGATCATCGCGTTAATCGCGCTTTGTACCACGCCCTCCCGTCCGCTATCGGCCCAAAGCGCGCCAGCGAGCCCTCTCGCTGCTCTCACCACCGATTCGGTGGCGTGGCAGCGTGTCCTCGCCTACGTGGTTACAGCTCTAAGTGCACAGCTGGTGACTTCATCAAGAGATACAATGCCGCGGCCCTGGCAGATTCGCCTTCCTTCTCAGGAAAAACAGAGCCGAGTCCTGGACAAGGAGTTACGCACGCTCTTACGCGCACGAGACCCCCTGCCGGCCGATACGCTGGTACACTCGTTGGAGATCGGACCACTCAAAATCTCCCGCGATACGGCACGCGTCGACGTCCGGTTTGCGGAAACCCGGACCTGCCCAGGGAACTCGCGCACTACCGGCTTTGGTTGGTCTACCACGGTGCTTCTCCCACGCGAGCCTCGGCAGAAGTTTTGGGGAGCGGCTTCGTCGCGTAGTACGTATGCCGGCGATCGGGCGCCATGCCCTCGCGGCTGAACTAAAACGTTTTCGAGGTTGAGCCCCGTTATACAGTATGGTCGACTCGCTCGGGCTCGCCTCAGGAATCGTTCGTGTGGTGTCGTACGACCCCGCCTGGCCCGAGATCTTTGCCAAAGAGGTCTCCCGTCTTGCACCGATCCTCACTGCTCGGGGAGTCGCTCTGGTCGTCGAGCATACGGGTAGTACAGCGGTACCAGGACTGGTCGCCAAGCCCGTGCTCGATCTGCTCGCCGGACGGCATCCCGGGCAGGATCGTCCCTCCGCTATCGCCGCGCTTGAAGCGGCAGGCTATACCTATCGCGGCGAACAGGGGATCGCGGGGCGCGACTTCTTTCGACGGGGAGAGCCGAGGCAATACCATCTGCACCTCACCGAGATCG
>DASYIM010000059.1:0-3632 GCA_035997625.1 Gemmatimonadaceae bacterium
ACGATCCCAGAGCTCGGGAATGACCGTCTTCTGGATCGCTTCGTACGTCTCCCAATTGCGGAAGAACTTCGTGACGTTGACGGTGAGCGATCGCATCAAGCGTTCGTACTCATGCGGGTCGGTGTCGAGAATGCCCGCGTATTCGTCGTGACTCGCCGTTCCCTTGGCGCGCATCCTGACGGCGATACGCCGCCTCAGGCACTTGTCCTTGTAGCTCGAGCACCGAAAACCGCGATCACGGGTGATCTTTGCGGTTAGCATGCGGTATCCGGCGTCGCTGCCGTAAATCACCTGGTAACGAGTCTCAGGAGCCGCGTGATGACTCGGCGCCCGCCCGATCGGCGCGCGCAACACCCTCGAGCGCGGCGGACAGGTTGCGCCGAAGCTGCGGAAACTCGGGAGCAAGGGCGAGACCTTTCTCCGCAGTGTCGCGGGCGTTCACGAAGTCTTCCCGCTTCAGAAAGGCGGCGGCCAGATTATTCAGCAGCACCGGTGATTCGGGATGGGTTTCCGTCGCCGCGGCCAGCAGCAGCATCTCCCGATCGGGATCGTCGGTCAGCGCTGCAACCTGCGCGGCGTAGTGGAACCACACCGCGGGAGGAGGGCTGGCCGTCCAGAGACTGCGGGCTTCGCTGAGACGTACCTTCGCCGACTGGTAATCGGCGAGGCGAAGGGCAATGACTGCAGCCTCGAGCTGAATCAGCGGATCGCCGTTGCCGCCCGATATTATCGCTCGCTCGATCACCAGTCTCGCCTTCTCCAGCTGGCCGAGCTGGTCGTAAGCGATGGCAAGGTTGTGCAGCAGGGATGTCTTGTTGGCGACGTTTGGCGCCGCTGTCATGAAGGCATTCACCGCCCCCGACCATTCTTTCTGCCGCAACGCGATCAGCCCAACGTGAAACGAGGCGACGGGGTCGGCTGCTTCTTCGACCAGCGCGCGGAACTCACGGAGGGCCTCATCGTGCATGCCGGCCCTGTACAGCGCGCTCGCCAGCTCGCGACGCTCCAGCGGACTCGCGTTCCTCGGAAGCGTCGGTGTCGTCCGCTTCCGGCCAACTGGCAGCAGAAAGTTCGCGTTCAGCAGTCCGTAGAGCGCCTTGCCCACCTCGAACTCGCCGAGCCCCGAGTCCCGGATCAGGCCGTTGATGTCGCGGTGCCCGTCGATGAGCGGAAGCATTGCTTCCTGCTCCGGTGACAGCGGATCGCGATTCATCATCAGTCGCGGGCGGTCGAGGCTGAACACGACATCGAAGCTGGGGATCTTCTTCTCGATCAAAGACCATTCGTCGACTCTTCTGGCGCCCTCGAGAAGAAGCGACTGGGGGTCGACGGACACCTTTTCCGCGCCATCTTCAGGCTCGACTCCCTGCTCGAAGTTGAAGGTGCCGCTGGTCCAGGTAAAAAGCGTGTACACCGAGTTCTCGGTGTCGAGCGGGCGATTCACGATCGCCGCGTGGCAGATGCGTCCGTTGTCGAAGTAGATCGAGCCGAAGCTGTCGTGGAAGGAAAGACCGAGGCAGCCGGTCTTCTTTCCCATGGAGAGCAGCTGCAGGACGTCGGGGAGACTCGCTTCCTTGAGGCTACCTTTGATAGCCATTTAGCGGATCTCCTCGATCAGTCGATCGGCGATGCTGGGCCACTCCACGATGACTCCCGCTTCAGCAACCGCCGGCGTCTTCCTTCTCTCTTCGCCGGCGATCGGCGTCTTCTTCCTTGCTTCAGCGGCTGCTTTCGGGGTCGGATCGAGTGACTCGACGCGCTGCGCGATTTCCTTGCTGACATCGGCAAGAAAATCAGCGAACTCGCCTCCCTCCTCTTCCTCCTCCGCCTGTCTGGCCACGTTCAACCCTTGGTCGCCGGCGCGCTCAGGCGCGAAAGAACAAGCGAGGAGATGCTCCGGAGTGTCTCAAAAACACCCTTGCCGTTGATGGCCGCCGCGCCGTAGTGGGGCACGCCGCGAAAGTTGAGCGTCTCGTCGAGGTCCTCGACGGCGCTGATCTCGCCCGCCGGCAAATCCCGCTTGTTGTACTGCATCACCAGCGGAATCGTCCGCGGATCGAATCCTTCATCGGCCAGGTTGGCGTGGAGGTCCTGAAGGCTCTCGATGTTCTCGGCGAGCTGGCGCGACTGGCTGTCGGCAACGAAGACGACGCCGTCTACACCCTGCAGGACCAGCTTGCGCGTCGCGGCGTAGTAAACCTGGCCGGGGACGGTGTAAAGCTGGAAGCGGGTCGCGAACCCGGAGATCGTGCCGAGATCAAGCGGGAGAAAGTCGAAGAACAGCGTCCGGTCTGTCTCGGTAGCAAGCGACACCATCTTGCCCTTCCGCTCCTCGGGCAGCTGCGAATAGACGTGCTGCAGGTTGGTCGTCTTGCCCGACCTGCCGGGCCCGTAGTAGACGATCTTGCACGTGATCTCGCGCGTGCCGTAATTGACGACGGACATGGCTAGCGCTTTCCTATGGGGCCAAAGAGCGCGTCGAGACTGCGATTGAGCTCACCCTCGAAATCGCCGGACGGCACGGGGATCGCCGCCTGCCGCTCGGGACGAAGCTTCTCCAGCGCTTTCTGGAATTCACCGAAATAGATCTCGACCACGCCCAGCGAGCTTTCGCGGTCGAAGACGCCGACGAAGAGGAATTCCTGGCCGCCGGCTGTTGCACGCGCCATGAAAACCTGGCGCTCGGCACCAGCGTGGTGCAGCTCGTAGAACGGCTTGCCATCGAGTTGGCGGCCGAGCTCGCGCGAGGATGCGTTGATGGCGGACGTCAGCGCGCAGATGGACATCACGTCCGCGGCATTGGAGAATCCGAACTGACCAACGGCGCGACCCGTCGGATAGAGGAGCACGCCGGAAATGAGGCTGGCGTCGTCCATGAGCCTCGTGAGCGGCGCCGCCACCCAGGCTTCCGCAACAGTAGGATTGCTCATCAGTCTTCCTTGGCTGCCGTCATCATGTCCAGTCGCACTCGTCCGAGGTTCGCATTAGGTGTGACGATCGTCACGAGCACCACGTCGCGCGCGCCAACCACGCAGATATGCCCCTGTTCGGCTTCCAGACGCATGAAAGCAGGCGTGCCGAGACGCGCCGCATCAGATGCCCGGGTGATACGTGAGTAAAGATAGGCCGCCAGCGCGGCGGTGTGCTTCCGCGTGTCGCCCGCTTCCGCGCCACTCAGCATGGCGCTCGTCTCGATGATGAGTCCGTCAGACGCGCCGACGACCATGGCCGCGATCACGCCGGGAACGTGGGACAGCGCGGCAACGATACGGCTCACTCCTTTCACGCGTGCCCCCGCATCCAGTTGATGGCCAACGCTACCGAACGAGTTAACACCCGGCGCACCAGACCCAGCGGCACCGTTGACGAGGACGCCAGCAGCACCACCGAGTCTTCGGCCGCCGGCGCCAGCGCGATCGTCGCGGCGTCGGTCTCAACGACGACCGCAGTCCAGCGACCAATTCCCAGCAGACGCATCGACTTCGTGACCTCCCTGCCTACGCCGCTCAATGCCGCGCCGATTTCGCCGGAAATGTCGCGCCCGTTCTGGTCGATGTAGCTGCCGGCAAGCGGCACCCCGGCGGCATCGAGCAGCAAAGCCGTTTGCTCGGCTTCTCCGATCGCCGCGGCGA
>DASYIM010000060.1:0-11313 GCA_035997625.1 Gemmatimonadaceae bacterium
GCGTGGCGATGGACGCTTTGCACTTCCCATTTCCCCGACACCGCCGACTGGAAAGCCGGACGATATTCACCATCGAGGTGAGGGGAGGTCACTCTCCACCTGGACAAACCATCGCAATTCAACGCCAACCCTGTAACACCCGTAGAAAGGATAGTATCGTTCAATATCCTGGGTTCATCTAACGACTTTGGGATGACATTGGCCACAGTGACCGTACCCCCCAGCCTGATGGGGGCGGCGCAAACGGGAGCGCGAGATCCGGCGACGGCGGAGCTCGCACAGCTCGGGGCATCGATTGTCACGCGACCCTACGCGAAGCGTGGAATGCCAGTCAGTAATGAGATGATCCGCGTCCTGCTCGCGGACGACCACGGAATCGTTCGGGAAGGCCTGCGGGCGCTGCTACGCTCGGCACCTGACGTAACAGTCGTCGGAGATGCCGAAAGCAGCGCCGCAGCGGTAGAGAAGGCACAGCAACTTCTGCCCCATGTGGTCGTTCTGGATCTCGATATGCCCGGTGGCGATGGCACGAGCGCGCTGAGGGGCATTTGTGAGAAGACGCCGAGCGTACGCGTCCTTATCCTGACCATTCACGCAGAGCGCTCTCGACTACTGCCCCTGCTCGAGGCAGGCGCACGAGGATACCTCTGCAAGTCGGCCGCCTCGATCGATCTGATCGAAGCTATTCGCGTGGTAGCGTCTGGAGATGTGTACGTGCGTCCCGCCACAGCGCGTCTGCTCGCGGCGGCAATCGTGCCGCAGGGTCCTGAAGAAACCGCCCGCAACCGATTCAAGACGCTGAGTAATCGGGAGAAGACCATTCTCCATTCCGTAGCCCAGGGATATAGCGGAGCCGAGATCGCGAGAACCCTCGGCGTCAGCAGCAAGACGGTTGACGCCTACAAGCGCCGCGTCGAAGTCAAGCTCGGCTTTCGTCATCGCACCGATTACGTTCGGTTCGCGCTGGACGCGGGAATTCTCGGTCAGGGCACCGCGTAGCGAACAGGCTTCAGCTTGCCTCTACGGTCGGGGCAGAACGAGTGTGAACGTCGATCCCTTGCCAACCTCACTCTCGACCAGCAGCGCGCCGCCCATTCCGATCGCGAAGTCCTTACTGATGGCAAGCCCGAGCCCGCTACCCCCGGCTGGACGCGTGCGAGAGCCGTCCACCTGAACGAATGGCTCAAAAACGCTGTCGAGGCGATCCGGAGGAATGCCACAGCCACTGTCCTCGACGCGAATGCGCACCTCCGATTCAACCGGAATCCAGGCAATCCCCAGTCTGCCACCGCTCTTGGTGAATTTGATCGCGTTCGAAAGAAGATTGAGAATTATCTGCTGCACCTTATCCGGGTCGGCGCGCACGAAAAGGCGCTCCAGCGGAACTGACCGACGGTACCTCAGCTGCTTCGACTCGATCAAGGGTCTGGTGATGTCCTCTACCTCCGACACGACGTCATCGACTGAGACGTCGCGAATCGCATACGACACGCGTCCGGCGCCGAGTTTCAGAAACCCGAGGACGTTATCGATGACTCGCAGCAGATGCTGCTGGCTACGTCGGATTCGCTCGAGATCAGTCGCCTGCTCCCGGGTCACCGGCCCACGCATGCCATCCGCAATCAACTGCGCGTATCCGCCGATGGCGTTGAGTGGCGTCCGGAGCTCGTGGCTCATCATCCCGAGAAACTCGCTTTTCAACTTGCTCGACTTCTCAGCGTCGGCCCGGGCCGCCTCCAGCTCATGTTCTGCTTTCTCGTGCGCCGACACCAGCTCGATGTGCTCCAGTGTAACGGCAATCTGGTTGGCAGCGACCTGCATAATAAGCAGCTCGAGTTCCGTCGGAAAATGCGGTCGTGACGCACCAACAGCGACGCGGCCCAACTTTCCCTCCAGTCCAATTGGTAGCGACGCGAGGCTCAGCTCGATCTCGCTGTCGAACAGGAGCGGCTCGGTCGAGACATCACGGTAGAGGACAGAATCCGGGTCGTTTGGCGAAGCAACGGCTTTTACGTGAGCACTCGCGACATAGGTATGACCCCGTGTCCGATCCTGGAGCTCAACATACACGCTGTCTGGCCGTAGCATGCTTTCCATCAGGTCCCTCACGCTTTCGGCTATCGCAATCGGTGAGCGTCCGATCCACGTCGAGGGAACGGTAGAGAGCGCAACGAGATCGCGCACACAGGACTGCAGCGCCCGACGCTCGCTGAGCGTTTCAGGTACTTTGGGAAGAAGACTCTCGACGTACGAGCTCAGGCTCTGTTCCGGTTCCTGCAATGGGTTGGTCAGACCTCATATCCGTGTGAAGCGCGACCAGACGAGTCCGGACCGAAGAGGTCAACTCGCTCTGACTGTCGAGTGTTTGAATGGCGCACGCGTGCGCCGCTGTACGCGCGGGCGCGACACTCTCGAATCTCTTGCAGGAACTCGTCGGGACGCAGATAAAACGGGTTGCATTGCAGGACACCGCCGACGATCGCCATGGGATGCGTTCGCATCACGTCTATCACAACCGCGGCGCTGACGCGGTTGAGATCGTAGGTGCAGACGACCGGATCTGGGTAGTCGACGAGCAGATCTGTGAGTCTCGATTCGTACTCGAGAAAGGACTCGGCGCTGTCCGGCTCCAGGATAACGTGCTCGGCGTGCGCGATGATTCGCGTCAGAGGGAAACCAAGTCGCCGACCGGAGATGAGGATCTTCTGAAGCAGATCCATCATCGCGGCCTGGTCGAAGTCGTTGTGTTGCAGGTAGATCTGCTCGGAGACCAGCAGCTCGAGCTGATGGTTCTCGCGGGCTCTATCGACGTCCACTCCGGCCGTTCGTAGCCGCTCGACGTGATCTCCCCGATTCCTCGGGAAGACGTGTACCAGGCGTTCCCCCGCCGCGAGTCCCTCGATCGTAAATGGAAGAATCGTTCGATACTCGTCGTCGGGTGTTGCGAAGAAGGCGCAGACATGCCTGGACCCCTGAAGAAATGAGCCGGCAAGTTTGATGGGCGCGCTGGTTCGTGACATTGTCAATCATCCTAGGACGAATGGGCTGGTAGTAAGCAGAGCGTCAGACGTTCGCGTGCGCCCAGGATCTCACGCGAAACGCCAGGACGAGCGAGACGACGCCGTAGGCGAGTGCGTACGCTCCGAGCCACCACACCAGCATTAGCGCACCCGTGCCCGGAAAAGCCGCGACGAGCACCGCCAACACGATGGAAAGAAGTCCGGCAACCAGCAGCAGCCACTCCCCTGTCATGATCTTCCGCAGCCGGATTGCGGCGGCGATCTCGAGCGCGCCGGTGGCGAGCGCCCATGCGGCGACCAGATAGGTGAGCGCCAAGGCTCCGATCGCGGGCGAGAACAGCGCTATCGCTCCCGCGACGATTCCGACGATGCCCTCGAGGAGCATGGCACCCCAGCGCTCTTTCCTTCGAACGCCCCGGATGGCGGCAATGATTGCAAGGATGCCGTCGGTGATGGCGTAGATCCCGAACACTATGACGATTGCAGCCAGAGTCGGTCCGGGCAATCCGATCGCGATGATACCAAGCAACATCGCGGCGAGCGCGCGGAGTCCCAATGCCCACCAGTTGCTGCTCCAGCCGTCGAGTACCTGGGGCGCAATCATCTTCCTCTCCCTGGCATTTCGGGTTCACGTACTTTGGCAGTGATTCCGAAACGCTTCACCCGCGCGATCTGGCGAGCACCCTGTGCTTCGATTACTTCGAGTGCCCGGACGAAACCGTCCAGCTCCTCGATGACCCACACCTCCCCCGGGTCGGGGATGCGGTGGTTGAATCCTTCCAGCTCGAACTCGATTGTGTTGTCCTTCGGATCGTAGGTGATGCCTCGCAGGTGATCGCCTTCGGCGGCGAACTGATCGCCCCAGTCGGGCGCCACGAGTTCCACATCCGCGGTATTGGTCGACTCGTACATGAGAAAGTGTTTGGTGAATGCGTCAAAATAGCTCGCGAGCTGGTCGCGACGGATCTGTTTTGTCTCTCCCTGATCGTTGGAATTCGTCTTGGTCACGGCAATCTCCCCTTCTCTGGCGGCATCCGTTTCATCGCGTGGAAGCTTACGCCGGCATCGACGTCACACGCCGTCGGGCAAAAGACCTTCTCGCTTCCATGTTGCCTGACACCAACCGGGATCCGACACGCCATTCTGCGGGACGGAGTGCGAAGGGCAAATGCCGCACGCAAGCACAACAAAACCAGCAGGAGGAGAGGATGCGTACCGACACCGAAATTCAGCGCGACATTGAGGACGAGCTGAGATGGGACCCGAGCCTGGCGAACGACGACATCGCGGTCAGTGTGAGAGACGGCGTGGTTACACTCGCGGGTTACGTCAAGAGCTACCTCGACAAGTGGCACGCAGAGAGTGCAGCCAGCAAAGTCCGGGGCGTAAGAGCGATCGCCAATGATCTCACCGTCAAGCTTCTCTCGAGCTCGGAGCGACCGGACCCCGATATTGCCCGCGCGGCGCTGGATGCGCTCAAGTGGAACATCGCGGTGCCCCATGACCGAATCAAAATCAAAGTGGACAAGGGGTGGGTTACTCTCGAGGGGAACGTCGATTGGAACTTCGAGCGCGAAGCGGCGGAGCGATCGGTCAGATCGCTGACCGGCGTCAAGGGAGTCACCAATCTCATAGCGGTTCGCACGCAGCCCGCCCCCAAGGATGTGAAAGAGAAGATCAAGCAAGCGCTCGAGCGCGGCGCCGAGTTCGATGCCGAGCGCATCACTATCGAGGTCAGCGGCAACAAGGCAATCCTCAAGGGAACGGTCAGGTCATACGCGGAGAAACGTGACGCCGAGCGGGCGGCACTCAACGCGCCCGGTATTACGGAGGTGGAGAACAAGCTCACGGTAGACCCGAGCATTTTCGCGGGGGTTTAGTAGCGAAGGTGTCCCGTCGCAGAGCGCTGAAGCCTGCACTGGGGTCAACCGGCTTTGATTCGCTGACCCCAGTTACCTTCTTGCAGGTCAGGACCAACGCGTTGCCTTAGCATGCGTGGACGCGGACGAACCGTGGCCCTCTTCAGTCTGTCGGGCTGTCGGGTAACGGGCACCAAAGGCTTCCTCAACGTCTGGCACCGCGGCGGCACCAGCCCGTCTTTGTTTATTCCGGAGCGCGAACGCAGTCGCGCCGCACAACACTTCGCGGAGAAAATGATGTCTCGAAATCCAAGTGTCGCTCACCGTCTGACAGTGGTTGCAGCCCTGTCGCTATCGCTGGCGTGCTCCAAGAAAAGCAACAGCGGTAGCGACACGGCCGCGGTGGCCGTCATCACGCCCGATACGTCGACGGCACTAGCGGTGACAGTGGCTCCCGGCGCGCCGCTCTCGCTCGCCGTGGCTTCGAAGCCGGGGGTCGGCCTCTACGTCACCGATGCGTCGGGACGCGCGGTCTACGTGCTGGACGATGGCACGGGTGCGACAGTGGCCTGCACCGGAACCTGTTCGACCGCTTTCACCCCCGTCGCTGGCACCGCTTCCAAGGCAGCTGGTGATACAGCGTTGAACGCGGATCTAATTGGAGTGACCACGCTGCCGGATGGCACTGTGCAGGTGACTTATGCGGGAAAGCCACTCTACTATTCAAATCGTGATCAAGGCGCATCCAGCACCAATGCTCAGGGAATGAAGCAGGGCAGGACGACTTCATATCTGGTAAATCCCAAGGGCACCGAGGTCAAGTCGAGAGCGAAAGGATAATTGGCGTGGAGGATTGCGTGGAGGCTGCACCGGTGTGCGAGAAGGCGCGATATCGGCGCCGATGCAGTTCTCCCGCTCTACCTTGAAAGGATAGAGCAAGTCGGCTTCAGAAGCCTTTCGTCCAAAGGGCAATCGCCCCGCAGTTGGAGCCCGCTCCCTGGAATTGCGCAGGCACCTCAACCGCGTGAGTGTAGACCTCGACTCCCTCGAGTTCCATCGGATTCACGATGTCGTCGATCGATTCGCCCAGAAGTGGGAAACGAACGCCATCGAGGTAGACGGCCGGCTGGCATCCTTCGATTGTCCGTACAGTGTTACCGAATCCGCGCCGCGAAGGGAGGATCTCGAGGCCAGGAATCGGCCGCAGGAGATCCGTCACCGTGAAGGGGCGAGTCTTCTCGATCTGATCGCTTGTGATGAAGGTGCCGAATCCGTGGTGTTGCATGCGATCGTAGAATCCGCTCAGACGACCACTGGTGCGGCGGTTGCTCGCTACAATGCCGACCGGTCGGACTTGGACTACTCCCGCCAGAAGCTTCCACGTAATGTTGATCAGGTCGTTTCCGCCAAGGTCGATCGCAGGTGTCACCGCGCTCAGATAGCCCGACAAATCAGCGCGCAAGCGGTAGATCCCGGGCGCGGGCGCGTTAATCGAGAAGCTTCCATCCTTTCCGGTTTTTGCCGTGGGCCCGACTGGCGCATTCTGCGCGGTCACCAGAGCGATGGTGGCCCCGGGAATCGGCTGGTTCGTATACTGATCGATCAGCGTTCCACGAATCGTCTGCCCGCCGAGCTGCGGAGCGGTGGCAAGAAATGGCAGGGCTGAAATTGCTGCAACTGTGACCAGCTTCTTGTACGCGTGCATTGAGTAGCCTCCTGTGAGTCGCGTCAGATTGCGCAATCTGAGCGACACACAGGGGCTTAACTGTCAGGCAAATGCGACGCTCGATGGGTTTCTGCCCGGCATCGTCACGGAGTCTCGCTTGCTGCCGTTGTGGGGACTCGCGTTTCATCGCCTTCAAAGTGCCGTTTCGCCCCGTTTTCGCTCGACGCTGCAATCGGAATCGAGAAGCTGAACCGGCTTCCGCGACCCGGCGCGCTCTGTACCGAAGCTCGGCCACCATGGGCGTCGACGATGCCCTTGACGATGGCGAGGCCCAGGCCGGTGCCGCGCCGACCACTCGATTGCCTCTTGGTCCAGTAGCGATCAAAGACGTGCCGGAGCTCTTCCCTGGAGATCCCGACGCCGGTGTCCTGGACCGTAAAGCACACCGTCGGTCCACGTTGCCGAGCGCGAATCAAGACTCGTCCGCCGCGCGGCGTGTACTCGAGCGCATTTCGAATCAGATTGGCCAGAGCTTGGAGAATTCGCTCGGGATCAACCTGCACGAAAGGGAGATCTGATGCGGCCCGTGTCTCGAGCCTCACTCCACATTCGACCGCCCCGCCGGCGAACATCTCAGCCGCTTCGGCGAGCAACGCGGCGGGCGCTTCCGCGCGCCGCTCCAGCGCAACGGCACCCGTCTCCATACTTGCGAAATCCAGCAGATCACGGATCAGACGGAGCATGGACACCGTCGAACGTTCAACCACCGAGAGTCCGTGACGGATTCGATCGGGGAACGCGAGGGAAGCGGTGTCGTGCGTAACCGCCTCAACGCTCATGGCCATTGCAGCGAGCATGTTTCCCAGATCGTGCGAAACCACGCCGAGCATTTCGTCGCGCGCGCGCAGCGCGACCTCCGCATCCGATCGGGCGACTTGGGCTCGCTCGAGCAAAGTCTGGCGCTCTCGTTCAAATGCTTTGCGTTGGGTGACGTCGCGGATGCCGCCAACAACGCGGACTGCAGCGCCTGCCACATCGCGAACTATTCTGGATGACTCCGCTATGTCCACATAATTACCCTCGCGATGCTGGACGCGATACTCGACCAACCACCCCGCCGCACCAGTGTGGATGGCGTCGTTTGAGATCTGCCTCGCCCGCGCGAAGTCGTCGGGATGAACGCGATTCGTCCACCATTCCGGGTTGGACGGAGCGTCCTGCGGGCGGAAGCCGACGACCTCTTCCATTCTTCCGAAGTATTCCAGCGCATTAGGGGCTGCATGCCAGTCGTAAACGAAGCCAGCTAACCCCTCGGTCGCCAGCCGGAAGCGTTCCTCACTCGCAAGCAGGGCCGCCTGCACAGCCTTGCGCTCGGTGATGTCGAAAACGACTCCGAGCAGTCGTGGTGAGCGTTGGTGGGTGGCAGGAATGAAGCGAGCGCGACGCGCGAGCCATCGTACGCTCCCGTCCGGCAGAACGACACGGTACTCTAACTCAATGAAGTCGTCCACCAAGGCACCCACGCCGATGTCGGCGATCCTCAAAGCATCGACTGTAGCCTCAATCGACGCGCGATCGTCGGGATGAATGGTGGCAAGCGTCGCAGCAAAAGTTCTTGGCATGTTGGGTGGCAGCCCATGCAGTCGGTAAACCTCCGGTGACCAGTCGACCGAGTCAGTGGCGAGGTCCCAGGAGAAGATGCCTACGCCGGTAGCCCGCTCGGCGTTCTCGGCAGCCAGCTCCGCCTGACGGACCTCTTCGACCAAACGCGCATTTTCCAGCGGGGCGGCTATCTGGTCGGCAAGAGCCGTAAGAATTGACTCAGCCGAAACCGCGACATCGGGGGCTGCACCGTGGGATACCGCCAGGACTCCGGTAACGTGTCCGCGGACGACCAAGGGTACCGTCAGCACCCATTCTGGCGACGTCTCTCCGAGGAGGGTAGCGAGCTCGGCGACGAGCGTCTCCGTGAGAGGTCCAGCAAACCAGGTGACTGGAACGTGATCGAGTCCGTGGTGCGCGCGAACGCGTAGCCCACCGGCGTCGTCCGTCAGCAGGACGACAGCTCTTTCAGAGCCAAGCAAGCGGGTTGCCTGCTCCGCCGCGACATGGAGAATCTGGTCGAGCGATCCCGCATTGCTCACCGCATGACTTACCTGGGTCAGGGCGATGAGGAGCCCAAGCGCGTCTCGCTCGGCCGGCGGGAGCGTCATGGCGACCGGTCACCTCCGATCTGAAGTCCCCTGAACGTGATATCAAGGTCACGAACACGGAGATCGTGGGCGCTGTTTCTGAGCTTGCGAACACAGACAGTGCGACGCAAGCGGTCCGAAGCCACAATATCGAGAGACAAGATGCAATCCATAAGGGCGCTGAACTGCAGCGCGTGCCCATATGGGTCGGCATGCCCCATTCCCAGCACGGTCTCGTAGGTAAAGATCGTCGTGATCTCATTCACGGCGAGGTGCTGGCCGAGGGCATACAGGTAATCGTGCACCCGTTGTGGGTCGCGCGCCGCGAAAAAAAGGTCGCCGACGCCGTCCACAACAAAGCGCCGCACTCCCAGGTCCCGGATCATTTTGAATGCGCGGCCGATCAGGCTGTCTATCTGTAGCTCGACCGGAGAGACATACATTGCATGCCAGTCGGCAGCCCTTCCCGAGTGGGCGACGTTCAGCGCATCGACGAGCCGACGCAGCTGAGTGGGATTCTCCTGGAAGTTCAAAAAGAGCGCTGGCTCGCCCTCTTGTACGCCTTCGAGACAGAATTGGACAGCCGCGGTAGTTTTTCCAGAACCTGTGGGTCCTGCAATCAGGGTCGATGTGCCACGAGGCAGACCACCGCCCAGCATCGTGTCCAACTGCACGATCCCCGTCGAGACTCGATCGAGCGACGCCTGGTAAGGTGGGGGGTGATCAGGTGATACCAGTCGAGGGAAAAACTCGAGCCCGTCAGGCGTAATCCGGAAGCCATGCAATCCTTCTCGATAGGACGCTCCGCGCAGCTTTGACACCCGCACGTAACGTTCGTCGCGCGTTGTCTCCTTGTAGCGCGCGAGCTCTATGATTCCATCCGCAGCGGCGAACTCAGGATAGCGCACGATATCATCTTCCTCGTATTCACCGACGAGAAAAGTCGTGCATTCGTACGCAGAGAGCAGTCCCGCGAGATCCGCAACGACGTGTCGCATCTCCGCCGTGGATGTCGAGAGATCGTGGACCGCCTTGAATGAATCGACAACGATTATGCGCGGTGAAATATGTTTTATTGTCTCCGCTATGCACCGCACGAGGGCGGCTGCTCCGTCCGACACGAGCGCTGGGCCCAGATCTTCATAGAGGACGGCTGACCCCATTTTGCGATCATCGTAGAAAGCCATTCCCTGGAGGTACGTGATGACCTTCGCGAGTGGCTCCGAGAGCGTAGTGAAATACACGGCGGGTCGATCCGGAGTGGCATTGTGCAAGGCCAGCTGCTGCGCGAGCAAAGTCTTGCCGGTTCCGGGGGCGCCCATGATGATGTTGATGGAATTGATCGGCAGCCCACCGCCGAGTATCGCGTCTGCCTCGGCATTTCCAGTTCTCAACAACTGACGACTGCGTCGGGATTCTGGCTCGAGCGACAACGCGGCCGCGGAGATCGTCACGAGGATGCCTTGGTCCGAGTGTCCTCGTTGTGCCGCCGCGTGAGAAGCTCGCGCGCGACTTCGACGAGGCGATGTTCCGCGAGCGGTTTCTTCAGGAATGCGGCCGCACCAGCCTCGCGGGCCCTCGCTTCCGCGGCTAGGAGGCTGAAGACGAGCACAGGGATGTCACGCGTTTCCGCATCGGCTCGGAGCTGCCGACAGAGTGCGAGGCCGTCAAGCTTCGGAACAAGGATCTCCGTAATTATGATAGCAGGCTTCAAGGTGCGTGCCACTTCGAGTGCACTCTCGCCATCATCGACGAAGTGGACGACGAACCCTGCCTGATGAAGAAAGTAAGCCTCGAGCTCTCGCACGTGCGGGTCACGCTCCACACATAGAATGAGTGCGCGAGGGCAAGGGGCAACCGCTAAGCGTGCAGCGAAGGCCAATGCGTCCGTCGAACTCGCGTTGTGCGCACTCATGACGAGACAGTCTTCACGATGAGTTCGGAACGATGGAGTTTCCGCGTTGCCTGAATTTGCGCAATCTATGTGCGAGCTAGGCCGTGAGTATGGGTACCGACATGATTGTGCACTCCCAACTTCGCAGATGTCAGGGATTGCCCGACAGCCAAAAATTGGCCGAATCATCAGGAAATGATGGTCATCGGGCGCTACCGCATATCCCTTGAGTCCCGGGACCATCTCGAGTCCGATCGTGGAAAAGAGCGAGGTCGCGCGCCCGATCGAAAACGTTGGGCTGCTTTTTATTTCGACGGCGACCAGGTTGCTGCGCCATCTCGATAAAACAATTCATTTCCCCGATGCGACCATTCAGGGTGAGTCCCGCCACTCGTCGACACCGCCCATTTTGCCGCATGCGTGTTCGGCAACGGGACGACATACACCTGGTTCAGACCGCTTTCATCCGCGGTGTAAGCCAGCCAGTGCCCATCCGGCGAAAGAGCGGGAGTAGTTTCCCAATACCTGCTTGCCGTGCTCACTGGAAAACGAAAGCGTCTCCGCCGACGATCGAACACGATGAGGTTTGACGGCCTGCCGAGAATGACTTAGAGTGTTTCCCTGCATGCTCTTCGTAAACCACCCGCCGGAGAACACAATGCATAAACCGCTCGCCCTCGCC
>DASYIM010000061.1:0-2233 GCA_035997625.1 Gemmatimonadaceae bacterium
GCGCGCGGCAGTTGTTTCACGACTGCGCTCACGATCGTCTGCTGCTTTCGGCTCCGTGTCAGCGCCGGGCGGTTCCCAGCCCGAACGTATCCGCTCTATGAGCGACCGCGTGTCGGCAGACGGTTCAGTCTGATACTCGGCAGCGAGATGCCGAGCGAACGCGTCGTAGTTCTGGATTGCTCCGGTGCGGTCGCCTGCTCTGCTCTGCAGCTCAATCAGCTTCCTGAGTGATGATTCGTCGGTGTCCGAGAGATCGAGGGCGCGACGGGCCCAGGTGACGGCAGTAGCGACGTTCCCGGTTTTCTCGAACTGTTCGGACAAAGCAAGCGCGGCGCGTGCTGCAGACGAGCGCGATCTCGCTCGCTCGGTGGTGAGCCACCGTTCGAACTCGGGAGCTTCGTCGACGAAGAATCCCGGGAGCAGATCTCCACCGTAGACCTCGAGAGCCTTCTCGAAGCGCCCAGCCCGCAGGTTCTCCTCGAACTCGATTGCGTCGCACGTGATGCGCTCGAAATGGACGGAGACGTCGTCGTCGCCGCGCGACAGAATCACATCTTCACCCAGCGATTGCCTGAGGATGTGGAGTGATTTTCTCAGCGACGTGCGGGCGTGATCGTGATCCGCGTCGGGCCAGAAGAGTCCGAGTAGCTTGTCACGTCGATGGAACCCGCGCGGCTGTGCGATGCAGAGGTAGACGAGCAGCGCAATTCGCTTCGACTGGGCGAGCAGCGAATGGAGCTCCAGCCCGTTCGAGGCGCGGAGATCCAACGTACCGAGAGTCCGCAGTTCGATGAGATCCACGCTCCTCCTCAGTTAGCCTTCGCCTTGAGCTCCTCGAACCAGTTTTCGACGACGATCAGTTTTTCGGGAAGGGCCGGATTCAACTTTCGGATCATCAGGAAGCGCTGGTCGTCAGGCGACACCTCGTACCCTTCAGCGAATCCAAACTCTTCCCATGGAGCTGCAAAAAGCCGCTTCGGCTGGCCGAACGAAAACACAGGCTTCGTCGTTACGCTGACCACAAAGATGTCGCCGCTGGAGCCGCGGTAGAACAACTCGTTGCCACGATGCGACCACACTGGGTTAGTGCCTCCGCTCGACGTAACCACCCACTTGGCGGCACCAGCGTTCGGAAAAGGAACCACGTAGACCTGGAACGGTCCCGACTCATTGGAGGTGTAGGCGAGCCAGTGGCCATCGGGTGACACGACGCCGTACGAATCTTCGACCTTGCTCGCTACCAGTGTGATCGCCGCGGTATCGATCCCCGGCCGGATTCCGAGAAGGTCACCGCCATCCGGCCCTGTGTTCCAACTCTGGAAGATCACCCATTTTCCATCGGGGGACCAATCCGGATAGTAGAGATCCCGCTTCTCACTGAACTGAACCAACGTTGGTCCGCTACCGTCGGCGCGCCTGGTCAACAACCTGAAAGTTCCGCCGGCATCGTTTCCAGCGAACGTCACCGAACGTCCGTCTGGCGTCCAGGTAGGACTGAAATTGTAAACGCCTTCGTGCGTGATCTGGATCGCCGGACCGCGATCGAGCTGCTTGATATAGATATCCCCGCTCCTGCCGTCAGCGCTTTTCGAGATTGCAAGCTTCTTCCCATCCGGCGAAATGGAGGGCGTCGCAAAGAAGCCGTGCCAATCCGGATCGACGGGAAACGACTTCCCTTCTCGCGTTCGCCAGACAAGCTCCTCATCATACTTTTCGGTGCCAGCGGAGTAGACGAGTGTGCCATCCACAGACACGGCGAGATCGGCGGCGCCAAATCTCCCGAGGCGCATTCCCTCGATCAGCTGCGTCGGCGCGCCTGTCACTTTCATCGAGCTCTCATCGAATGGGACCAGCATCAATGTCCCCTTCGAGTTCAGGTAGAGCAGCTTTCCCGCGGCGGCGTATCGTGGATAGGCCGCATCATCGAGAATGATGCGATGTTTTCCCGTTCGCGTATCAGCCACAGCGATCGAAAATGGGGCCTTGCCAGTTCGCGTATTCTTGCCGCTGAACGTTACCGTGAAGAGAACGCCCATCCCGTTAGGCAACACCTCGGGCCACAAGTGATCCAACTCTCCGTTTAGCGTATCGAGAGCGGTGAACAACTCCGCCACCGCACCTTGCTGAGCCCTCACACGGACAAGAGGCTTCTCATTAAAGCCATCGGCGTAGATGAATCGGTCCGTGCCCCAGGAAGCACCGGCAACGCCGGTCATTGAAGTATGGATTGTGA
>DASYIM010000062.1:0-2644 GCA_035997625.1 Gemmatimonadaceae bacterium
CCGAGATCGGAGAAGAGAAGCGCGCGGATGAAGGACGCGATTCGACCAAGGTTCCGGTGCCAGACGGAGGCGAGCCGGCTACTGGCAAGCCGCCGGTCGTAATCGGAGACTCAAAGGGCTAGCCGGGGGCGGAGCTCTGAAGCAGCGTTCTGCCATGGCCCAGCCAAAGAAAGAAAAAGAGAGACTCCTCTCAATCGACGGCCGCGAAGTCCGCGTCTCCAACCCGGACAAGCCGTACTTCACGCGCGACGTCAAGCTCACCAAGCTCGAGGTCGTGGAGTATTACCTGGCGGTGGCGGAGGGAGCGGTTCGCGGTGTCCGCGACCGCCCCAACATGCTCAAGCGCTTTGTCGACGGCGCGGAGCACCAGCCGTTCTATCAGAAGCGCGCTCCGGAGAATCGCCCGGATTGGCTGAGGACCGTCACGCTTTCATTTCCGTCGGGACGGACCGCCGAAGAAGTGGTCGTCGACGACGCTGCCGGCCTCGCCTGGATCGTGAACCTGGGCTGCATCGAGCTGCATCCACACGCAGTGCGCACCAATGATCTCGATCATCCCGATGAACTGCGGATCGATCTGGACCCGGGGCCCGGCGTCGAGTGGGACGACGTCCGCCGGGTGGCGATGGAAGCGAAGGCGCTGCTCGAAGAAATGGGTCTGCGCGGCTTCCCCAAGACGAGCGGCTCTCGCGGCATTCACGTCAACGCGCGCATCCAGCAGCGATGGACTTTCACCGAGGTGAGGCGCGCGGCACTGGCGTTCTCGCGCGAGATCGAGCGACGCGCGCCAAAGATCGCGACATCGAAATGGTGGAAGGAGGAGCGTCACGGCGTATTTCTCGACTACAACCAGAACGCCAAGGACCGTACGACGTGCTCCGCCTATTCGATACGCCCTCTTCCCGACGCGCGGGTGTCGGCGCCGCTCGAGTGGGAGGAGATCCCCGACTGCGAGCCCGCCGATTTCAACGTGCTCACGATGCCGGGCCGGCTGGCCGAAATTGGTGATCCGAATGCCGAGATCGATAAGGCGCCCGGTTCACTGGAGCAGTTACTCGAGCTTGCCGCTCGTGACGAAGCGGCTGGACTCGGCGACGCACCGTGGCCGCCCCATTTCAGAAAGATGGAAGGTGAGTCGACCCGCGTTGCTCCGTCGCGGGCCAAAGGCGTGGGGTCGAAGACCGCGACGAGGACGGGGAGAAAAAAGACAACGGGCGAGGCTCCCGTGGCTAAACGGCAGCCGCCGAAGTCGAGATCAACAATGCCGTTGATCGTGGTTGCCAATTCACCGGACAAGGAGGCGGCGCTGGCCGGGCTCGAGCGTTGGAGGGAGACTCATCCCGACGCGGCGAAGCATCTCGCCGTCGACGACGTGCTGGTTGATTCGATGCGAGGACGATCGTCGACGTGGACGCGCATCAGGATCAACCTGCGGAACGTTCCGGAGAAAATCAGGCCGCCTCAGGAGACGCCCGATCCGGATGATGATCCGACCCGCGCCTGGCGCGAGAGTCAGGCCAAGGGTCGTTAGTGGATCACGCGCCGCCACTGCTCGAAGGGAAAGATCAATCCAATAGCGCCACCGATGCCCGCGCCCCAGGCCGCGCCGACTCCGGCTGCGTGCCAGTCGGTGCTGTAGTGCGGCCCGCCGGCGCGGTTCGGATCGTTGAGGAGCGCGAATAGAATCGCTCCCCCGATCGCGCCGCCAGCGGCGCGCTGGATCATACTCGCTCCCCCCGACACCCCGCGACTTACATCGAGCCGCCGCACCGCGGAGCGCGGAATCGCCAGCGATCCCGCCGTTCCCGGCACCACCAGGCGAAGAATTCCGCCGTCGACCGATTCAACGGTGCCGCGCAGCAGCTGCCGGTGGTCGGGGGACTGCTCCTGACGATCCGGCTCCGGGATCCAGACGCGGACGCGCGTCCCCGGCTGCACGTCGTCAGGAAATTGTGCCGCGGCGAGACTCGGCGTCGCCAGCAACAGGCTGGTGAGGATGAGAAGTCGCATGCTACTGCTCCTTTTTCGGTGGTGTGATTTCTCCCCGTTCCTCGAGGATCCTGGTCTCAAAGCGCTGCGCCTCGCCGATGCGCTCCACATTCAGCGCGATGGAGTCGAGGGCGTGCTGCAGGTGCTCGATTCGCTCATTGGCTTGCTCCGCCGCCAGCACTTCCTGCTGGGGATTCCGGGAATTCAGGCGCCACATCGCGTAGACACCGGCCCCCACCAGCAGGAGCGCGACGTGCGCGGCGGCATGCATCGCTTCGCCCTGATAGGCTGCGAAAACCGCACCGGCGGCGTTGATGAAAAAATAGGCGGCCGCGCCGATGCGCCAGAGTTTCGAGCGTCGAATCATGACAGTCTCCTGAACTACTATAGAACACTACGGGTCAAAAACGGGCAAGGTTTCCTGCTGCCAGCCTCGATGTGTACCGGGGACCGCCGTCACCCGAACAACGATTTCACGACGAACAACACGTTCGCCGGACGCTCGGCAAGCCGGCGCATGTACCACCGGTACCACGCGGCACCGTAGCTGACGAGGGTTTTGACGGTGTGCCCTTCGGCAACGAGGCGTCGCTGGGCGGCATCGCGGATTCCATAGAGCATGTGAACCTGATACTTGTCCTTTCCCACGCCCGAT
>DASYIM010000063.1:0-13147 GCA_035997625.1 Gemmatimonadaceae bacterium
GAGCACTTTGATTGCCACGGCCGTGTTGAGAGCAACGTCTGTGGCGCGAAAAAGCCGGCTCATGCCACCGCCCCTCAACTCCTCCTCTACGCGATAGCTTTGGGCAAAGCTCTGTCGCAGATGTTCGAGCAGTCCATCGCCGCGACCGATGTTCTGGGATATCAGGGTGTGGGCCGGATCAGTTACGTGCATTGCGAACAGCTATGCGAACACAAGTTGGTCGAACAGCAGGAGCGATCCAGAAGATATGGCTCCGATTCCCTTGCCGCGACGCTGGGCGCGGGCCCGTCCGGGCCTGATTTATGAATTACTCTTGTCAGGCTGCCTCAGCTAATCACCGAGTCACCAGGAAACCGATGCTCAAAGTCCTGTTCAATAAATATCTATCTATCACCGCGCTAAGCGCGTTCATGATATCAACTTCCCTTGCCTGCGCCGCCAGCAAGGACGCCCGGCCGAACCCCGTTGGTGACGTGCCTCCAGAGGGGACGCAAGTCGCGCTCGCCTCACCGGCGTCTGCCACCGGCGCCAGCTCGACTCCGGCCTCGGGCGCTGCATCGACCGCTACGGTGCCGGGCGCGGTGACCGCCTCGAGCACGGCAAGCGGCGCCAAGGATTCGGCGGCCAAGGATCCACCAGTGACTGTGCCGTCGATCAAGGGGCGGACCAAGAAAGACAGTCTGGCCCTCGTGAGCGCGGTGAAGGCAGGGCTGAAGAACTCTGCGTGGCCGGTGAAAACGGCGCCCCAGCTCACCGGAGCCATTCTCCCGTCGCGCAGGATCGTCGCTTACTACGGTAACCCGCTCTCCAAGAGGATGGGAATTCTTGGCGAGCTGCCGCCGGACGAAATGCTCGCTCGCTTCGACAAAGAGGTTGCCGCCTGGCAGAAGGCGGATCCTTCGCATCCGGTGCAGCCGGCGCTTCACCTGATCGCGGTCGTCGCGCAGGGATCTCCGGGGAGGGACGGGAAATATCGCCTGCGCATGGCGGACACCCTGATTAATACCGTCTACTCCTGGGCGCAGAAGAAAAACGCGATCCTCTTTCTGGACGTTCAGGTTGCACAAAGCACGGTTCAGGAAGAATTGCCGCGTCTCGTTCCGTTTCTGCAGCGGCCCAACGTGATGCTGGGCATCGATCCGGAATTCTCGATGAAGGGCGGCGAAAAGCCCGGCACGAAGATCGGCACCATGAGCTCGAGCGACGTCAACTACGCGATCAAGCTCCTCTCCGACCTGGTGAAGCAGTACAAGCTTCCGCCGAAAGTGCTGGTGGTGCACCGCTTCACGCGGAGAATGCTCACCGACGCGAAGGGGATCAAGCTCGACCCCAACGTGCAGGTTGTAATCAACATGGATGGTTGGGGACAGCCCTGGCTCAAGTACGACTCGTACCGCGCCTACGTCGAGGCCGAGCCGGTGCAGTTCACGGGGTTCAAGCTGTTCTATCACAACGACACGAAGAAGGGCGATCCGCTGCTGACGCCGCCCGAGGTGCTGATGCTGAACCCCAAGCCACTTTACATACAGTATCAGTAGAGCATTCGCTCCCCCGGAGGCGCGGCCATATTATTGAGCGGTCATCGGAGCAAACGGTGACCGCTTTTTCCTTGCGGGGGCGCGCAATGACGACGAGACGCGAATTCCTTTCCGGGCTGGCCGCCGCGGGTCTGGCGACGCAGCCGATTTTTCGCGAGCACGCGATCAGGTCGCTGTTTCGCGCCAACGCGATCGCCGGCGATCGCCCCGCGTTCGCGGTGGCCGACGACGAGTCGTACTGGGCAGAGATCCAGCGCGCGTTCGACTCGGACAGGACGATGATCAATCTCAACAACGGTGGCTGCAGCCCGACGCCCAGTCACGTGCTGGAGGCGATGATCCGGGATCTGCGGTTCTCGAATGAGCTCCCCGTCGAGCACATGTGGCGGGTCCTCGAGCCGAGGGTCGAGAGCGTGCGGCGGGACCTGGCCAGCGAGTTCGGCTGCGACACGGAAGAGATGGCGATCACCCGCAATGCGTCTGAAGCAAACGAGATCATGATCATGGGGCTGGATCTCAAGGCGGGCGATGAAGTGGTGCTCACCAATCAGAATTATCCGCGGATGCTCACCGCGTGGGATCAACGCGCGCGGCGTGAAGGAATCGTCATCAAGCAGGTCTCATTCAAAGTTCCGCCGCCGTCGGATGATTACCTGGTCGATCAGTTCAAGGCGGCCGTCACCGCGCGAACGCGAGTCATCGAGGTCACCCACATCACCAACCTCACCGGGCAGATCATGCCGGTGCGCCAGCTGGTGGAGTTCGCCCGGCCTCGCGGAATCGAAGTGTTCGTGGATGGCGCCCACGCGTTTGCGCACTTCCCGTTCAAGCGCGACGAGCTGCAATGCGACTACTACGGAACCAGCCTTCATAAATGGCTGCTGGCGCCGGTGGGCACAGGCTTCCTGTACGTCCGCAAGGACAAGCAGAAGAATCTCTGGCCGCTGATGGCCGCCGATAAGAAGCAGGAGAACGACATCCGGAAGTACGAGGAGATCGGCACCCATCCGGCGGCAAACCACAACGCGATTTCAGCGGCGCTGGCTTTCCATCGTGGGATCGGCGCAGAGCGGAAGATCGCGCGTCTTCGCTATTTGCGAGACAGGTGGGCGAAGCGGCTGGTCAAGGAAAGCCCGCGCGTAAAGGTTCTCACTCCATTGGACGACAGGCAGGCGGGAGCTATCGCTTTGTTTCAGGTGGACGGGATCGACAACATCAAGCTCGGACAATGGCTGTTCAATCAGCACCGAATCGTGAACACGCCGATCGTGCATCCGGAGTTCAAGGGAATTCGCATAACTCCCAACGTTTACACGACGCTGGACGAGATCGATCTTTTCGGCGATAAAGTGCTCGAGGCAGCCAGGAAGGGAATTCCCGCTTAGGCTTTCAGATAGAGCGCACCCAACAATCAAACGTGAGTCGACTAACGTGATGCTTTTCATCGCCATTGGCCTCGGCGCCGGAGTTCTGGCGGGAATGTTTGGAATCGGGGGCGGGATTGTCATCGGACCAGCACTGATTCTGCTGGCGCGCTTCGCTCCTCAGACGGCAACCGGAACTTCGCTCGGCGCGCTACTCCTGCCGGTGGGAGCGCTGGGGGCGTGGGAGTACTACCGGCGCGGCCACCTCAACATCGCGGCGTCTTTGTGGATCGCGCTCGGTTTATTTCTGGGGGCCTGGGTCGGGGCGAGGCTGGCGCAGAGTCTGTCGGGGCCGCAGCTGCAGAAGGCGTTCGCGGTTTTTCTGGTGATAATTGCGGTGCGGGTTTGGATAAAGGCTTGACGGCGTAACCGTGCGGCGTATGGATCGGGACGCCTGACTGGCGCATCGAATACCGAAGCAGGGAGCTGAAAGCTTTGTCAGCTGTAAGCTCTTCAGCTTCCATACTGGCGCTATGGATGCGCGCTGGTCGTGGATCGCGTGGCTCTAAGGCTCCTAGTCGCAAGAGAGGCACGCAATCTCAGACTCTGTGACACCGTACGCCGCCGGAAAAGCTGAGAAGCTTACAGCTTAGGCTGCTTTCAGCTCCCTGCTTCGGTATTCGATGGGCCGGCCAGGCCGCCGTGATCCCTACGCCGAGTTAACAAACGAGCCCTCCATCCCAACAAAACCATGATCCTCCTCCGCACCGCTTCGCTGCTGATCGTCTCGAACATCTTCATGACCTTTGCGTGGTACGGGCATCTGCGAAATCTCAGCGACCGCAAATGGTACATCGCGGTGCTGGTGAGCTGGAGCATCGCACTGTTCGAGTACATGTTCATGATTCCGGCAAACCGCATCGGCGCGACCGAGATGTCACTGCCCCAGCTCAAGATTCTGCAGGAAGCGATCACACTCGTGGTCTTCGTCCCGTTCGCCGTGCTGTACATGCGACAGCCGCCGCGTCTGGACTTTCTGTGGGCGGGGTTGTGTATTATCGGCGCGGTCTTTTTCATGTTTAGAGGGCATACGATCTAGCCCCGAGAGTGGTCATGTACCTCACGCTGTTCAAGCTTGCTGGATTCGCGACGCCGGCGTGGGCGCTGTTGATTTTCCTCCCGACCTGGCGCGGCACACGCTGGCTGGCGCGCAGCGCAATCGTTCCCGCTCTGCTGTGCGTTCTCTACGTAATCGGCATCGCTGCCCAGATCAGCACTTCGGGACTCGGGTTCATGCGCGACTTCGGCAGCGCCGAAGGCGTCGCCCACCTCTTGTCACAGCCGGACATCGCCATCGTCGCCTGGATCCATTTCCTGGCGTTCGACCAGCTGGTCGGCATTTTCATCTACCGCGACAACATGCATCACCGATACGTGCCGATTCCCGCCCAGTCGGTGATTCTCTTTCTCACCTTCATGCTCGGACCGGTGGGGTTCCTCTCCTACTATGTGGCTCGATGGATTCGTAGCGGATCGCTGGCCGGCCGCGCGGCGGAGGCGGCAACATGAGCCCGGATTCGACTGTATTCAGATACGATCCGCTGCCGTTGCCGGAGATCCTCCGGCGCGCTCGCCAGCGGCTGATGGAGAACCGGGCGCTTGTCGTGATGGGAACGATCGGCATTGTGCTTGGCGTTATTTGCGTCGCCGTATTCGTCGCCAGAGGCGGCGCGCCCATCCCCCCGGAAGGCGATCTCACCAAGGCAGCCAGCTTCGACACCGCGATCGGCATTTATCTGCTGACTCTAGCGTTGCTGGTTCCGTCAGCGGGATTCTCCGACCGCGGACGCAAGCGGTGGGTCCGCTGGCACATTGGATTGCTGACCTACGCGTATGCAATCGAGACGGTGCAGATCTTTCGTGGTATCGATCCGCGATTTTCCAGGGTCGCCACGCCTCCAGAGCAAATTCTGGGGATGGTCTTTTTTCTGACGGCGCTGGCGGTGATGGTGCTGTTCCTCATCATGGCGGTGAAATTCTTCCGTAGCGGGCGACCCGACGCGACCTCACCGGTGCTGCTGGCGATCAGATACGGGGCCGTGACCTCGATAGGTGCGTTCATCGCCGGCATCTGGATGAGCGTGATCCAGGGCAGGCACACCGGAGTGTCGGGAAACATTCTTCCACTGCACGCGCTGGGATTCCACGGGCTGCAAGCCGTTCCCCTCGTGGCGCTGCTGCTGGTGTGGGCGGGCGCGACCGCGGACGAAACCAGGAAGTGGGTTCACATCACGGGCATCGCGTGGGTGATTGCGTGTGCCGCCGTCGCGCAGCAGACGATCGCCGGGCGGTCGATCTTCGATGTCTCCCCAACGATGATGGTCGCGGTTTTTGTTCTTGTAGTTTGGGGAGGAGGCGTCTTGTTCGCGTTCGCGCGCTGGGCGCGTCCGTCAAGGCGACCCGGAGAACTCGGCACGATCTAGCTCGGTTCGTACAAACCCCAAAACCTTAGACAGCTCTAATCTCCGGATATTTGTTGAACGCCCACATCACGTAAATCAGCATCACCAATCCCCCGCTGAAGATCGCCCACTCCACGCCGATCCAGCGCGCCAATGCACCGGCGATGAACGATCCGATCGGCGCGAATCCGACGTAGACGAACACGTAAGTCGCCATGACGCGGCCGCGCAGCTCGTCCGGCACTACGGATTGAAGAATTCCATTGGCGAGCGCACCGTTGATCAGCATCGCCAGTCCGAGAAACAACAGCACGGCGGCGGCGAGGTGGACGGATCGCATCAGCGAGAACAGCATCGTCAGTCCCGCGAATGCGTAGGCAGTAGAGTTGAACAACTTTCCGCGACGGATGCGCGAGCCAACCGCTGCCAGCGAGAGCGCTCCCGTGAGAGCGCCGATCCCGACAAACGTCAGCAGCAGCCCGTAACCGCTCGCTCCGGTGTGCAAAACGTCGCGCGCGACCACCGGCATCATCGACAGGTATTGAAAGCCGAAGATCGAGAAGACGGCGATGACCCCCATCAGACCCGACACCGAGCGCGAGCTGCGGATGTACTGGAATCCGTGCTTCAGCTGCTCGAAAGGCGAGACCAGATGCTCGACAGGGGTCCACCGTGGAAGGCGGATCCTGCCGAGACTCACCAGGACCGCCAGATAGCTCAGCGCGTTGATGCCGAAACACCAGGCGAGGCCAAACTTGGCGAGGACGATTGCCGCGATCGACGGGCCGACGATGCGCGCAAGGTTGAATCCGCCCGAATTGAGAGCGATCGCGTCGACGAGATCCTCGCGGGACACCAGCTCGACGATCATCGCCTGGCGCGCTGGAATCTCGAACGCCGCGATAATGCCGCCGATGGTGGTGAGAATAAGCAGCGACGTGATATCGATACGACCGCTCCACGTGAACCACCACAGCGCTGCCGCCTCGGCAAGCAGAAGCGTCTGGCAGACAATGACGATCTTCAGCTTGCTGCGGCGATCGGCGAGAACGCCGCCGTAAAGCGAGAGCAGGAGAACCGGAAAGCTGCCCGCCGCGCTGACCAGGCCGACCATGAAGGCGCTGTTGGTGAGCTCCAGGGCCAGCCAGCCCTGCCCGACCGTCTGCATCCAAGTGCCGATGAGCGATACGGTCTGACCGGTCCAGAAAAGCCGGAAATTGCGGTGGACCTGGAGCGCCCGGAACGGATTAATGGGCTTCCGGATAGCGCGCGACGGCGTAGGATGAGCCATTCCGCAGTGAAATTATACACGTCCGGTGCCCCAGTTGTATGTTAGAGACATGCGGTTCCACACCTACTCGAAGTTCAGCCCGGAAGCCGCTGACGCAGTCGATTTGCAGGCGCTGCTCGACAAACTCGCTGATTTTCTGCTGCAATCGGGCTTCGCGGGCGGACAGAGCTTCAACCCTTACTTCGACGATTTCGATTCGGAGCCTGATCGGTCGCTCGAGGCGCTGCGTCAGGCAATTCTCGACGCGCTGATCGAGAGCGGTCAGTTCACGCCCGATCTGCTCGAGGCGCTGCGTGGCGACGGCAACAAGGAGTCGCAGCAGAAGCTGAGCGAGCTGCTGGATCAGCTGGTTCAGAAACTGGCCGCCGAGGGTTACCTGAACCTGCAGGCGCCACCCCAGGTGCCGGCCGGTCATCAGCCCGTTGAGGGACGCGGCAGCATCGCCCAGGCCGCATCGAAGAGCGTGCAGTTCAATCTCACCGACAAGGGCATCGACTTCCTCGGCTACAAGAGCCTGCGTCACATTCTCAGCTCGCTCGGTAAGTCGAGCTTCGGGTCGCACGACACACCGCATCTGGCGACGGGCATCGAGGCCGACGGCTACAGCAAGCAGTACGAGTTCGGAGACGTGCTCAACATGGATGTCAACGAGACTCTCAAGAACTCGCTGCTAAGAACGGGATCACTCGAAGTGCCGATGGATCTCGACTACGGCGATCTGATGGTTCGGCAGGCGGAGTACCGCTCGTCGTGCGCGACGGTGCTGATGCTCGACACGTCACATTCAATGATTCTCTACGGCGAGGATCGCTTCACTCCGGCGAAGAAGGTCGCACTGGCGCTGACCCATCTCATTCGGACGCAGTTCCCCGGCGACACGCTGCAGGTCGTACTGTTTCATGACTCCGCCGAGGAGATCCCGCTGTCGACGCTGCCCCAGGCGCAGGTGGGCCCGTACCACACCAACACCGCGGAAGGCCTCAAGCTGGCGCGGCGACTGTTGATGGCGCAGAAGAAAGACATGCGCCAGATCGTCATGATCACCGACGGCAAGCCGAGCGCGATGACGATGCCCAACGGGCAGATCTACAAGAACTCGATGGGGCTCGACAGCACGGTGATCGCGACGACGTTGAGAGAGGTAGCCAACTGCCGGCGGTCGGGAATCCTGATCAACACCTTCATGCTGGCGCGGGACCGCGCGCTGGTGGAGTTCGTGAAGCGGGTGTCGGAGATCAGCAAGGGCAAGGCCTACTTCACCAACACCATGACGCTGGGCCAGTTTATCCTGATGGATTTTCTCAAGAAGAAAACTCAGAAGATTTCCTGAACCGCAAAATACGATTACCAGCTGCGGGCTTTACGCGGATCGGCTGGGAGCTTCGGGCTTTTTTACCGAAGACTACCTGCTGGGAGTCACGGGCTGAGCAGCTCGCGGCTGCGAGCTATCCTCGTATGTACCTCATGGCACCCGCCGCCGGCCGCTCCGCTCAAAGCTCCTAGCCGGTCTTCTTCAGTGAAAAGCCCACCGCTCAGAGCCGCTTGCCGAGAGCCCCCAGCACGTACTACAAGGCAGCTCCTGATTACACACTGACCTGATCAACCCATCCATAAACAACAACGAATGCAAATCACCAGAGTTATTTCTGCTCTAGCGATCACACTCACCGCTGCTTGTGCATCGGTGCAGACGCGCGGGCCCGCGGGAACGCAGTTCGACGTTCTGATCACCAACGCGCGGATTGTAGATGGAACCGGGAATCCGTGGTATCGCGGCAGCGTGGCGACGATTGGAGACAGGATCGCCTACGTCGGGCCTTCCATCCCCGGACTCAACGCCGCCCGCGTGATCGACGCCCACGATCAGGTCGTGGCCCCGGGCTTCATCGACATGCTCGGACATTCGGAATTCCAGCTGCTGCGCGGGCCGCATGCCGTATCGAAGATTACTCAGGGCATTACCAGCGAGATTACGGGCGAGGTGCATTCGGCGTGGCCACAGCTCGCGCTCGGCCAGCAGCCCAATCCGCGATATCCGTGGCGCTCCCTCGGCGAGTATTTCGCTTTCCTCGAGAAGAATGGGACCGCCATCAACCTCGGCACCTATGTCGGGACGAGCTCGGTGCGCGAAACGGTGATGGGCGAAGCCACCCGGCATCCGACGGACGCCGAAATGAGGCAGATGGGCGCCCTAATCGATTCGGCGATGCGCGACGGCGCGGTCGGTGTCGGGACAGGGCTGATCTATCTGCCGAGCACCTTTTTCACCACCGAGGAGCTAATCGCGCTGACGAAGTACGCGACGCCTTACAAAGGGGGTTATGCAGCGCACATCAGGAGTGAGGGCGCGGGACTCCTCACCGCCGTTCGTGAGACCATCCGCATCGCGTCGGAGGCGGGAACGTGGGCGGAGATCAGACACATCAAGTCGCGCTCGCTCGAGCAGATGCAGCAAGCCGTCGCATTGATCGATTCAGCGCGTCGAGCAGGGGTCGACATCACCGCCGACCAGTATCCTTACATCGCCAGTGGAACCAGCCTCCAGGCGATGCTCAATACCTGGGTGCAGGAGGGCGGTGACGATTCCCTGATCACGCGCCTCAGGGATCCCGCCGTGCGCGCTCGCCTCAAGGCCGAGCTCGGCGCCGATAGCGCGCAGGGAATTCGCACCGCCGCGCGCACCATGGTCAACGAGGTCGGGGCCGACTCGCTCAAGCAATACGAAGGCAAGCTGTTGACGGAAATCGGCAAGATGCGCGGCCAGGATGCATACGATGCTGCATTCGACATCCTGATCGCTGACAGCGCGCGGACGAGCGCCATCTACTTCTCCTTCAACGAGGATGCGCTTCGCTACGCGATGAGGCAGCCGTGGGTCTCGGTCGGACAGGATGCCGGGGCGGTGAGCCCGGACTCGACAGGGAAATGGCGAGAGCGGGGCCATCCGCGTGGATTCGGAACGTTTCCGAGAATACTGGGCCGCTATGTCCGCCAGGACTCGGTCATCAGCCTCGAGTTCGCCATCCGCAAGATGACTTCACTGGCTGCGCAGCGCGTGGGCATCGAAGATCGCGGGCTGCTCAAGCCAGGGATGTTCGCGGACATCACTGTCTTCGATCCGAACACCATTATCGACAACGCCACTTACGAGAATCCATCGCAGATTGCCACGGGAGTGAGCTACGTCTTGGTGAACGGAGTCCCGGTCGTCGACGGAGGTCAGATGACGACGGCACTACCAGGACGAGCTCTGCGGGGGCCTGGTTATCGCCCCAGGTAGTCGCACCCGCACTGGCCTGCGAAAGGCGGGTGCGTAGGTTCTGTCTCATCCACGATGAGACCCGCGTCAACTCTTAACGTCCACAAATTCGGTGGCGCGGCGCTTACTGACGCCGCCGCCATCCGCCGGGTGACGAGCATCGTTGCCGATGATCCGGCGCGCCAGAAAGTCGTGGTCGCGTCGGCGATGCTCGGCATCACCGACGCCTTGCTCACGACCGCGCAGGCCGCCGCCGAGGGTGAGGTGCATGCCGAATCGATCAAGGCGGTGCGCGAGCGACACCTGGTCGCGGCACGGTCGCTCGGCATCGATGCTCATGACGGTGGCGCGCTGGAGACCCAGATCGGCGCGACCTTCGATGAGCTGGTGCGAATGGCGGCGGAAATCGCGGAGCGAGGCGAGCTGACGCCGGCAATGAGTGACGTCTTCGTCTCGCACGGTGACCGTCTCGCAGCCAGAATCCTGGCCGCGGCACTGGCCGCGGCCGGCGTCGCGGCGGAGTTCATCGATGCAACCGAAGTTGTGTTCGGCATGGGTCCGCACGGAAACGCGAGCGCCGACCTCGAGCTGACCGCGCGCGCAGCAGATACCGTGCTGCGCCCAATCATCGATCGCGGCACGGTCCCGGTCGTTCCCGGTTTCATAGCTCGATCAGTCGACGGCAGCGTGGTCACGCTCGGTCGTGGCGGGTCGGATCTGACCGCGACTGTTCTCGGCCGGGTGCTGGCGGCGCGCGATGTCATTCTGTGGAAGGACGTCCCCGGCCTGCTGACGGCGGATCCCCGGGTTGTTCCCGACGCGCGGTTGATCAAAGTGCTGCACGTGCGTGAGGCTTCGGAGCTCGCCTACTACGGCGCGAAAGTGTTGCACCCGCGCTCACTGATCGCGCTGCAAGGCGGAACGCGACTCATCATCCGCCCGTATGCGGATCCGTCGGCGCACGGCACCGAGATCGTCGTCGAGAGAGAGCGCAAGCCTGCCGTCGGGCGGACGCGTCGACCGGTAAAAGCCTTGACGGCAATTTCCGATCAGACTCTGCTGACGATTGCCGGAAATGGCATGGTTGGCGTACCTGGAGTCGCGGCGCGCGCATTTGGCGCGCTCGAGCGCGCTGGTGTTTCCGTGTCGCTTATCTCGCAAGCGTCCTCAGAGCACTCGATCTGCATGGGCATTCCCACCATCGCGGCGAACGGCGCGGCGGCGGCATTGCGCGAGGCGTTCGCAGCTGAGCTGGCGCGCGGAGAGATCGACGCCATCGAAGTGCGACCAGACCTCGCCACCATCGCCGTAGTCGGACTTGGCATGGCGGGAACGCCGGGCGTCGCGGCGCGGCTATTTGGCGCACTGGCCGACGAAGGAGTCAACATCGTTGCGATCGCGCAGGGCGCCAGCGAGCTCAACATCTCGCTTGTGGTTGAGGGCCGAGATGCCGGCAAGGCGCAGCGCGCGATCCATTCCGCATTCCGCCTGGGCAAGATCGGCGGTGGCGCGGCGGTCCATCCGGAGCACGCCGATGTCGTAATACTCGGCTTCGGCCAGATCGGTCGTGAGCTCGCCGCTCAGATGGCGACGCACTCGTCTCGCGCGGGAGAACAGGTGCAGGCGCGAGTGGTGGGCGTCATCGATCGCAGCGGTTACGTCTTCGACGCGCGCGGGCTCTCGGCGAAGCGACTGGAGGAGCTGATTGCCGCGAAGTCTGCGCGGACCCCGCTCTCCGGTGTGCGCCGTGGGGTTCACGCCACGGCTGAAGAGGCAATCGCGGCGATTACCGGGCACGCACTGTCGCGCCCGATCCTGGTCGATGTGACGGCCGGCGATACTGCTCCCGTGCTCGAGCAGGCACTGGCGCATGGAATGGACATCGTCCTGGCGAACAAGCGTCCCCTCGCCGGCCCGGAGAAAGACGCTCGCGCACTCGCCCGCGCCGCGGCCGCAGATGGCCGACGCGTGTTGCACGAGGCAACGGTGGGGGCAGGCCTCCCAGTCATCGACACCATCCAGAAGCTCGCCGAGTCCGGTGACAGTATTCTGCGCATCGAAGCCTGTCCGTCAGGGACACTCGGTTACTTGTTCGGCGAGATGGGGCGCGGGACATCCTTCTCCACCGCACTGCGCGAGGCGATGAGACGCGGTTACACCGAGCCGGACCCGCGCGACGATCTTTCGGGGATGGATGTCGCACGCAAGGCGCTAATACTTGGGCGTCTGATCGGGTTTTCGGGCGAGATCGCCGACGTTGAGGTCGAGTCGCTCGTTCCGGAATCACTACGCGAGGTTGCACCCGATGCGTTCCTCGAACGCCTGCACGAGGCAGACGCGCAGTGGGAGCAGCGCATCCGGGATGCGCGCGAGCGAGGAACGGTGCTCCGCTACCGCGCGACGGTGACGAAGCGTGAGGCGCGCGTCAGCATCGCGGCGGTCGATGGATCGAGCTCGCTGGCGTCGCTGGCAGGAACCGACAACCATTTTTCGTTCACCACGCGCCGATATCGCGCCAATCCGCTGGTGATTACCGGTCCCGGAGCCGGCGCAGCTGTAACTGCCGCCGGCGTACTCAACGATGTGTTCAAGCTGGCGGGAACTCGTTGAAGAGCGGGTCGTGGAATCGGCTGCGCTGTGAGTCGTGCGGCACCGAGGTGGGTGAGCTCGATTCGCGGACGACTTGTCCCAGGTGTGGCGGACTGCTCGCGGTCGAGATCGAGCTTCCGTCGGAGCGCGGGACAGCGCTGCGCGCGATGTTCGACGAGAGGGTTGGTGTCGCTCGAACGACGGGGGCGAGCGATTCCCCGGCGTCGGGCGTCTGGCGATATCGCGAGCTGGTACTGCCAGGAATTGCTGATAGCGATCTGGTGACTCAGTGGGAGGGCAACACTCCCCTGTTGTCACGCGCGCGAGTCGCAGAATGGGTGAACGTGCCCGAGCTGATGCTCAAGCACGAGGGACACAACCCGACCGGGTCGTTCAAGGACCGCGGGATGACCGTCGCCGTCAGCCAGGCAAAGCGAATCGCTGCCAGCGCGGTGTCCTGCGCATCGACGGGCAATACCTCGGCGTCACTCGCCGCCTACGCCGCGTTGGCAGGAATTCCGGCGATCGTTCTCGTGCCGGCGGGACAAGTCGCGCTCGGCAAGCTCGCCCAAACGCTGGCGTATGGCGCGCGCACACTTCTGGTGCGCGGTGACTTCGACGACTGCCTCCGCCTGGCGCGAGAA
>DASYIM010000064.1:0-7047 GCA_035997625.1 Gemmatimonadaceae bacterium
TACACTAATCACTTTTGGTGGAGGTCCTCGTCAGAGAGCGGGCATGATGATTAGACAACGGGGCCGCCGGAGAGTTGCTTCTCTCCGGCGGCCCCTTGATTTGTGGCTCAGGACTTACGCTTTCGGCGTGCCGCTCAGGACCCGGAAGTCCAGCTTCAAACCGTCGGCGGCGAGATCGACTTCGATCTCATCACCCTTCGAGAACTCGGCGAGCAGGATCTTCTCCGAGAGGGGATCCTCGATGAATTTCTGGATCGCCCTCTTCAGTGGCCGCGCTCCGAACTTCTCATCGTACCCGTGTTTCACCAGGAACGCCGAGGCGGTGTCAGTGAGCTTGAGGGTCAACTCCTCGTCGCCCAGCCGCTTCTGAACGTCCTTGAGGAGTATGCCGACGATCTCGCCGATGTTCTCCTGTGAGAGCGGATGGAAGACGATCACGTCGTCGAGCCGGTTGAGGAATTCTGGATTGAAGACGTGCTGCATCTCTTCCTTCACCTTCTCCGCTATCCGCTCGAAGTTCGACTTCGCGTCCGGCGCGTGGAAGCCGAGGCCGCGACCCTTGGTGATATCGCGAGCTCCGACGTTCGACGTCATGATCACGACCGTGTTCTTGAAGTCGATCACGCGCCCGTAGTTATCGGTCAGGTGACCTTCGTCGAGAACCTGCAGCAGAATGTTGAAGACATCGGGGTGCGCCTTCTCGATCTCGTCGAGCAGCACCACGCTGTACGGCTTGCGCCGTACGGCCTTGGTCAGCGTCCCGGAATCTTCGTAGCCGACGTAACCCGGCGGCGCGCCGATCAAGCGGGACACCGAGAACTTCTCCATGTACTCGCTCATGTCGACGCGAATGAGAGCCGCGGGATCCGCGAACAGGAACTTGGCCAGCGCGCGCGCAACCTCGGTCTTTCCGACACCGGTCGGGCCCGAGAAAATGAACGAGCCTATCGGACGGTTCGGATCCTTGAGTCCCGCGCGGCTGCGGCGGATCGAGCGCGAGAGCGCCTTGATCGCCTCTTCCTGCGCCACGACAGAGATGTGCATCTCCTCTTCCATGCGCAGCAGTCTCGCAGTCTCCGCTTCCTGGAGCCGCATCACCGGGATACCCGTCCAACGGCTTACGATGAACGATACCTCTTCCTCGCCGAGCACCGGGCGATGCGACTGCCGGTGCTTCTCCCACTCTTCCTGCTTGCGACGGATATCGCCCTGCAGCTCGCGCTCGCGGTCACGGAGTGAGGCCGCGCGCTCGAAGTTCTGATCGCGCACTGCCGCTTCCTTGTCCACGTTCACAGCATCGAGCTGTGCCTTTAGCTCGGCGACAGCCGGCGGCGGGGACTGCGTCGCAAGACGCGCTCGCGCTCCAGCTTCGTCGATGACGTCGATCGCCTTGTCTGGCAGGAACCTGTCGGTGATGTAGCGCTCCGAGAGTTTCGCCGCCGACTCGAGCGTCGCGTCGGGGATAGTCACCTTGTGGTGCTCCTCGTACTTCTTGCGAAGTCCCTTGAGGATCTCAACGGTCTCGTCGACGGAAGGTGGCTCGACAATCACGGTCTGGAACCGGCGCTCGAGGGCGCCATCCTTCTCGATGTACTTGCGGTACTCGTTGAGAGTCGAGGCACCAACGCACTGAAGCTCGCCGCGCGCGAGCGCTGGCTTGAGCATGTTGCTGGCGTCGATTGCGCCTTCGGCCGCGCCCGCTCCGACGAGAGTGTGCAGCTCGTCGATGAACAGGATGATGTTCTTGTTCTGCGCGATCTCGTTCATGACCGCCTTCAGGCGCTCCTCGAATTGGCCGCGATATTTTGTGCCGGCAATCACCGCCGCCATGTCGAGCGACAGCACGCGATTGTCGCGCAGCGAATCGGGGCACTCGCCATTGGCGATGAGCTGGGCGAGTCCTTCTACGATCGCGGTCTTGCCCACCCCCGGCTCACCGATGAGAACCGGGTTGTTCTTCTTGCGACGAGTCAGAATCTCCATCACCCGCTCGATTTCCTTGCCGCGGCCGATCGTCGGATCGAGCTGATTGTCCGCCGCCAGCTGGGTCAGATCTCTGCAGAAATGATCGAGGGCGGGAGTCTTGGACTTCTTCTCGCCTTTGCCAGTCTGCGCCGGTGCGGCGCCTGGAGTTCCCTGCGTCGCCGACGGGGTCCCGCCCTGCGGCATTTCGGTGCCGAGAAGACGGAGCGTTTCCGCTTTGGCGGCGTCGAGGTTTACGCCAGCGTCGGTCAGAACCTGCGCCGCGATGCCCTTCTCTTCGCGCAACAGTCCGAGCAGCAGGTGCTCGGTGCCGACATAACCGTGGCTAAGGTCACGCGCTTCGCCCATGGCGAGCTCGAGGACTTTCTTTGCACGGGAGGTATACGGGAGATCGGGTCCGGTCGCTGCTGCGGCCTTACCCTTCTTCACTGTCTCCTCGATCTTCTGCTGAATCTCGTCGAGGTCGACGCTGAGGTTTTGGAGGACAGCGGCGGCTACGCCTTCGCCCTCGCGGATTAGTCCGAGCAGAATGTGCTCGGTGCCGACGTATTCGTGATGGAGCCTTGCAGCTTCCTCACGCGCCATGGCGAGAACCTTTCGTACTCGCTCAGTGAAGTTGTACCCGTTCATTTCTGCGATTCCTCAGTGCGGTAACTGGTTCCTTCGCGTGCGTGACAGTGTCGATCACTGCGGCGCGCGTGATTACCCGCTACCCCTTACTCCGCCTCTCGAGCTAACGTCTCTCGCACGTATCGAGCGCGTGCGACATTCGCTTCGCTTTCCGTCAGCGCCCTTCCCTCGGTATGACTGAGGTGCGCCAACTGACTAAATATCAGGAGCTTGTTGAGAGTATATACACTGAGACCGCTTATCAGTTTCAAACCGACAGCCAGTCGCACGCCGCTCAAGTAGTTCATCGCTTCATCGAAGCTCAAGCTGCGTGCATATCGCAGCGTGCCAAAGGCACGCCAGAGCTTGTCTTCAATAATATAACCCGCATCGCGCAGCAGAACTCGCCGCGCTTCTTCTTCGCGCTCGATTACATGTCTTACGACGCGTACGAGGTAATCAAGTAACTCGCCTTCCGACCGGCCGAGAGTTGTCTGGTTTGAGATCTGGAAGAAATTCCCGACCACTTCACTCCCCTCCCCGTACATGCCTCGATAGGTGAGTCCGACCTGCTGGAGGCCGGCCAGCACTTTTCCGATTTCCTTGGTCAGCACCAGACCGGGCAGGTGGATCAAAACCGACGCCCGGAGACCGGTCCCGACATTCGTAGGGCACGCCGTGAGATAGCCGAACTCGTTATGGAACGCGTACGGAATGCGGTTCCCCAGCTCGGCATCAAGCCGCTCGATCACCCCGAAGGCGTCGGGGACGTGAAAGCCGGAATGAAGCGCCTGCAGCCGGAGGTGATCCTCCTCATTGACCATGATACCGACGCCGCGTGACAGGTAGACGGCCGCGCCGGTCCGCACCGGCTGCTCGTTCAGGCCCGCCAGCTCCTTACTCACCAGATGGCGCTCGTGCAGCAGCAGCCGGTCCTCCGGGGGGAGCTCGTCGACGCGCAGCAGAACGCCATCCTCGATCGTCCGCAGGCTGCCGAACGCCTCCCGGACCTGGGTGAGAATCCGCAGCCGCTCGCCGTCGCGCGCCCGCGGGGTGAAGGCGTAACCCTCCAGATTCCTCGCCAGGCGAATGCGGGTCGAGATCACGATGTCGGCATGCTCGCCCGAAGCATCGAGCCAGCTGGCACCGCCGTCGGGAAGCAGTGATAGATCGAGCATCACTCGATTCCCCGCAGCTTGTCGCGGATGTCGGCGGCAAGCTCGAACTGCTCGGCCTCGATCGCCCGCTTCAGGCGGTCGCGGAGCTCGGTCGCCGTCGAGACGTGAGGGAGCTCGCTCGGCAGCGGCGCAACGTAACGACGTCCGATGTGCCGCGAGTTGCCGTGAACGCGTCGCAGCAGGTCGCGCAGGCTCGTCTCGAAGGTATCGTAGCAGTGCGCGCAGCCAAGCCGCCCGGTGGCGCGGAAGTCGGCGAGCGTCGACGAGCAGAACGAACATTGCGCCGGCTCGCCCTTGGCCCCGGCCATCTGCTCGTGAATTGTCTGCAGAAAATTGTTGATCTGCGGCTTTGCCGCCGTGAGCGTCGTCTCCACCCCCCGCTCGGCCGCGCATTTTTCGCACAGATGCAGCAGTCTTACCCCGCTCCCTTCGATCTCAGTGAGCTGGATTACCGCTTCGCCATCCTTGCACAGATCGCAGACCATTTATACGACGACTCCTTCGACCTCGGTACGACTCAACTTTCCGCCGTCGAGCAGCAGCACCTGATTGGCGCGTGCCGCGAGTGAGCGACTATGGGTAACGACGACCATCCCGATCTCGAGGTCATTGACCACTTCGCTCAGTAATTCGTGCAAATTCTCCGCGTTCCACCGGTCGAGATTGCCCGACGGCTCGTCGGCCAGAATCACCTGCGGATCCATCGCCAGCGCACGCGCCACCGCGGTCCGCTGCTGCTCGCCGCCGGAAAGTTCGCCGGGACGATGCGTCATGCGCGCACTGAGGCCGACGCGCGCCAGCAGCTCCGCCGCTCTGCTCCGTGCGACCTCGTCGGTCTTGCCGGCAATGCGCAGTGGCATCATCACGTTCTCGAGCGCCGAGAACTCCCGCAGTAAATGGTGGAACTGAAAAACAAACCCAACGGTTCGATTCCGCAGCTGCCCCAGCTCGGTCTCGTTTCGACCGTGCACGGGCTCGCCTCCGATTACAACATAGCCGCGCGTCGGCTTGTCCAGTGCGCCAAGGACATGCATCAGCGTGCTCTTCCCGGCGCCGCTCGCGCCGACGATCGCAATCATCTCACCCCGCGGCACCGCCAGGTTGACGCCGTTCAACACGTGCAGCTCGTTTCCGTCTCCACCGACGTAGGACTTATAGACGTCGTGGGCCTCGAGGACGTTCATCGTCATTCGTGTCTGATCGCCTCGATCGGGAAAAGCCGCGACGCCTGCACGGCCGGGTAAACCGTCGCGACAGCCGCGATGGCGATGCTGGCAAGGATGATCCACACCACGTCGGTCGGCTGGGTCGAGACGGGCAAGTGGTCGATGAAGTACACGGTTGGATCGAGCTTGATGAACTGGTACTTGTCGAGCGCGAGCGCGCCACCGAACCCGAGCAACACACCGAGCCCAGTCCCCACCACTCCTATCACGAGCCCCTGAGCAAAGAAGATTCGCCGGATCGAAGCCGACGGCATCCCCATCGCCTTGAGAATGCCGATCTCCTTCGTTTTGTCGGCCACCACCATCGTCAGCGTGCTGACAATGTTGAACGCGGCGACGAGGACGATCAACAGCAGAATGACCCCCATACCGAGCTTTTCCAGCTTGAGCGCCTGAAAAAGGGAGTGGTTCTGCTCCTGCCAATCGACAGTGCGGTAAGGCCAGCCGAGAGAGGCCACCAGCTGGGAGCCGACGGCCGCAGCCTGCCAGCGGTCCTTGGTTTTTACCTCGATGCCGGTAACACCGTCGCCGAGGTTGGCGAGATTCTGCGCTTTGTCGAGCGCGATGAAGGCGTACGAGTTGTCGTACTCGTACATGCCGGTCTGCACGATCCCGGTGACTTCGAAGCTCTCCAGGCGCGGGGTCAGCCCGCCCGTGACCGGATTCATTTTGCCCCCACCAGCAGTGAGGAGACTGATGCTGTCTCCTATGTACTTGCTGAAGCGCATGGCGAGCAGGTTGCCGAGGACGACTCCGCGGCGCTGGCCATCGGCGCTGGCGAAGCGAAAATCTCCCTCCTTCGTGTGCTCACGGATTGTCGTCACGTCGGGAACTCCGCGTCCGGACGGTAGCAGGCCAACAACGTAGGCCGCACCGGCATAGTCGTGCCCCGTGTTCAACAGTGCCTCGGTGAGCACAAATGGCGCTGCTGCAACTACGCCAGGCTGCTTCCGAACCTTGTCCAGAACGTTCTGCCAGTCGGTGATCTTGAGATCTTCGCCGTAGCTCAGAACCCGGATGTCGGGACTACCGACGAGGATTTTCTCACGAAGGTCGTGTTGCAACCCGTTCATCACTCCGATGATGATGATCAGCGCGCTCACGCCGACGAGCACCCCGCCAATCGCGATGATACTGATCAGCGACAGCAGCTTCGAGCCGCGCCGGCTGCGCAGATATCTCCAGGCGATCTGCAGTTCGAGCTTGCTCATTCCGGCCTCATCGTTGGAAACAGTATCACGTCGCGGATGTTCGTTGCACCAGACAAGTACATGAGCAACCGGTCCACTCCAATCCCCACTCCACCCATTGGTGGCATTCCGTATTCCATTGCCCGCAGGTAATCCTCGTCCACTCCGGCTGCTTCCTCGTCGCCAGCGGCGCGCAGCCTTCCCTGTGCCTCGAGCCGGCGACGTTGATCGAGTGGATCGTTCAGCTCACTGAAAGCGTTCGCCATTTCCTTGCCGTTGGCAAAAAGCTCGAACCGCTCGGTGAGTTTCGGATTACCCCGCTTTGGCTTCGCCAGTGGCGAAAGCTCCACCGGATAGTCTACAACAAACGTCGGCTTGATCAGCTTCGACTCGACCAAGCCCTGAAAAATCTCGTCGAGCATTTTGGACCGGCTCAGCGTCTCGGGCTTTTCTACCCCAATGCGGGTTGCAAGTGCGCGGAGTCCTGCATCGTCGAGCGCGTCAACATCGGTGCCTGCCGCGGCGTTGAGTGCCGGAAACCACTCAACCCGCTGAAACGGCCGCTCGAATACAGGCACGTTCGACCTCAGCTCCGGCACCGAACGCACCGCCTCAGCCGCCTTCTCCATCAGCTGCTCGACGACGTTCATCATCTCGGTATAGTCGGCATACGCCTGATAGAACTCGAGCATGGTGAACTCGGGATTGTGCGTGCGATCCATGCCTTCATTCCTGAAATCATGACCGATCTCGTAGACGCGCTCGAGTCCCCCGACCACCAATCGCTTCAGATAGAGCTCGTCGGCGATCCTCAGGTAAAGGGGCATGTTCAGGGCGTTGTGAACCGTGGTGAACGGGCGC
>DASYIM010000065.1:0-16792 GCA_035997625.1 Gemmatimonadaceae bacterium
GCGTCGACCTCCTCGCCGAAATGCTCGAGGATATAGCGGGTCCGGCATTGGGTTGTCTGGCAGAACTGGATCATGGTGCGGAGCTTTTCCTGATCCATGGCGCGACGCTCTTCGTAGTCCTGGAGGTCCGCGCTCAGGTCGACGGCGCAGAGATTGTCGCCCAGACGCTCCCATTTCCCCCCGCGATGCTCTCGCACCAGACCGTGTCGCTTGAGCAGCGCGAAGACGATCTTCGCCTTGCGCGAGGGAATCCCCGTGATCTCCACGATGTCGTCGAGGAGAACGGGCGTCTTCAGAGGATACTTCTCCAGTGCCAGCGCAACCTGCGCCGCCTCCTGGACCTCGGGGTACTTGCCGCCCAGGAAATAGGACTGAATGCGCTTGTCCTCCACCCTGTATAGCACTCGACAGATCGCCGGCTGGCCGTCGCGACCGGCCCTCCCCGCTTCCTGGTAGTAGGCCTCGATCGATCCGGGGAAATGGTAGTGAATCACCCAACGCAGGTCCTGCTTGTCGATGCCGAGTCCGAAGGCGTTGGTCGCGATGATTCCCTTGAGATCGCCGGCCATGAATCGGTCCTGCACCTCCTTACGATCCGCCGCCGGCCGCTTGCCGTGGTACAGCCCTACCTTGAATTCCTCGGCGAGCATTTCGTAGAGACGCTCCGCTTCCTTTACCGTCGCCACGTAGATCACACCCGCTCCGTCGAATTCGCGCAGAGCGTGGTGGAGAGTGGTGTCCTTGATCTGGTCGTTGACGGTCCGC
The DNA here is from genome assembly GCA_035997625.1 of Gemmatimonadaceae bacterium. Classification (GTDB taxonomy): domain Bacteria; phylum Gemmatimonadota; class Gemmatimonadetes; order Gemmatimonadales; family Gemmatimonadaceae; genus UBA4720. The sequence continues at coordinate 766 of DASYIM010000065.1, forward strand.
ACCACCTCGAAGCGAAGGTTGGGGCGCGCGAAACCGGTGATCGTGATGTGGGGATCCTTCATTCCCAGCTGACGGACTATGTCCTGCTGGACGTGCTCTGTTGCGGTTGCCGTGAGAGCAAGTATCGGGGGTCGTCCGAGTCGCTTGGAGATAGCGCCCAGAGAGAGGTAGTCAGGTCGGAAGTCATGCCCCCACTGGCTCACGCAGTGGGCTTCATCGACGACGAAGAGGCTGATTGGTCTTGAAAGCAGATGCTCGAAGAACGCGCGATCCTTGAACCTCTCCGGCGTCAGGTAGAGAATCTCTCCCTCACCTTCGGCGATCTGGCGGTGGGCTTCGCGCGTTTCCGACGTCGACAGATGCGAGTGCATCGCCACGGAGCTAACGCCCTGGGCGGATAGCTTGTCATGCTGGTCCTTCATCAGGGCGATGAGCGGGCTCACGACAATGGTGAGACCGGGCAGCTGAACGGCGGGCAATTGATAGATCAGCGATTTGCCGCTGCCGGTCGGCATGACCACCAATGCGTCTTGTCCAGAGAGAACAGCGCTGAGTGGCTCCCACTGGCCAGGCCGAAAATCCTTGTGACCGAATCTCTCTTGGAGGAGCTGTCGGGCTGACTCTCTTGTTATGCTTTTTGACACTCTGACGCATATCGGCACAAAGCATTCCCGCGTGAGGATGTCTTCTGCCAGCTGAGGGTCGTCGCCACTTACGGGGCCGCCGGCGCTCAGCTAACCTGAGCCTCGATGCCGAATTCGCGCTCCAAGCCATCCAGCCCACGCTTCGAGTTGTTCGCCGCTACCGCACCGGGACTCGAGTCGATCACCGCCGGCGAGCTCAAAGGCCTGGATATCAAGGGGCGGCAGGAGCCGGGCGGGGTGGCATTCGACGGCGATCTCGATCGGGTCTACCTGGCCAACCTTTGGCTGAGAACGGCGAGCCGGGTCATCCTTCGGCTCGGACGATTTCACGCCAGCACGTTCTACGAGCTAGAGCGACGCGCAGCGAAGCTGCCGTGGGCTGACTTTCTTCCCGACACGGGACGCGTAGAAGTTCGCGTCACCTGCAGAAAGTCGCGCCTTTATCACTCCGATGCCGTCGCCGAGCGAGTGCTTGGCGCCATCCAAAAGGTGTCGCCGCCGGGTGTAGATCTGCGAGTTGGTGCATCGGAAGGCGGCGAGGATGCAGCAAGCGATGCGGAGAGCGATGCGTCGCCTTCCTCACCGCAGCTTTTCGTGGTGCGGATAGTAGACGATCAGTGCGAGATCAGCGCGGATACTTCGGGGCAGCTGCTGCATCGCCGCGGTTACAGACAGGAAGTGGGCAAGGCGCCGCTCCGCGAGACCCTCGCGGCGGCGATGTTGCTTGCGAGCGGGTGGCAGAAGAATGACCTGTTGGTGGACCCAATGTGCGGATCGGGAACGATCCCGATCGAAGCGGCCCTGCTCGGGCGTCGGATCGCCCCGGGGCTCGAAAGAAATTTTCAGTTCATGACCTGGAAATCCTTCGATCGGCCGCTCTGGGACGAAACGGTCACCAAAGCCAGAGAAACTATTCTGAATGCTGCCCTCAGGATCAGCGGTTCCGATCGCGATGCGGGGGCGATCCAGGCGGCGACACGGAACGCCGAGCGCGCGGGCGTGGCAAACGACCTGGAGTTTTCGGAGAGGCCCATCTCGGCCTCACTGGCGGTGCTCCCGGATCTCGAGGATCGAGAATCGGGATGGATCATCAGCAATCCCCCTTATGGAATTCGACTCGACGACAACGCCGACCTCCGAAATCTCTACGCCGCCGCGGGCTCGGCGCTGTCGCGCAAACCGGGGTGGCGGATAGGTGTGTTGACGCCGGATGCTGCGTTGGCGAGGCAGCTGCGATTGCAGCTGCGATCCCGATTCTCCACCCAGAATGGCGGAATTCCCGTAAATTTTCTGGTCAGCGAGAAGCCGGAGCGGGGTCAGCCGGTCGCGCAAAAAGGGGCCGAAGGACGACTCGCCAGCGAGGCATGAGTGCACCAGCAGGGTTTAGATAGCCGCCACATGGGAACCGTATTTTCCGTTAATCTCTCCAACGGCGGAGTCCCGAAAAAGAGCGTCACTGGCGCTCAAGTGTTGGCATCAGGGCTTGTTGATGACGCACAAGATGACCAAAAACACCATGGCGGACCCGAGCGCGCGGTGTGCATGTATTCGCTGGAAAGGATTCACGCGCTACGGGAAGAAGGTCACCCGATCGACGTAGGAACAGCGGGTGAGAATCTCACCGTCGAAGATCTGGATTGGGATCTGGTCGTTCCGGGAGCCCGCCTGCGGGTCGGCGAGGAAGTTTTGCTCGAAGTCGCCTCCTTCACGAATCCCTGCAAAACCATCAGGGACTCCTTCATCGACGGCAGATTCGTCAGAATCGCCCAGAAGTTTTACCCGGGATGGAGCCGGGTCTATGCCAGGGTCATTTCCGAGGGAGAAATCCACCCCGGAGACCCCATCGAGCTCTCGCCTCCAGGCGAATAGCTCTGGGAGGCCGAAACTCCCCAAAAACGGCCCCGCTTTTGAATAGTAGGAACAATCCCCCTCGCCGGCGTTTTGCCGGCGACGGCGGGCTTTGAATCCCGCGCAGTGGGCGCAAGGGAAGGCAACCAAGGAGCACAGTCGTGGAGATTGGCGACACAATCGAGATGGAGGAGACTGGAGACGAGGATGTCTCCGAGCGCTCCGCCAGAGCTACCGGCACGCGCCGAAAAAACGGCCGCAACGGTGGTAAGGGAAGGGCCGGCAAGCAGGACGTTGAAGGCAACGGCGCTGCCGGCCGACGGGGCATCGAGAACGACGTAATGCCGCTCGCCCCGGACGGAAAAATCAGGGAAGTGGATCTGAGGCGGCTGCTCAGCGCGATGCGTGATATGCGGGACGGAGAGTTCGAGACCCGTCTGCCGATGTCCGAGGATTCACTGCTCGCCGAGATCGCCGATGCGTTCAACTCGATCGCCAAGCTCAACGAGCGACTTTGCGACGAGATGACGCGCGTCGCGAAGACCATCGGACGCCAGGGTCAGATGAATGACCGCGCCTCGATCGGTCCCGCCATTGGCGGCTGGCGCTCCACGGTTGAATCCGTCAACACACTAATCACCGACCTCGCTTCGCCCACAAGCGAGGTCGCGCGCGTTTTAACCGCCGTCGCCGAGGGAGATCTCGGTCAGAAGATGGTGCTGGAGATCGATGGGAAGCCGGTGCAGGGCGAATTCCTGCGCATTGGAACGACCGTCAACACCATGGTCGACCAGCTCGGCTCGTTTGCCAACGAAGTCACGCGCGTCGCCCGCGAGGTAGGAACAGAAGGAAAGCTCGGTGGCCAGGCCGAGGTGCCCGGAGTCGCCGGAACGTGGAAGGACCTTACCGACAACGTGAACACGCTCGCCGGAAATCTGACGAGCCAGGTGAGAAACATTGCCGCGGTCACCACCGCGGTGGCGAAAGGAGATCTGTCCCAGAAGATCACGGTCGAAGCGCGCGGCGAGACGCTGGAGCTAAAGAACACCATCAACACCATGATCGATCAGCTGAGCGCCTTTGCATCCGAAGTCACCCGTGTCGCGCGTGAAGTCGGAAACGAAGGAAAGCTGGGTGGCCAGGCGAACGTTCCGGGGATCGCAGGTACCTGGAAGGACCTTACCGACAACGTCAACACGCTGGCAGGAAATCTTACCGGCCAGATCAGAAACATTGCCGATGTCACCACGGCGGTCGCCAAGGGCGATCTGTCGCGAAAGATCACTGTCGATGTAAAGGGCGAAATCCTCGAGCTGAAAAACACCGTCAACACCATGGTGGATCAGCTGAGCACCTTCGCCGAGGAAGTGACGCGCGTCGCGCGCGAGGTGGGAACGGAAGGACGACTCGGCGGCCAGGCGCAGGTGCCGGGAGTAGGTGGAACATGGAAGGACCTGACCGACAACGTGAACTTCATGGCGTCCAGCCTCACCGGCCAGGTGAGAAACATCGCCGACGTAACGACGGCGGTCGCGCGTGGCGATCTGTCGCGCAAGATCACCGCGGATGCCCGCGGGGAAATCCTCGAGCTGAAGAACACCATCAACATCATGGTCGATCAGCTGAGCGCGTTCGCGTCGGAAGTGACGCGTGTCGCGCGCGAGGTGGGAACGGAAGGAAAACTGGGCGGCCAGGCCGAAGTGCCCGGCGTCGGTGGAACCTGGAAGGACCTCACCGACAATGTGAACACGCTGGCGGGAAATCTCACCAGCCAGGTGCGAAACATCGCCGCGGTCACGACGGCGGTTGCGAAAGGAGATCTGTCACAGAAGATCACCGTGGAAGCGAAGGGCGAGACCGCGGAGCTGAAGAACACTATCAACACCATGGTCGACCAGCTCAGCACCTTCGCGTCCGAAGTAACCCGCGTTGCCAAGGAAGTCGGAACCGAAGGAAAACTCGGTGGGCAAGCCGAAGTGCCCGGTGTCGGTGGAACATGGAAGGACCTCACCGACAACGTGAACGCGATGGCATCGAGCCTCACCGGTCAGATCAGAAACATCGCCGACGTGACGACGGCAGTCGCCAAGGGAGACCTGTCGCGCAAGATCACGGTCGACGTGAAGGGAGAGATCCTCGAGCTGAAGCAGACGATCAACGTCATGGTCGATCAGCTGAGCGCCTTCGCCTCCGAGGTGACTCGTGTCGCCAAGGAAGTAGGTACTGAAGGTCGCCTCGGCGGTCAGGCCGAAGTGCCCGGTGTGGCCGGCACGTGGAAGGATCTCACCGACAACGTGAACTTCATGGCGTCGAACCTCACCGGTCAGGTGAGAAACATCGCCGACGTGACGACCGCGGTCGCCAAGGGAGATCTGAACAGAAAGATCACCGCCGAAGCGAAAGGTGAGATCCTCGAGCTGAAGAACACCATCAACATCATGGTGGATCAGCTGAGCGCATTCGCCGCGGAAGTCACCCGCGTGGCGCGCGAAGTAGGCACGGAAGGAAAACTGGGCGGACAGGCCAACGTGCCTGGTGTCGCCGGAACGTGGAAGGACCTCACCGACAACGTCAATACGCTGGCTGGCAACCTCACGGGCCAGGTGCGAAACATCGCCGCGGTCACGACGGCAGTCGCGCGCGGAGACCTGTCGCAAAAGATCACGGTCGAAGCGCGAGGCGAGACGGCGGAGCTCAAGGACACCATCAACACGATGGTCGATCAATTGGGCGCGTTCGCGTCGGAAGTGACGCGCGTCGCCAAGGAAGTGGGAACCGAAGGGAAGCTCGGCGGTCAGGCACAGGTGCCGGGCGTGGCAGGAACGTGGAAGGATCTCACGGACAACGTGAACGCGATGGCCTCGAACCTCACGGGCCAGATCCGAAACATCGCCGACGTCACCACCGCGGTGGCAAGAGGAGATCTCTCGAGGAAGATCACGGTTGACGTGAAGGGAGAGATCCTGGAGCTCAAGCAAACCATCAATACGATGGTGGACAGCCTCAGCGTGTTCGCGGGCGAAGTAACCCGTGTTGCCCGCGAAGTGGGCACCGAAGGACGCCTGGGCGGCCAGGCGAACGTGCCGGGAGTCGCCGGCACATGGAAGGATCTCACCGACAACGTGAACTTCATGGCGTCGAACCTCACCGGTCAGGTGAGAAACATCGCCGACGTCACCACGGCTGTTGCGAAGGGAGACCTTTCGCGAAAGATGACGGTCGACGTGAAGGGCGAGATCCTCGAGCTGAAGAACACGATCAACACCATGGTCGATCAGCTGAGCGGCTTCTCGTCGGAAGTGACTCGTGTCGCCCGCGAAGTCGGCACCGAAGGAAAGCTCGGCGGCCAGGCGAACGTGCCGGGAGTCGCCGGAACCTGGAAGGATCTGACCGACAACGTGAACACGCTGGCGGGAAATCTGACCAGCCAGATCCGCAACATCGCTCTCGTAACCACCGCGGTCGCGAAGGGAGACCTGTCACAGAAGATCACCGTCGAAGTGCGCGGTGAAATCCTCGAGCTGAAAAACACCGTCAACGCGATGGTCGACTCGCTGCGAGTATTCGCGGACGAAGTAACGCGTGTGGCGAAGGAAGTGGGTACGGAAGGCAAGCTTGGTGGTCAGGCGGAAGTGCCGAATGCATCGGGTACGTGGCGAGCGCTCACCGATAACGTGAACGCGATGGCCAACAGCCTCACCGTGCAGGTGCGCGCAATCGCGGATGTGGCAACCGCGGTGACGCGCGGCGATCTCAGCAGACAAGTCGCGGTCGAGGCACAGGGAGAGCTCGACGAGCTCAAGAACAACCTGAACCAGATGATCGTGAATCTGAAGTCCACAACCGAGAAGAACTCCGAGCAGGACTGGTTGAAGACCAACCTCGCCAAGTTCTCGCGGATGATGCAGGGACAGAAGGATCTGGAGGCGGTCTCCAAGCTCATTATGTCGGAACTGACTCCGCTCGTCTCGGCGCACCACGGGGCGTTCTACATCATGGAGGACGACAACAACACCCCGGTGCTGAAGCTGATTGCAAGCTATGCCTACAAGGAGCGCAAGCATCTTGGGAACCGGTTCTACCTTGGCGAAGGACTCGTCGGCCAGGCGGCGCTGGAGAAGAAGCCGATTCTGCTCACCAACGTTCCGGACGATTACATCAGGATCTCGTCCGGTCTCGGAGAAGCGCCCCCGCGCAACGTCATAGTGTTGCCGGTGCTGTTCGAAGGAGAAGTAAAGGCGGTGATCGAGCTCGCATCGTTCCTGCCCTTCAGCCAGATCCACCAGCTCTTCCTCGATCAGCTCGCGGAGACGGTCGGCGTCGTCATCAACATGATTGCCGCCAACATGAGAACCGCGGAGCTGCTCGAGCAGTCTCAGAGCTTGACCTTGGAACTCCAGAGTCAGTCCGAGGAATTGCGCAAGCAACAGGAAGAACTCAAGCGCTCAAACTCCGAGCTCGAAGCGCAGGCAACGACGCTGCGCACTTCGGAGGAGCTGCTCAAGGACCAGCAGGAAGAGCTGCAACAGGTCAACGAGGAGCTCGAGGAGAAAGCCTCCCTGCTCGCCGAGCAGAACCGGAAGGTCGAATCGAAGAACGAGGAAGTGGAGGCGGCTCGCGTCGCTCTGGAGGAGAAGGCCGAGCAGCTTTCGCTCAGCTCCAAGTACAAGTCCGAGTTCCTCGCCAACATGTCGCACGAGCTGCGGACTCCGCTCAACAGCCTGCTCATCCTGGCGCGTCTCCTCAGCGAGAACAAGGATGGCAATCTCTCCTCGAAGCAGGTGGAGTTTGCGCAGACGATCCTCACGTCGGGGAGCGATCTGCTGAGCCTCATCAACGACGTGCTCGACCTGTCGAAGGTCGAAGCCGGCAAGATGGATGTGAATCCGACGGACGTGCGCCTGCCGGATGTGAAAGACTTCGTGGAGCGCAGCTTCAACGCGATGGCGGAGCAGAAGTCGCTCAACTTCCACGTCGATCTGAATGCGGACCTGCCGGCAACGATGTACACCGACGGCGGGCGCCTGCAGCAGGTGCTGAAGAATCTTTTGTCGAACGCCTTCAAGTTCACTCAGGAAGGCGAGGTCGCGCTGACAATCCGCCGCGCCGAAAAGGGACGGCGGTTCCTCAACCCGGCGCTCGAAGCCGCGCCGGATGTAATTGCCTTCGCCGTCACGGATACCGGAATCGGGATTGCCAAGGACAAGCAGCGCCTGATCTTCGAGGCGTTCCAGCAAGCCGACGGAACGACCAGCCGCAAGTACGGCGGAACGGGTCTTGGTCTCTCCATCAGTCGCGAGATTGCGCGCCTCCTCGGCGGCGAGATCCGCGTGGAGAGCAAGGAGAACCAGGGCAGCACGTTCACGCTCTTCCTGCCCCTGCGCTACATCCCGCGCCAGGATGGCCCCGATCGGGATCCGACGGTGGCGAGGGAATTCATTCCCATCGCCCGCGATTATTCATCTTCGCCACGTCAGGAAGCCGGGCGTGGAGGCGGAGGGAGCGGGGGTAGCGGCGCGTTGAGGGGAGGGCCGCGGCGTGACCAGCGCCGCAGGCCGCCGGGTGATGCGCTGCAGTACCAGCCGGAGCGGCGAGCGGTTCCGCAGACGGTGATCGCCGACGATCGCGATCAGATCGAAGAAGGCGACCGGACGGTCCTGGTGATCGAGAATGACCAGAACTTCGCCAAGGTCCTGCTCGACATGGCGCGCGACAAAGGCTACAAAGGCGTCGTCGAGCTGGATGGCGAAGCGGGCCTCAAGGCGGCACGCGAAGTCAGGCCCGACGCGATCACACTGGACATCGACATGCCGGGCATGGATGGTCTCCAGGTTCTCGACAGGCTCAAGCGCGATCCAGAGACAAGGCACGTGCCGGTGCACATCATCTCCGGCGTCGAGGAGAAACGCGAAGGACTGAAGGCCGGTGCCATCGCGTTCCTCGCCAAGCCCGTAAGCAAGGAAGGTCTGGACGACGCGTTCGCGCGTATCTCCGCGTTCATCGACCAGGTTCCGAAAAACCTGCTCGTGGTCGAGGACAACGAGACACAGCGCCAGAGCATCGTCGAGCTGATCGCGCACGACGACGTAGACATCACTGCAGTCGCCTCGGCCACGGAAGCGCTCGACAAGCTGCACGAGAAGCATTTCGACTGCATGGTGCTGGATCTTGGCCTGAAGACGGGCGAAATGAGCGGTTTCGATCTACTGGAGAAAGTGAAATCGGATGCCGACAATCACGATCTCCCGATCATCATCTACACCGGGAAGGAGCTGAACCAGGAAGAGGAGACGCGCATCAAGAAGTACGCGGAGACCATCATCCTCAAGGATGTGAAGTCGCCGGAGCGGCTGCTCGACGAGACAGCGCTCTTCCTGCACCGTGTGGAGGCGAAGCTGCCCGAGCAGAAGCGGAAGATGCTCGAGCACCTTCACGATGCCGATTCGGTGGTCGCAGGGAAGTCGGTGCTCGTGGTCGATGACGATGTCCGCAACATCTTCTCCCTGACCAGCATGCTCGAGGACCACGGCATGGTGGTTCGTTTCGCCGAGAACGGCAAGCAGGCGCTCGATCAGCTGAACAAGGATCCCAACGTCGATGTGGTACTGATGGACGTCATGATGCCGGAAATGGACGGCTACGAGACGACTCGCGCGATCCGCGGAATGGATCAGTTCAAGACGCTGCCCATCATCGCCCTCACGGCCAAGGCCATGAAGGGTGACCGTGAGAAGTGCATCGCCGCCGGCGCCTCGGACTACATCACCAAGCCCGTCGACACCGAGCAGCTGTTGTCACTGCTCCGAGTATGGCTTTACAAGTAGCGGAAGCGCCCAGCTCCGCCGGAGACTCCGACCGGCAGGATTTCAAGCCCGATCTCGAGCGCATCGAGATCGAGCTGCTGCTGGAGGGCATTTTCCGCCACTACGGATTCGATTTCCGCTCCTATGCGTACGCCTCCATCAGGCGTCGCCTCTGGAAGCGAATCGAAGAGGATGGCCTGGGCACCATCAGCCAGCTACAGGATCGCGTGCTCCACCAGCCGGAAATGATGGAGAAGCTGCTGCTCGATCTCTCCATCAACGTCACGGCGATGTTCCGCGATCCGGGATTCTACGTGACGTTTCGCGAGCACGTGGTGCCGTTGCTGCGAACTTATCCGTTCATCCGGATTTGGCACGCGGGGTGTTCGACCGGCGAGGAAGTCTACTCGATGGCGATCCTGCTGCGCGAAGAGGGGCTTTATGACCGCTCGCGCATCTACGCGACGGACATCAACGAGGTGGTGCTGCAGCGCGCCAAGGCGGGAATTTTTCCGCTGGAGAGAATGCAGGAGTACACCGACAACTACATTCGCGCCGGGGGCAAGAGGTCGTTCTCCGAGTACTACACGGCCAAGTACGGCGGCGCGCTGTTCGACCAGTCACTTACCAAGAACGTGGTGTTCTCGCAGCACAACCTGGTGACCGATCGGTCGTTCAGTGAATTCAACGTCATCCTCTGCCGCAACGTTCTGATCTACTTCGACAAGACCCTCCAGTCGAAGGTGCACGGGCTGTTCTACGACAGCCTCTCGATGTTTGGAGTCCTGGTGCTGGGCAGCAAGGAGACGCTTCGGTTCATGGCCCACGAGGAATCCTACCAGCAGATCGCGCCCCCCGAGAAAATCTTCCGGAAGGTGAAGTAGGTGTTGTACTCGGTCGTGGTTATCGGAACTTCCTGGGGCGGGCTGACTGCCATGACCAGCCTGTTTGCCGCACTGCCGGATGACTTCCCGATCCCGATCGTGATCGTGCAGCATCGCAGCAAGGATTCCGATCGCCTTTTGTCGCAGCTGCTGCAGGACAAGACTGCCCTCAAGGTCTGTGAGATCGAGGACAAGGATCCTCTCAAGGGGGGAACGATTCACGTGGCGCCGGCGAACTACCACGTGATGCTGGAATCCGGTTACCTCTCGCTCACGATCGAGGAGCCGGTGCGGTACAGCCGCCCGTCGATCGACGTGATGTTCGACTCCGCGGCGGACACCTATGGCCCTGCCGCAATCGGGATCATTCTCACTGGCGCGAATGAGGATGGCGCGCGCGGGCTGGCCAGCATCGCTCGACGCGGCGGGCGGGCACTGGTTCAGGACCCGAAGTCCGCCGAGATTCCGATAATGCCTGAAGCCGCGCTGCGCGCTGTGCCCGCCGCCGAGAAGCTGACGCTCGACAAGATGGCCGAGCGATTGATCGAGCTGTCCCGCGAGGAGCTGAAGCCTCGGCGGGGTAGGACGGCGACCGTATGACAGACGATCCGGTCAAAATCCTTCTCGTCGACGACCGACCGGAGAATCTCCTCGCGCTCGAGGCGATTCTCGAGCCGCTCGGCCAGATACTGGTGCGCGCCGATTCCGGTCCGAAGGCGCTTCGCTGCGTGCTCGAGTCGGAGTTCGCGACGATTCTCCTCGACGTGCAGATGCCGGGCATGAACGGATTCGAGGTCGCCGAGATCATCAAGTCGCGCGAGAGATCGCGCACGATTCCGATCATCTTCCTCAGCGCCATCAGCAAGGAAGACGCGTACGTGTTCAAGGGCTATTCGATGGGTGCCGTCGATTACGTGTTCAAGCCTTTCAACCCTGATGTTCTGCGCTCGAAGGTCTCGGTGTTTGTCGACCTGTTCGTCAAGCAGCGCGAGATACATCACCAGGGTGAGCTGCTGCGCGAAGCCGAGAAGCGCGAGCTGGAGCTGGAGCATCGCACGTCGATGCTCGAGGCGGAGGCGCGATCGGCTGCCAAGCTCACCCAAATGAATGACGAGCTCCACCGGCGGCAGGTCGCTCTCGAGCAGGCAATGGGAGCCCGCAACAGGTTTTACGCTTCGATGAGCCACGAGCTGCGGACGCCGATCAACGCGGTGATCGGGTACAGCACGCTGATGCTCGACAACATCTACGGTCCGCTTAACGTGAAGCAGAAGGAAGGGCTCCAGCGCACGCTCAAGGCAGCTCGCCACCTGCTGGAGCTGGTGAACGACGTGCTGGATCTATCCAAGATCGAAGCGGGAAAGATCGAGCTGTCGCTGCAGCCGGTGATGTTCCCTTCGCTGATCGAAGATCTCTTCGTCACCGTGCGCCCACTGGCGGACGAGTACGGATCGACGCTCAGTTTCGAGATGGAGGCTGAGCCTTTCACCATCGTCAGCGATCCGCGTCGTGTCCGCCAGGTGCTGCTCAATCTCCTTTCGAACGCGATCAAGTTCGGGGAGGGGAAGCCAATCAAGGTGACCTGCAAACAAAGCGACGACCACAGTGTAGAAATAGCGGTCATCGATCAGGGAGTCGGAATAGCGGCTGACGACATCGCGCGCATTTTCGAGGAGTTCGTACAAGTCTCCGAGTCCAAGCAGCCGGGCACCGGCCTTGGGCTGCCGATCTCGAGGCGACTAGCTCAGCTGTTGGACGGGTCTTTGACCGTGTATTCGACGCCGGGCGAGGGGAGCACTTTTCGTCTCAATTTGCCGGCCTCTTTAGAGGACGACTTGGCGATCGAGCCTACCTTAACCGCGGCTACGGCTACCTAACCAAAACACCTGAATTGGCACATTGTCTGCTTTTTACAGGGGGACCGTCGCAATACGCGGGGGTTCTTTCCTGGAGGCTTTCAATGTTTAAAAAGATCCTAATCCTTCCGGCCGCGTTCCTCGCGTTTGCCTGCTCCAAAGGGGACAACAAGATGACCGCAGCGGATAGTGCTCTTAATTCAGACCTGTCCACCGCGGCGGCGAGCCGGCCGTACACTCCGCTCGACAGCATCACTGCTGCTGAGCGTGCTGGTGCAGTAGCCGCTCCGGCGACTGCGCTGAGAAGCACTGCCAGCGCCCCACGGACGACTGTCCGCAGAACATCGACCGCGCGTCGCTCCACTTCGTCCCGCTCGTCGGGGGGAACCTATTCTTCCGCCCCTGTGTACAGCGCCCCGGCTCCGCAGCCGACGGTCGTGAAGCACACCAAGCGTGACGCCGCGATCGGCGCGGGCGCCGGCGCGGTGATCGGTGCCGTTACCAGCAGGAACAAGGTGAAGGGTGCCATCATCGGTGGTGCCGCAGGAGCGATCCTCGGTGGTGTCATCGGCAACAACGTCGACAAGTCGACCAAGCCGTAACTCAACAGCTGGTATCGGCTTCATGCTTGAAGCGTCCTGCACTCAGTGCAGGACGCTTTTTTGTAGGCAATAGGACTGTCGCACGTGCTCGTGGCCGCCAGCCGTTCAGCCCATGCCGCCAGCCGGTAGTCGTATTTGGCCTCTTACCTGCGGTCGCGCTTGTGTCCGGCGCGATCGTGACTTACGATGAACCCGCATGAATTTACAGACGGGACCAGCAGCCTCGGATGACGGGGCTGCATCAGTTGGATCAGCACCGCTTCACGCATTGTGCATCGCGCGTCATTCTTTTCTGAGTGAGCACATAGCGAGGTACTTCGCCCAAATGGGCGTCGTCACCGACAACGCGGTAGGAATCGACTCCGCCGCCGAAGCGCTCGGCGGTAGCTCGCCCGACGTCGTCATCTGCGATTACGATGTCCTGGCGAACCTTTCGCTCGAGCGATGGGAGCGCGACGCCATCCTGTCCAAGACGCCTGTCATCGCGGTGAGTCTGACCCGGCGCGCCGAGGAGCTGCACCTTTTCGACATGGAAGGGATTGCCGGCTTTCTCTACCTGCCCACGCTCCAACCCGGCTCCGCTCTCCAGATTCTGGCGGCTGCGGCGTCTCGTCCGAAGTACACGCCTGTCTCCCGTAACGGCGCACCGAGGACGGTAGAGCACAGTTAAATTTAGAGGTATGAGTTCCGACCCGATTACGGGCACCTACAACGATGGATACATAGCCGAGGCCTACGAAGCCTATCGGCGCGATCCCGCGTCCGTTGACGAGTCATGGCGCCAGTTCTTTCGATTTGCCGAAAGCCTCGGCAGCGCCGCTCCACCCCAAGGTGCTGAGACCCAACCTTCCGCAGCGGGACAACTGGATCCCGCTTTTCTTCGCGATGTTGCCGCCGCTGCTGAGCTAGTCGACGCGATTCGCAGCTATGGACACCTTGCAGTTCCCCTTGATCCGCTGGGTGCCACACCCGAAGGAACTCCCGAGTTAACACCGGAATTCCACGGCCTGAGCGAAGAACACCTCGCCAGCATTCCGGGAATCGCGCTCGGCGCGTCCGGCGGCAGCGCGGCGGATGTAGTCGCCAGGCTTCGCGACCTCTACTCGTCGAGAATCGGGTTCGAGATCTCCCACCTCGGCAAAGTGGAAGAGCGCGAGTGGCTGCGCCAGCAGATCGAGAGTGGCCGGCTCAATAAGCCGCTGAGCGAGGAAGAAAAGCGATCGATACTGCGGCGACTGACCGAGGTCGATGGACTCGAAAGATTCCTCGGCCGGGCTTATCAGGGTTACAAGCGCTTTTCGATCGAAGGCGGCGATGTCCTGGTGCCGATGCTCGATGTGGCAATAGAGTCCGCGGCGGCCCACGGCGCGCGCGAAGTCGATTTGGCGATGGCCCACCGCGGTCGCATCAACGTCCTCGCCCACACCCTCAGCAAGCCGTACGCGACGATCTTCGAGGAATTCGAAGGGAAGCACGCTACCACCAACGCCGTCAGCGAGACCGGCGACGTGAAGTACCACCTTGGCGCCACCGGAACGCGGCAGGTCGCGAGCGGTGGTCAGGTCGAAGTGGTTCTCATCCCCAATCCGAGCCATCTCGAAGTGGTGAACCCGGTGCTCGAGGGAGTCGCTCGTGCGCGTCAGGTAATGGCCGGCAAGGGAGTGCGCGACGAATCGGCGGTGCTGCCGATCTGCGTTCACGGTGATGCCGCATTTCCCGGTGAAGGAGTCGTACCCGAGACGTTCAATCTCTCCGGGCTCCACGGCTATCGCACCGGCGGCACGCTGCACATCATCGTCAACAATCAGGTCGGCTTCACCACGGATCCGATCGACGCGAGATCGACGCGCTATGCCAGCGATCTGGCCAAGGGCTTCGAAGTGCCGATCGTGCACGTCAATGCCGACGATGCCGAGTCGTGCGTCCATGTGGTGAGACTGGGAATCGAGTATCGCGCGAAGTTCGGCAAGGATTTCCTGATCGATCTCGTCGGCTACCGTCGTCACGGACACAACGAGACGGACGAGCCGGCCTTCACCCAGCCGACGCTGTACAAGAAAATCCGGTCGCATCCTTCACCGCGCGAAGTGTGGGGCAACCGCCTCGTCGCTGAAGGAGTCATGACGGCTGAAGAAGTGAAGAAGCTCGACACGGACGCAGCGGCGGAATTCGATCGTATCCAGACGGCAATGAAGGCGGGAGAGATCCATCCTCCGGAGTACAATCCCGCCAAGGATGCCGAGGCGGATCAATCCGGCGCGGGCAGTGGCGACACGGCGGTAGCTGCGGATCGTCTGCGCGAGCTGAACGACCAGCTGCTCGAGTGGCCGGCGAGTCTCAAGGTGAATCCACGCCTTGCCAAGACGCTGGCGCGCCGCGCCGAAGCGATGGGCGACGCGGGCGGAATAGACTGGGGGCACGCCGAAGCGCTGGCGTTCGCGTCCCTGTTGACCGAGGGGACATCAGTTCGGTTGAGCGGTCAGGACTCCGAGCGGGCGACATTCTCGCACCGGCAGGCGGTGCTGCACGATTCTGAATCGGGCGACATCTACGTTCCGCTGGAGCATGTCGGGGGCGGCGAATCGCACGGCCGGATCGAGATCTACAACAGCCCGTTGTCGGAGATGGCGGTGCTCGGATTCGAGTACGGATACAGTACGGCGGCGGAGGATACGCTGGTGCTTTGGGAGGCGCAGTACGGTGACTTCGTCAACGTCGCGCAGCCGATCATCGATCAGTTCATCTCCGCGGACCGGGCCAAATGGGGCCAGGATTCTTCGATCGTGCTGCTGCTGCCGCACGGCTACGAGGGTCAGGGGCCCGAGCACTCGAGCGCGCGACTGGAGCGGTTCCTCCAGCTTTGCGCCGAGGGGAACCAGCGGGTGGCATATCCGTCGACGCCGGCGCAGTACTTCCACATTTTGCGTCGGCAGGCGCAGCTGTACGAGCGACGGCCTCTGATTCTGATGCAGCCGAAGAGTCTGCTGCGGTTGCCGGAAGCGGCGTCGAAGCTCAGCGACCTTGCTTCGGGAAGCTTCCGGCCCGTGATCGATGATCCGGTGGCATCGCAGCAGCGCGAGGCGATCACCAGGCTGGTGTTCTGCAGCGGCAAGATCTACTACGATCTTGCGGTGAAGCGCGCGCCGCACGTGGCGCTGGTGAGAGTGGAGGAGCTATACCCGTGGCCGGGAACTCAGATAGCGCAGATCGTCGATCTTTATCCGGCGATCGAGGAAGTGGTGTGGGCGCAGGAAGAGCCGAAGAACCAGGGCGCCTGGTCGTATGCAGCACCGCGACTCCGGATGTCGACCGGGAATGCCTTGCTCACGCGGTATATCGGGCGCCCGGATCGAGCGAGTCCGGCGGAAGGTTACGCCGAAGTCCACAAGA
>DASYIM010000066.1:0-3308 GCA_035997625.1 Gemmatimonadaceae bacterium
TGAGAACGTCAGGGACACCTGCTCGAGCTTCGTCGCCTGGTCCGAGGCGGCGCCGCGGCGCTGCTCCTCGGCCTGTTCCAGCCGTTGACGCTCCTGCTCGATCCGCTTGCGGTTGCCGGCGGTGGCCTCGTAAGCGAAGCCGCGGGGCAACAGGTAGTTGCGCGCGTACCCCGCCGAGACCTTCACTATATCGCCCGGATGACCGAGCTGTTCGACTGCCTGTCTGAGTATGACTTCCATTGGGAGAATTTCCTTCAGTGATCGTGAGAACGAGTAATTCTAGCACAAAGCCGGAGTGAATCGTACGGTCAGCTGGCCTTCGCTCTCCGGCGCAGGTCCAGCCACGTGTCGCCAAGGCCAAGAGCCAGCGCGACGATTATGAGAATCTGTGGGACAAGGCCGAGAATGACGACGAAAACGTATCGCCCCTTGGCGATCCAGCCGAGCACGCCGATCCCGCGAATCAGGTAAAGAGTTCCGAAGAAGAGGAGCAGATTGTAGCCGGCGTTCTTTCCCTCCTCGAATGCCGGCAGCAGCCAGAGCGTCGCGCCGACCGCCAAACCCCAGATCAGTTGATCGTTGAACCTGAACTCGGCGAGCCGGCCCAACGGAGGTCCGATCTCGACCGGAGTCAGTCTGCGATAGACGCCCCAACCGAAAGCCAGGACCGCCAGCGATTCCAGCGCCAGCAGCGCGGGCAGCAGCGACGCGGCACGCGAGGGGAGCTGGCGCATCACGTCCAGTCCCTGCTCGTCGACCTCCTCCATCATCGGAAACTTGTCGAGCATCGCCCGGGACTGCGGATCGTTCAGGCTCTCCTGCACGCGCTCGATTGTCAGGGAGGCGCGTCTCGTCAGCTCCTCACCGGCAGCGTGCTCGAACCTGGCAATCCCGCTCGGAAACGAAAGCGCGATCAGGAATCCGACGGCCGTGGCGATTCCGACGGCAGCCAGCGCGCGCGAGAAGAATGACGTCGCCGTTCCCCAGAGGCTGACGAGGCCGAAGCTGGCGGCCAGCAGGATGGCCCAACCTCGCGCCATGAGATCGTATTGCGTCCCGCGCGGTCCCGCCGGCTGCAGCAGCATCCAGATCGAAAACGCGATCCAGATCACCGCCAACGCCAGACGCCCGCCCATCATCCAGCCGATGATAGAACAGGCGGCGATGACGGGAACCAGCAGCAACAGCGTCTGCTGAATCGGGATGAGCGCCTCGAACAGAGGCAGGTAGGGGCAAATCAGCAATGCTGCCAGCCCCCAGAGTAGCGGCCACCACGATTGCTTCTTTACCGCCGTCGTGGTGGCCTCAGCCATCTACGCCTGGTGACCGCGGATGTAGGGAATGAGCGCCAGGAAGCGCGCGCGCTTGATGGCGGTGGAAAGCTGGCGCTGGTGACGCGCGCAGGAGCCGCTCAGCCGCGAGGGAAGGATCTTCCCCTGATCGGTGATGAAACGGCCGAGGGTGCGATCGTCCTTGTAGTCGATCCAGCGAACGCGGCTTTCGCAGAACGGGCAGCTTTTTTGTGGTCTTCTCATTTTCAATTAATCCTCGTCGTCGTCATCGTCGTCACGGCGCGTTGCCGCGGCCAGCTCTTCCTCGGACTGCGGCGGGGCACCCACTTCGTGCTCGTGCAGCGTGATGAGGTAGCGGATGACGCCATCGTCGAGCTTGAGCGCTCTCTCGTACTCCGGGAGGGCAGCGGGCTCGGTGGCGAACTTGGAGACGACGTAGTAGCCGTTGTCCTTGGGGCCGATGGAGTAGGCGAGCTGGCGCCGTCCCCAATGGGCGACTTCGGGCTGCTCCCTGGTGCCAAGGAGGCCGTGGAAGCGGTTGATCTTGTCTGAGATGGCGGCGTCTTCGAGAGTCGAGTCGAAGATGTAGACCGCCTCGTATGTGCGAGGCACTAGGCAATCCTCCTTTTGGTCAGAAACCGCCCCCCGCTGGTTGCCGAAGCGGGAGGAAGGTGTAAAGGCCGCAAAGCGCGGCCGTTGTAGGAAGCCGAAAGCTAGTCTGTAGGGGGTGTCAATTCAACCTTCGTCGATGTGCTCTTCCCCTCTGTAACGACGATGTTTGGCCTGCGCCCCGTCTGCCGTTCAGGAACTACTGCTCGCCGCGCCGGTGAATCCGTTGGCGAGAACAGTCTTTCTGGTCGCCTGGGGTGGTCTAGCTTCCACGTTGCGCCACATCCGGAGGTCACATGCGCAGAACGGTAGGAATAGCCGCGGGAATTCTTGGTGCGGCCGCAATCGTTTTCGTCGCCGCGAGCTGCGGAAGCGATAGCACGGCACCCGCAAACAAGAAATTCGTCGCGAATCTTAACGCCGCGGCGGAAGGTCCTAACCACACCTCGCCGGGGAGTGGAGTCGTAACGTTCGAGGATCTCGGAAACGAGATCAAATGGACGATGAACCTCACCAACATGACAGCGGTAACGCAGTCACACATTCATCTTGGTGACGCGACGAGAATTGGCACGACCGCGGGGCCGGTGATCATCAACCTGTTCCTTCCGAACGGCCCTTCGGCAACCCTGAACGGTGAGGTTGCCCACGGGTTCATCAACAACGCCAACAACGCCAACGTCTCGCTGGATTCATTGAGGGTGCTGTTCAACAACGGGAATTCGTACGCGAACGTGCACACATCCGCGAACATCGGCGGCGAAATACGCGACCAGATCCATCCGAGCAACTAGCGCGACGCATTAGACGTTGAATCGGAAGAGGAGTACGTCCCCATCCTGGACGACGTACTCCTTTCCTTCTGATCTCACAGCGCCTTTCTCGCGCGCGCCCTTCCAGCCGTCGTTTCCAATAAAGGAGTCGTAAGAGACTGTCTCGGCGCGGATGAATCCGCGCTCGAAGTCGGTGTGGATCACCGCCGCGGCTTTGGGCGCGGTGTCGCCACGATGGATCGTCCACGCCCGCACTTCCTGCTCGCCCGCCGTAAAGTAGGTCTCGAGGCCGAGCAGCTTGTACCCGGCGCGAATGAGCCGGTCGAGTCCCGCCGACTCCAGTCCAAGCGACGACAGGAAATCGGCGCGATCTTCGGGCGGCAATTCGGCGAGCTCGGCTTCGATCTTGGCGGAGAAGGGAACTACCTCAGCTTGTTCACCGCTTTTCTTGACCGTCTCGCGCAATGCCTTGAGGTGCGGTCCCTCATCGCCCGATAGTTCCGCGTCACTGACGTTGGCGGCGTAGAGAACGGGTTTCACGGTGAGCAGAGTGAGCGGGGCGAGAATACCCTTCTCGGCTTCGCTGAGTCTCGCCTCCCACAAGCCACGGCCGTCTTTCAGAAAGCCGTAAGCC
>DASYIM010000067.1:0-5578 GCA_035997625.1 Gemmatimonadaceae bacterium
GCCGCCGACTCTGATAGCGGCCAGCTGGCCGCGCTTCACATCGACTTCCAGCTCAAGTCTGCTGGGGCGGCCCATCTCGACGCCCTGATCCACGATCCACCGCAGCGTCCCATCGCGTGTGTCCGCGCGCAGCGCCAGAAACCCGGCGAGCGCGGCGCACGCGCTCCCCGTAGCCGGGTCTTCGCCGATGCCGAGTCCCGGCGCGAACATCCGGGCCCGAATATGCCCGCCCTCGAAGATGTTGCTCCAGTCTTCGGTGCTGAAGACGAACATCTCCGGCGCCCAATATCCGCGCAGCGATTGCTCCCACTTCGGGATATCGACTCTCGCCCACGAGAGCATCTCGGGCTTCTTGATCGGAATAAAGAGATAGGGAACACCGCACGACACGGCTTCGGGCTCGATCATGTCGTCGGCCACAATGTGACTCGGCTCGAGCGACAGGATCTCGCAAAGGATTTCCGGCCGGGGCGGTGGATCGCCCTTGATCTCGGGCAGCCTGGCAGAAGTAAGCTGCGCGAAAACCGGTTTGCCGCCGTTCGATCTAATGAGGACAGAGACGGGTCCGACGCCCTCCTCGAGAATGATCCGTGTCTCCTCGCCGTTCAGGGGGATCTCGCCGATCGAGGCCAGCACGAACGCGCACCCGACGGTTGGGTGACCGGCGAAAGGCAGCTCGGCTCCCGGGGTGAAAATGCGTACGCGGCGGGTGTTGCTGCTTTCCTCCGGCGGAAAAACGAAAACCGTCTCGGAGTAATTGAACTCGCGGGTGATCGCGTGCATCTGCTCGTCGGAGAGGCCGTTCGCGTTGGGAACAACCGCGAGCGGGTTTCCACCGTGCAGATGATCGGTGAATACGTCGGCAGTGTAGAAATCGTACGACATGCGTTCAAGAAAATGCGCAACCGCGGGCTCGGCGGCTACCGGGCGGCTAAACCTATCAAGGGTGGAAGGATTGGCGGAAGCTCGTTGCTGTAAGCCTCTATAACTACAACGGAACGGGCGCGAGCAGCGAGAAGCACCGCTTCAAGCAGCGAGTTCACTACGTCGGGACGTACCACAGTGGCGTAGCTGCCCCTGCTTGTGTCCTGAATGGCTGTGGTGACGTCCCGACGTAGTGAACTGGTGTCTGTCATCGTTAGTTACTCACTGCTCGCACCCGTTCAGTTGGCAGTTGATGCCTTGACTCTCGAGATGCCCGAAGCTCGCACCCGTTCAGTTGCAGTCAAAACCCGTGAAGGGTTGTCTAGCTGCCAGATGGGCCTCCAGTACCGAAGGTGGCACTGAACCCGCATTCCTGAACGGCATGAGCTCAGCGAGATCGATCCGAAAACAGACATCGAAGCGCAAGGCGACGCTGCGCTTTGGCCCGGCCGGTTGGCTGTACAAGGATTGGGAGGGAATCGTCTACCCCCGCCAGAAACCAAGGGGCTTCGACGCGCTGCGCTACATCGCCGATTTCTTTGACACAGTGGAGATAAACTCGACGTTTTACGGCCCTCCGGTGCCGCGAACGACGACCTCGTGGGTGGAGCGGGTGAAGGACCATCGGGAGTTTCGCTTTACCGCCAAGCTCTGGAAACGCTTCACCCACGAGCGCGATAAAGCGTGGACTCGCGGAGAGGTTGATCAGGTCCGCAAAGGATTTGACGTGATGATGGATGCCCACAAGCTCGGAGCCGTTTTGCTTCAATTCCCATGGAGCTTCAAGCGCAGCGAGGAGACACGCGAATGGCTGGGCGATGTCGTGCGGACCTTCAGCATGTATCCACTGGTGGTGGAGGTGAGGCATGCATCCTGGCTCGCGCCTGAATTCCTGGTGTCGCTCGAGGAGGAGGGAGTGGGCTTCGTCAACATCGACCAGCCGCAGTACCACAAGTCGATAGGCCCTTCAACACACGTGACGTCGAGCGTCGGCTACGTACGGGTGCACGGTCGGAACTACAAGGACTGGTTCCGCGAGAAGGCGACTGTCGAGGAGCGCTACAACTATCTCTACAAGCCCGAGGAGCTGGAACCGTGGGTCGAGCGCGCCAGAGAGATCGCCGCAACTCCCGGCACGCGTGAGGTTTACGTCATCACCAACAACCACTACAAGGGCAAGGCAGTAGCCAATGCGCTGATGATGAAATCGATGCTCACGGGGGCTAAAGTGCCGGCCCCACCCGGTGTCGTGGACGCTTACGGGGAGGCCGTTCGGGATTTCGCATTTCCGGAGGAAAACGCTGTATCGGTCGCGTAAATTGATTGACCGCAAGCCCCAGATAGGTTAGGTTAGTCCCTGACGCGCATGGCGTGCGTCAAGTCAGATTGCGACACAGGGGACCTGGGGTGTTGCCAGGTCCTTTTGATTTTCTGGCGAACATGCGATCATCTCGATCGCGAACAAACAGTAGTCGGATTGGTACCGCAACACGGCACTTCCGACCAATTGCAGAGGAAGTACCGAGAATGCGTACCATCGGAAAAGTGAAGTGGTTCAACGATGCCAAGGGTTTTGGTTTCATCACCCCCGAGAACGGACAGAAGGATTGCTTCGTTCATCACTCGGCCATTCAGGGCAAGGGCTTCAAGTCCCTCGCCGAAGGCGAGCGGGTTGAGTTCGACGTCGTGCAGGGCCAGAAGGGTCCGGCGGCCGAGAACGTAACCAAGATCGGCGAGTAAGTAGTAGCTTGCTGGACGCTTCATAAGAAACGGGGCCTGCCTGGACAACACCAGGCAGGCCCCGTTTTTCTTTTGTTGCTGGAGATTTGCGGGATGAGAACCGTGGAGTCGGGATGAGAACCGTGGAGTATAGTTGTCCCGGTTGGACTAACTTTTAAGGAGGCTTATGGCCAAAGAAGAAGCAATCGAGCTGGAAGGAACCGTCACCGAAGTGCTGCCAGATGCGACGTTCCGCGTGCAGGTGAACAATGGGCACGATGTGCACGCGACGATCGCGGGAAAGATGCGGAGATTCCGCATTCGTGTTCTCGCCGGGGATCGCGTGACTCTCGAAGTGTCGCCCTATGACCTGACTCGAGGCCGCATCACCTTCCGCCACAAAAGCTGACATCCCACGCGGCCTGAACTACTGCGCGTAGCGCAGGATGTCGTAGAAGAAGCGCACGCCGTAACCGACGTTGTCGATTGACAGGCGCTCGTCGTTGCCGTGCATTCCCCGCTGAATTTCCGCGCGCGGAATTTTGAACGGACTGAATCCATAGGTTGTGATGCCAAGCTTGCGGTATGTCGGCCTGTCGGTGGCCGCCGTCTCCATCGGCGTCGTCACGAACGCGCCCGGCTCGCGCTCATGGGCAGCCTTCTCGATGGCGTGGAACAAGTCAGTGTCGATCGGACTCTCGAGCGGCGCTTTGGTGTTGCCGAGATGCGTGAAGTGAACCGCGGTATCGCCAACGAGCTGCTGCAAGGTCCGGAAGAATTCAGTCGTATCCTGATCGGGGAGCAGCCTGACATCGATTTCGGCGGTAGCGACGGCCGGAATCACGTTCGTTTTGCTGGAGCCCGTCAAACCCGTCAGCGAAATGGTGTTCCTGAGTATCGCGTTCCAGGTGACGTCGCTGAGGATCCAGTCTTTGGCGCGAGGGTTCTCCAGCGCCGCGCGGACGTTGGAAAGCCAACCCCGCTGTGGCTCGGGATAAGTGCGCGCGATGTCGCGAAAAAACTTGTCTACGCCGGCAGTCACGTGGAGCGGTGATTCGTACTGCGAGATCTTGTAGAGCGCTGCCACCAGCCTCGGCACCGGATTCTGTTTCGTCGGCCGCGACCCATGAGAAGGAACTCCATTGACAGTGAGCCTCTGCCAGAACGTCCGCTTTTCCGCGACACCGACACCGAAGTAGACGACCTTTCCCGCCGAGTCGAGAACGTTGTCCGCTCCTTCGGTGATCAGGTACTCCACATCCCGCAGCAGGTCCGGATGACGCTGGACGAAAATGATCGCGCCGGTTGATCCGAGCTCCTCGTCCGCGTTGCCAATGAACACGATATCGCGCGTGAGCGGTAGCCCCGATCGCTTGAGAGCGATCATCGCCATGAGCTGCGCTATGCCGTTTCCCTTCATGTCGACGGCGCCGCGGCCCCAGATGTAGCCATCCTTCAGGGCGCCGGAGAATGCATCCACCGACCACGACGCCTGGTTGACCGGGACTACATCCATATGGTGAACGATGGCGACCGCCCTCTTGGTCCCGTTTCCACGCAGGCGGGCGTACAAATTGGCGCGATTGGGCCCTATCTCCGTGGTATCGAGAATCCGGGCTTCGATACCCTCGCGATCGAGGATTGCCTTCAGAAATCTCGCCGCGAGCATTTCGTTTCCTGGCGGGTTGGTGGTGTTCACGCGGAGGTAGTCGGCAAGAACGCTCTGAGACTCCCGGGCGAACGAATCCCAGTTGATGGAAGTGCCCTGCGCCGACAGCGCGACGGGCAGCGATAGTGGCAAAACGAGGCAAAGAATCCGGAACGGGTTCATGGGGATCCGTATGGCGGCTTGGAAGGGGAGGATTATGGTCGCCAATCCGGGTATGGCGGGGAAGGGGTGTCGTCGGATAGTATTTATTGTATACAAATTCTGGCCTCCACCCGGACCCGGCCAATCATGTCAGCGAGCGCCGTTAGACAACCCGCAGATCCGCGGATCGCCATCTACGCCCCGGCGGCCAGGGCGAGGATCGACACGGTCGATCTGCTGCGCGGCATCATCATGGTCATCATGATGCTCGACCACACCCGCGACTTCGCGCACTTCCAGGCAGCCGCCTTCGACCCGACGAACGTCGACAGGACCACGACCGCGCTGTTCTTCACACGGTGGATCACGCACTTCTGCGCGCCGCTGTTCGTATTTCTGGCCGGCACCGGTGCCTATCTGCAGGGGATGCGCGGAAAGCCGAAGGGAGAGCTATCGCGCTTTCTACTCACGCGCGGGCTCTGGCTCGTTTTCGTCGAGCTGGTGGTGCTGCGCGTGGTGATCATGTTCAACTTCGACTTCGGCGTTATCGCCGGCTTTCTCCAGGTAATCTGGGCGATCGGCTGGAGCATGGTCGCACTATCCGTTCTGGTCTACCTGCCGCTGGGCGCGGTGCCGGCGATCGGCATGGCGATGATTGTTCTGCATAACGCGTTTGACGGAGTGCAGGTCACATCGTGGGGCGGACCGGGCACGCCGATACCGGGCTTCTGGGCGTCTGTATGGCACATCCTGCATGTCCCCGGATTGATCTTTCCATTCGGCGGGCACGGACCGCCGGTATTGGTTCTCTATCCCCTGATACCCTGGATAGGCGTTATGGCCGTCGGCTACGCGTTCGGCTCGGTATACCGCCTGGAACCGGAGGCGCGGCGGCGCATTCTGATTCGCGCGGGCGCCGCGATAACCGCTGGATTCGTCATCCTGCGTGCCATCAACATGTACGGCGACCCCTCGCACTGGGCCCCTCGTGACACACTCACGAAGACCTTTTTGTCCTTTCTGGCAGTCTCGAAATATCCACCTTCGCTGCTGTTCCTGATGATGACGCTGGGACCGGCTCTGCTCTTCCTGGCGTGGGCCGATGGCAAAGGTCGGGATGCCATC
>DASYIM010000068.1:0-14384 GCA_035997625.1 Gemmatimonadaceae bacterium
GCAGTACTTCTTCCACTCGACGCGCTCGGGGTGCAGGCGCTTGTTCTTGTCGGTGAAGTAGTTGCGATTCTTACAGGTCTCGCAAGCGAGGATGATCTTTTCTCTAGGCATTGCTTGGTCCTTGAACGACTGCGGATTGGACGGATCGCTCCCCGATGGGAGCGATCCAGTCGTTGGTTACTTGAGAATCTTGGTGACTACGCCGGCGCCGACGGTGCGGCCGCCTTCTCGGATCGCGAAGCGGAGACCCTCGTCCATCGCGATCGGCGTAATCAGCTCGATCGTCATCTGGACGTTGTCACCCGGCATCACCATCTCCATTCCTTCAGGAAGCTCTACACTCCCCGTCACGTCCGTCGTTCTGAAGAAGAACTGCGGCCTGTAACCCTTGAAGAACGGCGTGTGGCGGCCGCCTTCCTCTTTCGTTAGGACGTAGACTTCGGCGTTGAACTTGGCGTGCGGTGTGATCGAGCCAGTCTTGGCCAGCACCATCCCACGCTCCACGTCGTTCTTGTCGATGCCTCTCAGCAAGAGGCCGACGTTGTCACCGGCCTGGCCGTCGTCCAGAAGCTTTCTAAACATCTCTACGCCAGTGATAACGGTCTTCTTGTCAGAGCCAAAGCCAATGAGAGCCACTTCCTCGCCCACCTTGATCTTGCCACGCTCGATTCTCCCGGTCGCCACAGTACCACGGCCGGTGATCGAGAACACGTCTTCCACGGGCATGAGGAACGGCTTGTCGGTCTCACGCTTGGGCTGCGGGATATAGCTATCCAACGCATCCATCAGCTCGCCGATCTTCTTACCGTACTCCGAGTTCGGGTCACCTGACTCCAGTGCCTTGAGCGCCGACCCCTTGATGATCGGGGTGTCGTCGCCCGGGAAGTCATAGCTCGACAGAAGCTCCCTCACCTCGAGCTCGACCAGCTCCAGCAGCTCGGCGTCGTCCACCATGTCCACCTTGTTCATGAACACGACGATGTAGGGCACGTTCACCTGCTTGGCGAGCAGGATGTGCTCTCTCGTCTGGGGCATCGGGCCGTCGGCGGCCGAGACAACCAGAATCGCTCCGTCCATCTGCGCCGCACCCGTGATCATGTTCTTCACATAATCGGCGTGGCCCGGGCAGTCGACGTGCGCGTAGTGACGCTTCTCGCTCTCGTACTCCACGTGCGCGGTCGCGATCGTAATGCCGCGCTCCCGCTCTTCAGGAGCCTTGTCGATCTGGTCGAAGGCCACCGACTGCGCCAGACCCTTCTTGGCCTGGATCGCCGTGATCGCTGCGGTCAGCGTCGTCTTCCCATGATCGACGTGGCCAATCGTTCCCACGTTCACGTGCGGCTTCGTACGCTCAAATTTTGCTTTGCTCATTTCATCCTCAAACGTGTTTCGTTGTTGTTGCAAGCTCGCGATCGGGATTGAACCGATGACCTCACCCTTACCAAGGGTGTGCTCTACCAACTGAGCTACGCGAGCGGCTTCGTTCCTCTAACTTCCCGGCGTCTTCGCCGTTTGCTGCCAGGCGCCAATTGCTCGCCGTTACTACACCCTCGCGCTTCCTGTCACATACCGTCAGAGCGGGAGACGGGACTCGAACCCGCGACATCAAGCTTGGAAGGCTAGCGCTCTACCAACTGAGCTACTCCCGCATGGTGCTGCGAACTGCTGACAACTGCACATTGCTGACAACTGAATTGCTGATTGCTGACAACTGCAGACCACAGCAGAATCCGGCCCCTCTACTTATAGATGGTGGGGGAAGGATTCGAACCTTCGAAGGCATAAGCCGGCAGATTTACAGTCTGCTCCTTTTGGCCACTCAGGAACCCCACCGATTCGCCAGTTTTGTTGCCAACCGACCCGGCAGAGCTGACGGCGAGAATCGAACTCGCAACCTGCTGATTACAAATCAGCTGCTCTGCCAATTGAGCTACGTCAGCAACAAACAGCGATTTTTCACCGCAAGCCAAGTAGAATAGCCAACTTAGCGAAGTGAGTCAACCTATCGAACCTTCCATTTTGTGCCGTGCGGAGAGTCCTCGATCGCCACTCCCCTGGCCTCGATCTCGGCGCGGATTCGGTCGGCTTCGGCGAACTCCCGGCGCGAGCGCGCATCCTTTCGCGCGGTGATTCGTTCCTCCACCCATCGCGATAGCTCGGGGTCGGGGCCAATGGCATCCGGGACGACATCGAGAACCGAGTCGATGCGAGCAAAGGAGTTCCGTGCTGTCTCGAGCGCACGCTTGTCCACCCCGTTTCGATCCAGCTCCGCGTTTGCCTTGCGCACGAACGTGAAAAGCGCCCCCAGCGCGATCGGCGCGTTCAAATCGTCGAACAGCGCCGCTGTCACCTCCGCCTCCGCTTCCTCGGCGATTTTCTCCAGCTCCGGCGTCGCCGCCTTCGCTTCGGCGAGGCGCTGGGCAAAGGCGCCGATGCGGCGGACTCCTTCGATCGAAGCCTCCAGCGCCTCGCCCGACATGTTCAGCTGCTTTCGGTAGTGCGTCGAGAAGACGAAATGACGATACGCCGCCGCCGGGACGCCCTGGTCCCGGAGATCCTGCACGGTCGCGACGTTGCCCAATCGCTTCGCCATTTTGGCGCCTTCCGTCAGCAGAAACTCGCCGTGACACCAGAAGCGGGAGAATTCCTTGCCCGTCGATCCTTCAGATTGGGCGATTTCATCCTCGTGGTGGGGAAAGATCAGATCGATGCCGCCGCCGTGGATGTCGAGGGTCTCGCCGAGGTACTTCATCGCCATCGCCGAGCACTCGAGATGCCAACCGGGGCGTCCGCGGCCCCAAGGAGAATCCCAGGCGGCACCAGTCGCTTCGTCCTCCGGCTTGGCGGCTTTCCAGAGGGCGAAATCCTGGGCGTTCTCCTTGGAGTAGTCGTCCTGGAACACGCGCGCCCCGGCTTTCACCTCGCGGGTGTCCAGGCGGGAGAGCTTGCCGTAACCCTTGAACCGGTCGATGGCGAAATAGACGGTTCCGTCGTCGGCCTTGTACGCCAGCTTCCTGTCGACGAGTCGCCTGACGATCTCGACCATCTCCGGGATGTGATCGGTCGCCTTCGGATAGAGCTCGGCGTCCTGGATGCGGAGGAACGCGCGATCGGCGTGAAATATCTTCGTGATCGGCGCGGTGACCTCGGCGATGCTCGTTTTCTTCTCGGCGGCCGCCTTGATGATCTTGTCGTCGACGTCGGTCAGGTTCATCACCTGGTTCACTTTCCACCCTCGAAGGACAAGCGCGCGGCGCAGCAGGTCTTCGAACAGAAACGTCCGGAAGTTGCCGAGGTGGGCGGGACGGTAAACGGTGGGCCCGCAGGTATACATGCGAACCGTTTGCCCCTCAGCGGGTGCAAACGGCTCGACTTTGCGGGTCAGCGTGTTGTATAGACGGAAATCGGCAGCCATCCGCAGAAGCTAGACGCGCCGATATAGGGGGTCAACAGAAGCGCTCGGCCACTCTCCCCGCGTATTCTCGCCGCGTGGTGACTGCGCGGCCCTCCACGATATTGATGATACGAGCGGCGATTCGATGCAGCTCGACTGGGTTGGGCGCAGCGAGAATGATGGTGATTCCACGCCTGGTCAGTCTCGTGAGCAACGAAACGACATCGCGATCGAACAGCAGCCCTTCGCCGCATAGCGTCTCATCGAGGAGAATCGCGCGAGGCGCGCCGATGAGCGATTGCGCGAGTCCCAATCGCTGCAGCAGGCAGGCGGAGAGACTGCTGACGCGCCGGGTGGCGTGAACGTGCAGACACACCTCGCGGAGGGCCGACTCCACCTGGGCTGCACGATTGGCGGACGAGAGGTCGTGGAGCGTGGCGTAGTACTCGAGCGCCTCGCGAACCGTGAGAAAGGAATAGTATCCGGCGCGCTGAGGCACGTAAGCGAGCCCGGGTGGAACATGATGTCCGGTTACGGGCTCACCGAACCAGGTGATGCTTCCGTCGTCTGGGCGGAGCAGACCGGCCAGGCACAGAAGGAGCGTCGATTTACCGGCGCCCGGCCGCCCAACCAGCCCGACGATCTCACCAACGTCGATGTCGAGGGAGACATCACGAAGAGCCGGCACCGCCAGCGAGCGGGTCCGGGGTCCGGAGTGATATGTCTTGTTTATACCTCTGACAGACAGCGCGTGCTGCACGGCGCGACCTCCGTAAAGGTGTGCGCGCACGTTTGCATCGCGGCGAGAATTTTGGGCAATCGTTGCAGGGCGAGGCGAAGCAATGCAACGCGCTTCTGGCGTGATTCTTTCTGGTGTAACCCATCCTTCGCGCCCAGGCGCTTTATGGAGGAGTCATGATGCAACAATCGATTATCAGAACGAGCGTGATCTTCGCGACAATTGCGGCGCTTACGGCCTGCGGGAGCGATTCGACGTCTCCAGCTAACACGGTCGCAGGCACCTACACGGCGACCGAATTCGTGACCACCGGTGGTTCGGGCCAGACGAACCAGATTCTCGCCGGCAGTACGCTGGTGATTGTCCTGGCCGCCAACCACACGACCACCGGACACCTTCATTTAGTTGCTCAGGGGGGAAATCCGGCCTTCGATGCGGATATGGCCGGTACCTGGGACCTGAACGGGACGATGGTCACCTTCACCCAGAACGCGGACACTTTTGTCCGCGACATGAACTTCACATTGTCATCGAACGGCAACGTCTTTCTGCTGAGCGGCGATGACAGTTTTGCCGGGACGAGGATTCAGGTGACGCTGACTCAGGGTGTTTGAAGCCCTAGGCCGTTTTCCTGATCGACGATTTCTCGCGGATCGCGATCAGATCTGGCGGAGGCGTAACGGGAACCAGCACTCCGCCATCGGGAACGGGTACGCGCAGAACGAAGATCCGGTCGCGCGTGCTCTTCCTGAATCCCTTCCCCTCGTAGATGCGGTTGATGAGGATGCGCCGCACCACCACCATCACCGTCACCAGTATCGGCAGCGCCACCACCAACCCGAGCGGGCCGAGCAGCTTTCCAATCACCAGCACCGCCGTGATGGTGAGGACCGGCGGCATGTCGATTTTCTTCGACATGACTAGCGGCGACACGAGGTTCCCTTCGATCAGGTGAATCACCACGCCGAGTAGAAGGACGTAGAGCGCGCGCGTCCCGCCACCCGGACCACCGAGAACGAAGAGCGCGGGAAGTGTTGTCGACAGCAGCGTGCCGAAAAACGGGACGACCGCGACGAGGCCGGTAAAAATGCCGAAGGTCAACCAGTACGGAACCTTGAGGATGTACAAGCCCGCTGCCGTGAGTGCGGCGAGGACGGTCATGGTGAGGAGCTGTCCCACGATGTAGGCCCGCAAAGCGTCGGCGAGGTCGCGCAGGACATCGCGCACCAGATCGCGATGGATGGGCGGGAAAAGCGCGATCAGCCATTCGCGATACACGCCCGGCTGAAGAGCGAGGTAGATGCTCATCACCGCTACCGCGAATGTGTCGATCAGGAAATTCACGAACGACAGCACCCTCGGCACAACCGTCTCCGCCTGTTGCGAGAGCTGATCGTAGAGGGCACTGATCAGCGGGTGCTCGCCCGGCTTCCAGACGTCCCGCATTGCCGGGAACTTGGCAACGAAGGTGTCGATCCCCCTCTCCCAGGTTTCGATGTACTGCGGGAGAACCGTAATGAGAGAGCGAGTTTGCTCCACGACGGGTGGGAGCAGAATCGCAAACAGCCCGAGCAGGGCTGTGAATGTGCCGACAACTGAAACGAAGAATGCGAGCCGCGCCGGCATGTGCGCCTTGTCGACTAGCAGATCCCTCACCGCCCCGAGGTAAAGGGAGATGATGATGGCGATGAAGAGGAGCAGGAAGACGTGCGCGGTGGCCCCCAGCATCCAGAGGAGCAGCACCGTGAGAATTATGCCGGAGAGTATCGGCCCTACTTTCGTTCTTCCGGTGGGGACTGCCGCGGCGGTAGCCACGCCTACTTGTTCTCTTCGTGGATTTCTTCGACGTCCACTGCTTCTTCCTCTGCCTGGCGGCCGGCGCCCAGCGCCTTGCTGTTGGCGGCGCCAGCGGGTAGAACGCCCATTTTCTGCTTCAGCTGCATGAGCAGAATCTCAGCGGACTGATTCCCACCCGCAGCCTCGAGTCTCTTGAAGTCGTTGGCGAGCTTATCGCCGGAGAATGCTTCCTCGATCTCGGCGCTTGCTTTCACCTTCCGCTCGTTGGACTCGATCTTCTCCTCCATCCGCGCGAAGGCTTCGAACGCCGACTTTTCGGAGATGTGCGACATCGTCTCGTTGATGCGCTTCTGCGCATCGGCCCGCCGCTGCTTGGCAAGCAGAAGATTCTTCTTGCGGTTTGCCTCTTCGATGTTGTCATTGAGCGTGCGCAGCGACTCCTTGAGGCGGTCGGTCTCCTGCTTGTGGGCCCGCCAGGTGACGTTCATCTGATCGCCGCGGGAGATGTGTTCGCTGCGGCGAATGAGAGCCTGCTTCGCCAGATCGTCCTGGTTCTGCTGGACGGCGAGCATCGCTCTCCGCTCCCAGTCCTCCGCTTCCTTGAGCTCCTGCCGCGTCTGGTCCTCGAGGCGTTTCTCGTCCGCGATAGCGGCGGCGACCTGCTGCTTCGCCTTCACCAGCTGCGACCGCATGTCGAGGATGATTTGGTTCAGCATCTTCTCCGGCTGCTCGAATTCCGAGATCACCGCATTGACGTTGGACCGGAAGAGCATCGCGATTCTGTCAAAGATATTCATAAATAGTTGGGATGGATTCCTTTAACTGAAAACTAAACTTTCAAAGCAACTGCAACTAGCAACTGCATCTCACCTCTATCAACGTCGTTGCTGGGATCTCGGATCGGTTCTTTTTAAGACGTTACGAGTTCCCAGCTGTACAGTTGGCGAAAGTATCTCTTTCAATGCCGGTTGGCTAATAGTTATCCGTCCGACCTCTTGATCTGGTACAACCTCTCCTTCGCCAAGCGCCGCCCGGTCGGCGTCGCGGCCAGTCCCCCGCCAGCGGTTTCGCGGTAGCGTACATCCATCTCGCGGCCGATCTCGCCCATCACGTCGATCACTTCGTCGACGGGAATGGCGAAGGTGATTCCGGAGAGCGCCATCTCGATCCCGGCCAGCGCGATCGCCGAGCCGGTGGCATTGCGAAAGACGCAGGGCAGCTCGACGAGCCCGCCCAATGGATCGCAAACCAGGCCGAGCGTGCCCTGCATGGTGAGCGCGACCGCATGCCCGACCTGCGACGGGGTTCCGCCCAGCATCTCGGTGGCGGCGCCAGCCGCCATTCCGGCGGCAGCCCCGGTCTCCGCCTGGCATCCGCCTTCCGCTCCAGACAGCGACGCTCGCTCGGCGACCACCGCTCCGATCAGGCCAGCCGTCGCCAGGCCATCGACAACTTTCTCGTCGCTGATCGAGCGAGCTTTGGCGAGCCCGGTGAGGATGGCGGGCAGCACGCCTGCCCCGCCCGCCGTCGGCGCGGCAACGATGACACCCATCGCCGCGTTCACTTCCTGCACCGCCAAGGCGCGGGTGAGGATGTCGCGAAACGGAGTCTGCGCCAGCGGTCCGTTTGGATTCTGGCGCAGCTTTGCGGCATCCCCTCCGACCAACCCCGACGCGGAATAAAGATCTCCCGTTAGTCCCTTTTCGATCGCCCCGCGCATGACGTCGAGTGCACGCTTCAGCACGGCGCGAATTTCTGCGATCGGGCGCCCCTGATCGCGGGATTCCGCCGACAGCGCGACTTCCGCCAGCGACATCTTCGCGCTTTCAGCGTCCCTGATTGCGTCAGCGAGCGCCTTGTACAATCAGCCCCCGCTCACCTTGTCGAGACGGCGCGTCCAGCGAACCCAGTCGAGCGACCGCAGCTCGGCGCCGGCATCCTTGTCCGGCACCTCGTCGCACTCGATGACCATGAACGCGTCGCCGCCTCTTTCCTTTCTCGTCAGCCTCAGCGTGGCAATGTTGATGTCGTGCTCGGCAAGGATCCCCGTGATTCTGGCGATCGAACCCTTCCTATCTTCAGCTACGAGAACGATGGTGTGGAAGTTTCCGGTCACTTCGACAGGATAGCCGTCGATCTCCTGGACGAGGATCCTTCCCGCCCCCAGGGACGATCCAAGCATGGTTGCCTTGTTTCCATTGAGCTCGACGCTGATTCGCACCGTGTTCGGGTGAGCGGCGTCGGCAATAGTGACCTTCTCGAATTTGTAGTCGAGGCCCTCTCGCTCGGCGATCTGGAGGGCTTCACGGAGGCGCTCGTCGTCGGGGCGGAAGCCAAGGAGACCGCCAACCAGCGCTTTGTCGGTGCCGTGGCCTTCGCCGGTTCGGGCGAAGGAGCCGTGGAGCTGGAGGAGGCCGGTTTGGGGAGTGCCGCCGATCAGACCGCGCGCAAGAAGGCCAAGGCGACATGCTCCTGCGGTGTGCGAGGAGGACGGGCCTACCATTACTGGTCCGATGATATCCAGGAGACTTACCATCCGTCGCGCACCTCCAATGGAAAACTGAAGACTACCGGCTGGCGGCGGTCGTAAGTTGCCTTTTACCCCGCCTTGAGCGCCACCCGATCCCTCTTCCGCGCCTTCCCAAGCATTCCGCCCAGATACTGACCCGTGTACGACTCCTTTACATCCGCGACGTCTTCCGGAGTTCCGGCAGCGACGACGTCGCCGCCGCGGAGTCCGCCTTCGGGGCCGAGGTCGACGATCCAGTCGGCTGTCTTGATGACGTCGAGGTTGTGCTCAATGACGAGCACGGTGTTGCCGCGGTCAACGAGGCGATGGAGGACAGTGAGGAGCATTCGCACGTCCTCGAAGTGCAAGCCCGTCGTCGGCTCGTCCAGAATGTAGAAGGTGCGGCCGGTGTCGCGTTTGGAGAGCTCCGCCGCGAGCTTGACGCGCTGGGCCTCGCCGCCAGACAGAGTAGTCGCCGACTGCCCGAGGTGGATGTAGCCAAGCCCGACGTCGAAGAGTGTCTGGAGCTTCTGGCGGACGCGCGGCTGGTTCTCGAAGAACGCCAGCGCATCCTCGACGGTCTGCTCCAGCACGTCGGCGATGCTCAGCCCCCGGAACCGAACTTCCAGCGTCTCCCGGTTGTAGCGCTTGCCTTTGCAGACATCGCACGGCACATAGACGTCCGGCAGGAAGTGCATCTCGATCTTCACCAGGCCGTCGCCCTCGCACGCTTCGCAGCGTCCGCCCTTGACGTTGAACGAGAACCTGCCGGGTCCGTAGCCGCGGATCTTTGCCTCGGGCAGCTCGGCGAACAGCTCGCGGATCGGCGTGAACAAGCCGGTGTACGTCGCGGGGTTCGAGCGCGGTGTGCGACCGATCGGGCTCTGGTCGATGTCGATGACTTTGTCGAGGTGGTGGAAGCCGGTAATGCGTTCGTGCTTGCCGGGGATGACTCGCGCGCGATAGAAGTGCCTGGCCATCGCGCGATGCAGGATGTCCTCGATCAGCGTCGACTTGCCGCTGCCCGACACTCCGGTGATGGCTACAAAAAGTCCGAGCGGAATCTCGACGTCGAGGTCGCGCAGGTTGTGCTCACGGGCGCCCTCGATGCGAACGACGCGATCGGGATTCATCCGGCGGCGAACCTCGGGGATGGGGATCTCGAGCTCACCGCGCAGGTAGCGTCCGGTGATCGAATCACGATTGGCGCGGACTTCCTCGACGGTTCCCTCGGCGATCACCAGTCCGCCGTGCTTGCCGGCGCCGGGGCCGAGGTCGATCAGGTGATCCGCGGCCTGCATGGTCTCCTCGTCGTGCTCGACGACGATGACGGTGTTGCCGAGGTCGCGAAGCTGGCGCAGGGTATTGAGAAGCCGAGCGTTGTCGCGCTGGTGCAGCCCAATCGAAGGCTCGTCGAGGATGTAAAGGACGCCGACCAGCCGCGACCCGATCTGGGTCGCCAGTCGGATTCGCTGGGCTTCGCCGCCGGACAGTGATTCCGCCGACCGCCCAAGAGTCAGATACTCGAGTCCAACATCGTTGAGGAACCGGAGGCGTTCGCGGACTTCCTTGAGAATGGGCCCGGCGATCTCCGGATCGAGACCGGGCTTGCCGTCGGTGCGGACGGGGACGTTCTCGAAAAACGTCTGGGCGTCCGTGATGGAAAGCTGGACGACGTCGCCGATGTTCTCGCCGGCCAGAGTGACTGCCAGCGATTCGGGTTTGAGCCGCCGCCCGCCGCACGTGGTGCAGGCGCGCGCCTGCATGTACTCCTCGAGCTCCAGGCGCACGGAGTCGGATTCCGTTTCATCGTAGCGCCGCTGGATGTTGGAGACGATTCCTTCCCAGTGGGTGCCCGAGGTGTCGTGCTGTTTGCCGCTCTTGCCGGCCGTCCCGTAAAGCAGCTTGTCCCTCACCTCGGGACTGAGCTTTCCCCACGGCGAATTGAGATTGAAGTTGAATTGCTTGGCGAGACCTGGGAGGATCACCTTTTTCAGATACCCGTCGGGCTCACCCCACGGCAGGACAACCCCCTCGAGAATGCTGATGCTCGGATCGCCGAGGATAAGCTCCTCGCTGACTTCGCGACGCGAGCCGAGCCCGCCGCAGGCAGGACAGGCACCGAATGGCGAGTTGAAGGAGAAATGGCGGGGCTCAAGCTCGGGCAGGGAGATGCCGCACTCGGGGCACCCGTACCTCTCCGAGAAGAGGTGGTGGGTGCGCTCGTCGGCGCGCTGAACCTCGACCAGCCCTTCGGCGAGCTTGAGCGCGGTTTCGACCGAATCATTGAGGCGGCCCCGATCCTCGCCGCGGACGACCAACCGGTCGACGACGACTGAGATGTTGTGGTTCATCCGCCGATTGAGCTTGGGCGGGTCGGCGACCTCGATCAGCTCGCCATCGACAATGGCTCGGACGAAGCCCTGCTTGCGGGCGGCATCGAAGAGCTCCCGAAACTCGCCTTTGCGACCGCGCACCAACGGCGCAAGAATCTCGAGGCGGGTGCCTTCGGGCCACTGAAGAATCGAATCGGCGATTTGTCCCGAGCTCTGGCGCTCGACCGGACGGCCGCAATTGGGGCAGTGAGGCGTGCCGGCCCGAGCATAAAGGAGTCGGAGGTAATCATAGATCTCCGTTACCGTGCCGACGGTGGACCTTGGGTTGTGGCCCGCCGTTTTCTGCTCGATGGAGATTGCCGGAGATAGTCCCTCGATCGAATCGACGTCGGGCTTTTCCATGAGCCCGAGGAACTGGCGAGCGTAGGCCGACAGGGACTCGACGTAGCGCCGCTGGCCCTCGGCGTAGATCGTATCGAAGGCGAGCGAGGACTTCCCGGAACCCGACAGTCCCGTGATGACTGTTAGCCGGTCACGGGGGATGGTGACGTCGATATTACGGAGGTTGTGCTCGCGCGCGCCGCGGACGATCAGTGACTCTTCTGGCATAGCCTTGTAAAGTCGCGGGTTGCACCCGCAGACTCAAGCGGGCCCTATTGCGGCAAAAAGGCCGGCGTGGTGAATTCCGCCTCCAGCTCAGGCGTCCATTTTGCACTTGGAGAGACGTTATGCCCATGATGAAAGAGCTAATCGACGTTCTGACGATGAAATCGGATCGTCCGATGCGCCGGTTGGTCGCTTACTATCTGATCGTAGCCATCGTTGTCGCCATCCTGGCGTTCTTTTTCCCGGGTGAGATCGCGCGAATAGCGGCGAAAGGCCTCGGGGACGTACCAGAGGGCCCGACGGTACTGACCGACGCCCTCAGCACGTCACCCACGGCATCGGTGAGCTTTGGTCCCGGATCGTTGTTCGATGTCGCCATCACCACCGTGATGATCATGATCGGCGCGCTGGTGCTGATACTTCCAGTGACGTGGGTCTACATGTCGGCCAGGCCATCGGGTGGCCAGCACAATCAGAACGTCGTGCAGACTCTGGTTTTCCTGCCGATTGTCGTGGCGGGCATCGTGTTCATCGTTCAGAACAGCCTGGCTCTGGCGTTCAGCCTCGCCGGCGTGGTGGGCGCGGTGCGCTTCAGAACGACTCTCC
The DNA here is from genome assembly GCA_035997625.1 of Gemmatimonadaceae bacterium. Taxonomy (GTDB): domain Bacteria; phylum Gemmatimonadota; class Gemmatimonadetes; order Gemmatimonadales; family Gemmatimonadaceae; genus UBA4720. The sequence continues at coordinate 11,988 of DASYIM010000068.1, forward strand.
GCGACTCCCGAGACCTCGTCTACATCTTCCTGTCGATCACCGTTGGATTCGCCGCCGGCGTGCAGTCGCTGGCAGTGGGGGCGGTGATCTCCATTTTCTTCAACTTCGTGCTGCTTGTGACATGGCACTATGACTACGGCCGGAACATGCTGATGCCGACGGCAATGGCGCAGTGGTCCCGACCGTTGCAGGCGCTCGCCAGCGAGACCGGCATACACCAGATCCCCGACCGCGATCTCGTTCTGTCACTCACTCCGGAGCGAGCGGATGCCCTCGCGGAGCGGTTCACTCGCGTTCAGAAGAAGGTAGGCAAGAAGAAAAACAAGCCGCGCTATGACTCGGTGGTGACGATCACGACCAACGATGTCGCGGCCGGGCAGCGTCAGGTCGAGGAAGTGCTGGAGAGGATGACCAAGCGCTGGATGCTCGACGAAGTCATTACCAATGTCGGAAAGCCGTCCGAGATCTACTATCTCTTGCGCCTGCGCAAGACGATCCCTCGCGACGTGCTGCTCACCGCGATTCATGAGAACGCGGACGGCGTCATCTCGTCGGCCGATCTCGAGACGGGCGCGCACGCCGAGGGACTGAAGAACGACGGCGCAAAGGGATGAGCGGGGTGAGGCGCCTCGTCCTGCTGCTATCGGCAATCCCGCTGCTGGGCGGATGCCGCGACACGCCTCGAGCGAAGGCGGCGCAGCTTGGCGGGATTACAGCAACGAGACGCCGGGAGCTTCAGCACCGAATCGCACAGGTGGACGGGAGCTCAGACAAGACGGCGCCGGTCGCCCAATGGATAATGCCGGCACAGCTGCGCGAGATCTCTGGTCTCGCTCTTACATCCCGCGGCACAGTGCTCGCCCACGACGACAACTCCGGACGAATCTATGAGATCGATCCGAGAACCGGCGTCCTGCTCAAGGGCTTTTCGCTGACCGGAAACCAGAAGGAGGATTTCGAGGCAATCACCATCGCCGGCAATGACATCTACCTGATGGCGAGCGATGGAAAGCTGTTCCGATTCAGAGAAGGCGCCGACGGGCAGCAGGTACAATTTCAGTTATTCGACTCGGGACTGAAGAAGGATTGCGAGTTCGAGAGTCTCGTTTATGAGTCGGACAGCACGCGTTTGCTGATGGCGTGCAAACGACTGCTCGACAAGCAGGCGGCGAAGGAGCTCGTGATTTACCGGTTGCCGCTGCCGCTGAATCGGGCGACGATCACAGCGATGAGGGTGCCGCTTTCGGACGTCGTCGGCACCAACGGCTGGAAGGACTTCCGCCCGTCTGACATGACCATCGATCCCAACACGCGCAACTACGTCATCATCGCTTCCCACGAAAAGGGTCTCGTCGTTCTGACGCCGGACGGAGAGGTAGTTCGCTCCGAGCCGCTGCCTGGCGATCACCGGCAGCCGGAAGGCGTGGCGATCACGAGGGACAGCATCCTGATGGTGAGCGACGAGTCGAACGTGAAGCCGGCCGCGATCACACTTTACAGGTGGCGGCCATAACTACAACGGAGCCGTTCTTTGAATAGACCCAATCGCGGGACGGTCGAGATCGTCCTCGCGCTGACAGCTGCGCTCTCGATGAGCACGGCGCTCACCGCGGCAGCGCAAAATCCGAACGTGAAGTACGTCGGGAACGACACCGTTGAGGTGGTGCCCAATCCGAGGTTCCGCGTCAGCGCCGCGATGCGCGAGGCGTGGGGCGAAAACTACCGCCGCGAATGGACCACACCGATCAGGGTGCCGGTGCTGAACCTGCGGACTTTCCACGGCGGCCTCACGCCGACCAAGGAAGGCGGAGGAGTGCAGGCGAAAAACCTGCGCTTCGTCGCACCCGACAGCTCCGAGTGGGTGTTTCGCCAGGTGAGAAAGACTAACACCATACTTGGCCCCGAATACCGCCACACCGTCATCGAGCGCATCGTGCGCGATCAGGGGAGCGCGTCGCATCCGACGGGCAACCTGCCGTTGCCAACGGTGCTGAACGCCGTTGATCTACTACACGCGACGCCCAGGCTCTACTTCATGCCCGACGACCCGCGGCTCGGAGACTTCCGCAAGGATTTCGGCGGAGTGCTGGGAACGGTGGAAGAATTTCCCAGCGTTCCGGCCAAAGGACGCGCCTTTGCCGGCGCCGACAAAATCATCGACAGCGACGCCCTGCTCGAGGACATCAACAAGGATGCGGATGTTCAGGTCGACTCGAGGGCGTTCCTGACGGCGCGTCTTGTTGACCTGCTGATGGGCGACAACGACCGCCATCCCGACCAGTGGAAGTGGGCGAAGCCGGAGAAGGACTCGCGGCTATGGGCACCGATTCCGCGGGACCGCGACAAGGTATTCGTCAGCTACGGCGGCACAATGCCGAGCCTGGCGCGACTGGCAAT
>DASYIM010000069.1:0-10849 GCA_035997625.1 Gemmatimonadaceae bacterium
CTCGAGCTGGGCCTCGAACGACAGCGGAACGTGAACGGCCATCTGGTCACCATCGAAGTCCGCGTTGAATGCGGCGCAGACGAGCGGGTGAATACGAATGGCCTTTCCTTCGACGAGCACCGGCTCGAAAGCCTGGATGCCGAGTCTGTGAAGGGTCGGAGCGCGGTTGAGCAACACCGGGTGATCGCGAATGATCTCCTCGAGAATCTCGTAGACTTCCGGGGATTCCTTTTCCACGATCTTTTTGGCGCGCTTCACCGTCTCGGCGATTCCCTTCTCGACGAGCTTGTGGATGATGAACGGCTTGAACAGCTCCAGCGCCATCGCCTTCGGCAGACCGCACTGGTGGAGCTTCAGCTCGGGACCGACGACGATGACCGAACGGCCGGAGTAGTCGACGCGCTTTCCGAGCAGGTTCTGACGGAAGCGACCCTGCTTGCCCTTGAGCATATCGGACAGCGACTTGAGCGGACGCTTGCCGCGACCACGGATCGCCTTGGAGCGGCGGCCGTTGTCGAACAATGCATCGACTGCCTCCTGGAGCATTCTCTTCTCGTTGCGAAGAATGACTTCAGGCGCGCGGTGCGAGATCAGCTTCATCAGCCGGTTGTTGCGGTTGATGACGCGACGATACAGATCGTTCAGATCCGATGTCGCGAAACGACCACCGTCGAGCGGAACGAGCGGACGCAGATCCGGAGGAATTACCGGTATCACGTCCATGATCAGCCATTCAGCCTTGTTGCGCTCCTGGCCTGAATCGCCGGAGTTGCGGAACGCATCGACGACCTTGAGGCGCTTCAGCATCTGCTTCTTGCGGTGCTGCGAGCCTTCGTCGACGAGTCCGGCGCGCAGCTCCTCCGCAACCTTGTCGACGTCGATTCTCTTCAGCAGCTCGCGAACCGCGGGCGCGCCAATGTCGGCGAAGAACGCGTTGTCGCCTTCGTCCTTCGCCTTCTGGCGCAGGAGGAAGTACTCGTCCTCGGTGAGGAGAGTATTGGCCTCGATCGGCTTGCCTGGTGCCTCGCCCTGCTCCGGAACTGACTCCTGCTTGCCCGGATCGATGACGACGTAGTTCGAGTAATAGATGACCTTCTCGAGATCACGCAACGTCAGATCGACGAGGTTGCCCATCGGAGAAGGCAGAGTCTTGAAGAACCAGATGTGCGCGACGGGTACGGCGAGCTCGATGTGACCCATGCGCTCGCGACGGACGCGGCTCAGGGTGACTTCGACGCCGCAGCGATCGCAGATCACTCCACGGTAACGAATTCTCTTGTATTTGCCGCAGTGGCATTCCCAGTCCTTGACGGGACCGAAGATCCTCTCGCAGAACAAGCCGTCTTTCTCGGGCTTGAACGAGCGGTAGTTGATGGTCTCGGGCTTGAGAACCTCGCCCCATGACCACCAGGTGCGCAGGCCGGCCATCTCCAGCCGCTCGCGCTCCTTCGGATCCTTCGGACCGCGCATCTCTTCGGGAGATGCAATGCGGACCTGGATGTAATCGAACGATGATGCCCGCGTCTCGCGCGTGCTACGAAAATCAATCATTAGTTATCCCTCGCTCCCGTTACCGTCTCTTCTGGAGCCGTTGTTTCCGAGGCCGTAGCCGCTGGTCGCGTTCGCTCCCATGCTGACGTGGATTCCCAGCGCCTTCAGCTCCTGAACGAGCACGTTGAAGGATTCCGGAATTCCAGGCTCGGGAAGGTTCTGGCCCTTCACGATCGCCTCGTAAACTCTGCTGCGGCCGTTCACATCGTCCGACTTGACGGTGAGAATCTCCTGCAGCGTGTGTGCAGCGCCGTAAGCCTCGAGTGCCCAGACTTCCATTTCTCCGAAACGCTGGCCGCCGAACTGCGCCTTTCCGGCGAGCGGCTGCTGCGTGACGAGTGAGTAGGGCCCGATGCTCCGCGCGTGAATCTTGTCATCGACCAGGTGCGACAGCTTGAGCATGTAGATCTCGCCGACAGTCACCGGATTGGCGAAGGTCTCGCCGGTGCGGCCATCGCGCAGCCTCACCTTTCCGCCAGCCGAAATTCCGGCAAGGCGCATCAGCTCCAGCGACGCCGCATCGACGTCGACGTCCGACTTCTTGGCGCCGAAGGTTGCTGCCAGCGCAGGGAGCTCCTGGCCGGCGAGCACCGAGGCCGGGTCGCTGTTGCGCTTCTTCTCGATCTGTCCTCCAGCGGTCTTGTACTGAGCGCGGGCGACCGGCTCGTACTCCTCGTCGCCCGCCGCGTTGGTGTGGAAGGCGATCTGGTTGTCCACTTCCGCGGTGTCGCGCTCGGCCAGCTCCTTGGCGGCAGCAGTCACAAAGTCGCGAATGCGGTTGTAAACGTCGCGCGTCTCAGCCGAGACACCACGCGCCGCCAGCGACTCGATCGTCGCATCACTGAGCAGGTGGACACGACCTTCGTGCTTGCCGCCGCCCTCGCTGACATCGGAGATGATACCGCGAATCTCTTCGTCGCTGATTCTGACACCGGGAACCTTGAGGTCCAGCGCATCACGAACCCACGTGACCGCGGCAAGCTTCAGCAGCAAGCCGATTTCACGCTCGTTGGCGCCCTGGAAGACCGGCGTCTTGGCGTAGAAGCCGAGCAGCCTCGCCGCCCACCCGAGGTGGGTCTCGAGAATCTGTCCGACGTTCATACGGCTCGGCACGCCGAGCGGGTTGAGAACGATGTCAACCGGACGGCCATCGGGAAGGAACGGCATGTCCTCCTCGGGAACGATGCGGGCAACGATACCCTTGTTGCCGTGACGTCCCGCCATCTTGTCGCCTACCGAGACCTTTCTCTTCTCGGCCATGTAAACCTTCACGAGCTGAATCACGCCCGGCGGCAGCTCATCGGGCTGCAGCACGCGGTCGATTCTCTCTTCCGCCTTTTCCTCGAGCTTGGCCTTCTCTTCGTTGGCCAGGTCGATGATGGTGCGGACGCGCTCGTTCATCTTCTTGTCTTCGACGCGGAACGTCTTGAGGTCGATGGACGTCATCTTCAGGTCGCGCAGCATTTCGGCGCTGAGCTTGGTGCCGGCGGGGATCGCTTCCTCGACCGTTCCAGCTTTGAGCGCCAGCGAGACCGTCTGACCGTCGAGCAATTCCATCAGCTCGCCGTCGCGGACTTCGTTGACGCGGATCTTCTCCTCGCCCTCGAGCCTGCGGATGTCGCCGATTCTCTCGCCGCGATCCTTCTCGACCACCTGGTCTTCGATGCGCGAGAAGATCTTCACATCGATTACCACGCCCTCCATTCCCGGCGGAACCTTGAGGGACGAGTCCTTCACGTCCTTCGCCTTCTCACCGAAGATCGCCGTAAGCAGCTTCTCTTCCGGTGAAAGCTCGGTCTCACCCTTCGGCGTGATCTTGCCGACGAGGATGTCGCCCGGCTTGACGTGCGCGCCGATGCGAACGATTCCGCGCTCGTCGAGGTCCGACAGCGCTTCCTCGGCGACGTTGGGAATTTCACGCGTGATTTCTTCCTGGCCACGCTTGGTGTCGCGCACGTGAAGCTCGAGCTCCTGGATGTGGATCGACGAGTAGACATCGTCCTTCACCAGTCTCTCGGACAGCACGATCGCGTCCTCGAAGTTGTGTCCGTACCACGGCATGAACGCCACGGTGACGTTGGCTCCGAGTGCGAGCTGGCCAAATTCAGTCGAGGCGCCGTCGGCGAGTACTTCGCCGGCCTTCACCTTTTGTCCGGCCTTGACCATCGGACGCTGATTGAGCGCGGTGTCCTGATTCGTGCGCCAATACTTCTTAAGGCGGTACCGGTCATGCTGCGTCAATCTCGCCAACGGGCGGTCGCTATCCTTCTTGCCGCGCTCCGATGCGCCGGTGTCGACGATGATCTCGTCGGCGGTGACGCTGGTGATTGTCCCGGCCCGGCGAGCAATGACCACTGCTCCCGAGTCACGAGCGACCTTCTCCTCGAGCCCGGTTCCGACGAGCGGGGTGCGGGGATTGAGAAGAGGAACGGCCTGTCTTTGCATGTTCGAGCCCATCAACGCGCGGTTGGCGTCGTCGTGCTCGAGGAACGGAATGAGCGCCGCGGCAATCGAAACGAGCTGCTCCGGCGCGACATCCATGTAATCGATGCGATCCGGTGACAGCAGTGGATAGTCCGACCGCTGACGGCAAAGGACGAACTCGTCGACGAACGTGCCGTCGGGATTGAGCTTGGCGTTGGCCTGGGCGATGGTGACGTCTTCCTCGCGGTTGGCATCGAGCCAGGCGAGCTCTTCGGTCACCTTCCCGTTCTTGACGACACGGTAGGGCGTCTCGACGAAGCCGAGGTCGTTGACGCGCGCGTAGCACGCCAGCGACGTGATGAGACCGATGTTCGGACCTTCAGGGGTCTCGATCGGGCACATGCGGCCGTACTGCGAGTAGTGAACGTCGCGCACCTCGAAGCCGGCGCGCTCACGAGTGAGTCCGCCTGGTCCGAGCGCCGAAAGGCGACGCTTGTGCGTCAGCTCGGCGAGCGGGTTCGTCTGATCCATGAACTGCGACAGCTGCGACGATCCGAAGAACGCCTGGATGACGGCCGAAACCGTACGGGCGTTGACGAGGTCGTCGAGCGAGATCTTTTCCGGATCGGTGTTGATCGACATGCGCTCCTTGACCAGGCGCGCCATGCGGGAAAGACCGACCGAGAACTGGTTGGCGATCAGCTCACCGACCGAGCGAATACGCCGGTTGCCGAGGTGATCGATGTCGTCCGTGTAACCGCGTCCCTCGTGCAGCTCGACGAGGTAGCGGATGATGGCGACGAAATCTTCCTTGGTGAGAACCGTCTCGTTGGCGGGACGATTGGTTCCAAGGCGCTGATTGATCTTGTAGCGGCCAACGCGACCGAGATCGTAGCGCTTGGGGGAGAAGAACAATCTCTCCAGCGCCTGCTTGGCGGTCTCGCGATTCGGCGCGTCACCCGGGCGGAGGAGCGAGTAGATCTGCTTCAGCGCCTCCTCTTCGGTGTGCGTCGGATCCTTGGCGATGGTGTTCTTGATGAGCATCGACTCAGCGCGGCCGGAGGTAACAAAGACCTGCACCTTGTTGATCTCTTTCTTGCGCAGCTTACGGATCATCGTGTCGGTGAGCGTGTCGCCAGTCTCGGCGATGACTTCGCCGGAATTGGTGTCCACGGCATCGACGGCTATGACGCGGCGGGTCGGGCGCTCACCGCGCTCGATGGCATCGACTTCGTCGCGGAGATCGATCGTCGTGTAGGACGCGAAAACCTTGACCTTGTCGATGTTGAGGCGGCGGAGTCGGTTGAAGACCTCTTCCGTCAGCTCGTCGCCTTCCTTGACGAGCAGCTCGGACTCCTCACGCTCCAGCGCCAGACGGGCCTTCTTGGTCTTGAGCTTGGGCGCCTCGGGGTTGTGAATCGTGCCGGCAAGGCTGATGTCCTCGGCGACGATGGCGCCAAGAACTTCCTTCTGGTCGACGCGGGTCTCCCGCTTCCTGACCAGATCGAGCTCGCGCTGGGCGAAGAAGAGACGGAGGATGTTCGAGTTCGTCCCGTAGCCGAAGGCTCTGAGCAAGGCCGTAGCTGGAAATTTCTTCTTCTTGTCGATGTGGACATAGACGACGTCGTGGATGTCGACGGTGAACTCGACCCACGAGCCGCGGAACGGGATGATGCGCGCGGAAATGAGGCGCTGGCCGTTCGGGTGCGTCGACTCCTCGAAGACGACACCGGGCGAGCGGTGCAGCTGGCTCACGATCACGCGCTCGGCGCCGTTGATAACGAAGGTTCCAAGCGGGGTGAGGAGCGGAAGCTCACCGAGATAGACTTCCTTCTCGATGATGTTCTTCGGCCTCTTTCCCGCTTCCGTCGTCTCGAAGACGATGAGCTGGAGAGTGGCCTTGAGCGGCGCGGAGTACGTCATGTCGCGCTCGATGCACTCGGCCACCGAGTACTTCGGCTCGCCAAGAGAGTAGCTCTTGAACTCGAGCGAGAAGTTCTCGTGAACGTCGGTAATGGGGAACAGGTCCTTGAAGACGCGCTCCAGTCCAATGTCCTCGCGGTCCTTGGACGCCGCGTCGAGCTGCAGCAGCGACTCGAAGGCGCGGGTCTGGATGTCGAGGAGGTGGGGCATCTCCATCCCCTGGTCTAGCTTGGCGAACGAGATCTGCTTCATCAAATCGGGCATGAATCACCTACAGGCGCAAATAGCCCTGCCCCCGTCATCCGCGAAATTTTCGCGGGTCCGGAGCAGAGCGAGCTTGTTACTTCTATTGTGGTGCTAGCGTTCAAAGTCCGGGTCATATCGTCGCAGTGAGAGTAACGGTGCGGGTGAGCGGAGAGGGCGAACCGTCTCCGTTCACCACGCAGTGTTACTTCACTTCGACGGCTGCTCCCTGCTCTTCGAGTTTGGCTTTCATCGCTGCGGCCTCATCCTTGGTGACGCCGGCCTTGACGACGCTCGGCGCTCCATCTACGAGATCCTTCGCTTCCTTGAGTCCAAGTCCGGTCAGCTCGCGCACGACCTTGATGACCTGGATCTTCTTGGCGCCGGCTTCCTTGAGGGAAACCGAGAACTCGGTCTGCTCTTCGGCTGCGGCAGCTGGGGCTGCACCAGCACCACCACCCGCCGGAGCGGCTCCGACCGGAGCGGCCGAGATCGTGACGTTGAACTTCGTCTTGAAAGCTTCTACGAGCTCGGAAAGCTCGAGGACGGTCATGCTGCCGATCGCGTCGAGAATCTCATCCTTGCTCATTGTTGCGTTTGCCATTGTTGTTTTCTCCCGGGGAAATTAGGCGCCTTCGCGCTGAGTCTTGAGCGCGTCGAGCGCGCCAACAAACATGTATAGAAGCCCGCTGAGCGCGCCGGCGAAGGCGGCCATGGGGGATTGCATGCCGGCTCCAAGATCAGCCAGCATTTGCTCGCGAGACGGAAGCGAAGCGAGACGCTTCAACTGCGCGTTGTCGATCTTCTTGCCCTGGAGCAAGCCGCCCTTTACGGCGGGCTTGTCCTCGAACTCCTTCGCGAATTCCGTAAGCACTTTCGCAGCCGACACCGGATCCTTGCCGACGACGAGGCCGGTGGGACCCTTCAGAGTCTCGCCGACGAGACCGCTCTCGTTGACAGCACGCAGGGCCAGCGTGTTCTTGATGACCACGTACTCGATGCCTGCTCTCTTGAGCCGGCGGCGAAGCTCGGTCATCCGCTTCACGTTGAGACCGGTGAAATCGGTGTAGTACAACGACTGCGCGTTGGTCAGTTTGTCTCTGAGCTCGGATACGAGCTGTTCCTTCTCTGCTCTTTTCATCGATCGGTACCCGTTGCCCGGTAGGCGGTGATGTCGATGTTGACGCCAGGACCCATCGAGCTCGAGATGGCGACGTTTCGGATATAGACACCCTTCGACGTCGACGGCTTGGCGCGTACGATCTGCTCCATGAACGCCTTGAAGTTCTGCTCCAGCGCTTCGGGCGCGAACGACACCTTGCCGATGGCGGCGTGGACGTTGCCGGCCTTGTCGACGCGGTACTCGATCTTTCCAGCCTTGGTCTCGCGAACGGCACGGGTGACGTCGAACGTCACGGTGCCGGCCTTCGGATTCGGCATCAAGCCACGAGGACCGAGGATCCGTCCCAGAGCGCCGAGCTGACCCATCTGGTCGGGCGTGGCGATGAGGACGTCGAAGTCCATCCAGTTTTCCTTGATCTTTGCGATGTACTCGGTGCCGACGTAATCGGCGCCAGCCGCTTCCGCTTCGCGCGCCTTGTCGCCGGCGGCGATGACGAGAACACGGACTGCCTTACCGGTTCCGGCGGGCAGAACGACGGTGCCGCGCACTGCCTGATCGGCGTGCTTGGGATCGACGCCCAGACGGACGGCGACCTCGACGGTCTCATCGAACTTGGCGAAAGCGGTCGACTTGACGAGGTCGATCGCCTGGCGCGGCTGATACCGGGTCTCGGGATTCCGCTTCTCGGCGGCGACTTTGTACTTCTTGCCGTGAGTTCTCATCAGTCCCTCACCTCGATGCCCATCGAGCGAGCGGCCCCGGCGACCATCGCCATTGCCGACTCGATTGTGTCGCAATTGAGATCGGGGAGCTTGATCTCGGCGATCTTCCTGACCTGCGCCTTGGTGACGGAGCCGACCTTGACGCGATTCGGCGTACCGGAGCCCTTCTCAACTCCAGCTTCCTTCTTCAGCAGGACGGCCGCAGGCGGCGTCTTGGTGATGAAGGAGAAGGACTTGTCCGCGAAGATGGTGATCTCGACCGGGAGAATCGTATCCTGGCCCTGCGTGCGAGCGTTGAACTCTTTGCAGAAGGCCATGATGTTGATTCCCTGGGGGCCGAGAGCGGTCCCCACGGGGGGCGCCGGATTCGCCTTGCCTGCAGGGATCTGCAGCTTGACGAAACCAACTGCCTTTTTTGCCATGATACTCCTCAGTTACTGTCAGCCGTCGCCCAGTGTTGGGGCGGCTTACGACTCCCACGGTATGATTTGACGTCGTAGTGGTATCCGACGGTGCGCTACTCGCCTCATCGGCCGCCCCGCGCAAGGGCCATCACCTGCGGCGGGAGTAGCGCCGCTGTGACTTCAGGTCATCATTTCATTTGTCGCGGAGACCGATTACCCGCGTCGTTCAGTTGTCGGTTGCCGATCGTATCGGCATGGTCTTTCAGGTGCAGCCTGTAAACCTAACCGGTCCAGCTGCGGATTAGTACCCCTTCAACTGTAAATAATCGAGCTCAACACTAGTAGGCCGGCCGAACAAGGAGACCGATACCCTGACCTTGCCCTTGTCGGGCAGGACTTCCTCCACCGTGCCGTTGAAGTCGGTAAACGGCCCTTCCGTGATTGCGACTGCCTGGCCGACGAGGAACGGGATCTCCTCTTTTACCTCTTCCGGCTCGGAGTCATCGGCGACGCCGAGGAGGCGATTGACCTCTTCGGCACGAAGCGGCTGCGGGAGCCGCTCGTGACCAACAAACTTGATCACGCCCTGGATGCCATTGATGGTGTGGGCCGTTTCCTGGTCCATCACCATCTCCACCAGCACGTACCCGGGGTAGATCTTGCGCTCGACGTTGACCTTCTTGCCGTTCTTGATCTCGACCGCTTCCTGGGTGGGAACGAGGGCCTGGCGGATCGCGCGCCCCTCGACCGGACGGGGATCGGCATCGATGCGGCGCTGGATCAGCGAGCGGACCTTGTTCTCGTGGCCGGACGTAGTCTGGATCGCGTACCAGCGGTGCTCTGTTGAAATCGGGGTAACCATCATTTCCTCGAGAACAGGCTCGGGATACCCTGCACAAAGACCAGCTGCAGGATCAGGTCGATTGCTCCGATCACGGCGCCGATGAACAGCACGAAGATGATGATCTTGATCGTAGTGTCCTTCAGCTGCGCGCGGTCGGGCCAGGTGACCTTCCGCATCTCGTCCTGGACCTCGTGATAGAACTGCGCCACGCGACTGGGGAAATTGCGGCGCTCGACTACTTCGACCGCCATTTACTTCGTTTCCTTATGCAGCTTGTGCGCGTTGCAACGCGGGCAGTACTTCTTCCACTCGACGCGCTCGGGGTGCAGGCGCTTGTTCTTGTCGGTGAAGTAGTTGCGATTCTTACAGGTCTCGCAAGCGAGGATGATCTTTTCTCTAGGCATTGCTTGGTCCTTGAACGACTGCGGATTGGGCGACTAACGGAAATTGCTGATCGACGACTGATTGCGGATTGGGACAGTAACTGCGAACTGCTCACTCAAATCGGACTGAACTGCGGACTGCGGACTGCGATCGGCTCCCCGAAGGGAGCGATCCAGTCGTTGGTTACTTGAGAATCTTGGTGACTACGCCGGCGCCGACGGTGCGGCCCCCTTCGCGGATCGCGAAGCGGAGACCCTCGTCCATCGCGATCGGCGTAATCAGCTCGATCGTCATCTGGACGTTGTCACCCGGCATCACCATCTCCATTCCTTCAGGAAGCTCTACACTTCCCGTCACGTCCGTCGTTCTGAAGAAGAACTGCGGCCTGTAACCCTTGAAGAACGGCGTGTGGCGGCCGCCCTCTTCCTTGGTCAACACGTAGACTTCGGCGTTGAACTTGGCGTGCGGTGTGATCGAGCCGGTCTTGGCCAGCACCATCCCACGCTCCACGTCGTTCTTGTCGATCCCTCTCAGCAAGAGGCCGACGTTGTCACCGGCCTGGCCGTCGTCCAGCAACTTTCTAAACATCTCTACGCCAGTGATAACGGTCTTCTTGTCAGATCCAAAGCCGATAAGTGCGACTTCCTCGCCCACCTTGATCTTGCCACGCTCGATTCTCCCGGTCGCCACAGTACCACGACCGGTGATCGAGAACACGTCTTCCACGGGCATGAGGAACGGCTTGTCGGTCTCGCGCTTGGGCTGCGGGATATAAGTGTCCAACGCATCCATCAGCTCGCCGATCTTCTTACCGTACTCCGAGTTCGGGTCACCAGACTCCAGTGCCTTGAGAGCCGATCCCTTGATGATCGGGGTGTCGTCGCCAGGGAAGTCATAAGAGCTCAAGAGCTCTCTTACTTCCAGCTCCACCAGCTCCAGCAGCTCGGCGTCGTCCACCATGTCCACCTTGTTCATGAACACGACGATGTAGGGCACGTTGACCTGCTTGGCGAGCAGGATGTGCTCTCTCGTCTGGGGCATCGGGCCGTCGGCGGCCGAGACAACCAGAATCGCTCCGTCCATCTGTGCGGCACCCGTGATCATGTTCTTCACATAATCGGCATGTCCCGGGCAGTCGACGTGCGCGTAGTGACGCTTCTCGCTCTCGTACTCCACGTGCGCGGTGGCGATCGTGATACCGCGCTCCCTCTCTTCAGGAGCCTTGTCGATC
>DASYIM010000070.1:0-8415 GCA_035997625.1 Gemmatimonadaceae bacterium
GAAACCGTAGATCAATCCGAGCAACCCGAGCTGTGACAGCGCACCCGGCGCTAGTGCAGGAGTCGCACCGCGCAATGCCTTCCAAAGGAGCCGGACGCCGCTTAGTGAAGGGTCGCGCTCGACGGCGAATTCCACGTTGCCGCGATAGTGCAGATACAGGCCGAGAACCCCAACGATCACGAAAACCAGCATGACTGCCTGAAAGGCCCGCAGCGTTCGTCTGCCGGGGCGTAGAAACACGAGTACCGTGCTCAGCAAACCGACCAGCAACACGACGTGCGGAATCCATTGTGAGACCGATTCCGCATGTCGGAGAAGGGCGAGCTCGGTCTCGAGGCCCACGATTCCGATGAAGACCAGTCCGAGCACGAGCTGCCGCATCGACGCGTTTCTGACCGTGGTGTGCATTACCGTTACCCAGCTCCGGTGAAAGGAAGAGTAGGACGACTATCTTTTAGCCGGCTTCCGCGCCGCGGCTGCGGAGTTCTTCCGCTATTCCAGGTCGCTGACAATAAATCGCCCAATCGAGAGCGGTGCCCTTGTAGATCGTATCCTTGATGCTCGTTCGTGCGCCCCTCTCGAGCAGCACTCGAACGACCGCGGGTCGATCAGATGCGACCGCCTGATGCAAGGGCGTCGAATGCGAGTGAAACCCGTCAGGGTTGTATCGATTTGGATCTTCACCCGCATCGAGCAGGACGCCGACCACATCCGCGTGACCGTGCTGTGAGGCGAGCGCCAGCGCCACGTGCCTGCTGCGGCTATCCGCCGTTGGCAGCAGTCGTCTCGTTTCTTCGATGAGGCCCAGGCCCGCGGCCGCCGGAAGGTTGTCGACGGGCGCACCACGCCTGGCAAGCCGTTCCGCCGTTTCCGTGTAGCCAAATGCCAGCGCCGTCATCAGGTCGGATTGCCACTCTGAGCCCGGACCTTTGTGTTGCGCCCCACGGTCCAGCAGTATTTCGGCGAGCTGCGCCTGGATTCCGGCCTTTGCCGGATGGGCGCTCGACACCAGCATGCTCATCGTCGTGCAGAGATTGTCGTACATCACTGCCAGGGCGTCCGGTTCGGCGCCGGCGTCCAGCAGAAGCATGGCCACTTCAACCGCGTTCGCTGGAGTCTGCTGACGCACCCCCTCTACGCCATTTGCAGCTATGTAATGCAACAGTGTTGCGCGGTGTCGCCGGCCTGACCGGGCGTGCGCCAGACCTGGATCCTCGCGCAGCATCGAACGGAGTGTCGCCCTATCGCCCGCGATCACAGCCTCGACCGCCTGCTCGAACTTTCTTACCGACCCTTCCGAAGCAACTTCCTTGGCAAAGCTCTCGAGATCGTGCCAGGTATTGAACGCGTATTCCTGCGCTACCACCAGCCGGGCATCATCGATGTCCAGCGCTTCCGGTTTTACATCTGAGACCGTCTTTCCCCGATAGTGGGGATGCATCCACTTGAAGTTCCAGAGCGCCGCGTTGTCGCGGGCCTGAACGGCTTCGAACAATGCATTTGCCGCGCGCTCGTAGTCGTCCAGTGAGGCAGCGAACGGTAGATCGTGTTTAGCCGACACAGGAGCCGACTCCTGTCTGTGGTGCTTGATTGATTGCCCGAGCCATACCGCGCTTGCTACCTGCCGCGCTGAGCGCCGGTCGCCGACACGACAGGCATCACCAGCTGCCGCCAGATCGCGTATCCGCTCGCATTCATGTGCAGACTGTCACTGACAAATAAATTTGCTCGCGGCTTGCCGTCCGGTCCGAGCATCGCCGAGAAAACGTCGACATACATCAATCCCGGATGCGCAGACGCGTACTGCTTCACTAGCGCGTTCGCCGCTCGCATCTCATCGACCAGGGTCCATCGCGATGCGCTCGGCTTGATCGAGATATAGGCAATCTTTGTCTCAGGCAACGCCGTTTGCACCAGCCTGACGAAAGACTTGTAGTCGTCAAAGACCGCCTTGGCCGTTCTGCCTTCGGCGAGGTCATTGTCTCCCGCGTACAGCACGACCAGACTCGGCTTGTACGGCACCACGATGCGAGGCGCGTAGTGCAACACTTCATCGAGCCGGGATCCGCCGAACCCGCGCTGGATGACGTTGGTCCCCGGGAAGTCACCGTGCAAATCTGGCCAGAGTCGAATGGACGAGCTGCCGACGAACACGACGCCACCCGGCCGCGGAGGCTTCAACCGATCGCTGTCCCCAAACGCGCGTATGTCGGCGTCGAACCGGTTGATGGGCGCCGCTGCGAGCGCCGGCTGCTGAACAGTGGTGGCACGGCCACAGGAGTCGGCGGGCGCGACGACCGCAATAACAGCGAGAATCAGGAAAGATCGCATGAGCCTAGTCTATCAAGGGCATCGAGAGCCGGTGTCAGCCCACCGTCACGCTGAGCGTCGCTCCGCCAGCGCATTGTCGAGCGCGTTCCAGGCGAGCAGTGCGCACTTCACCCGCGCCGGGAATCGCGCGACGCCGGACAGCGCGCGCAGCGACCCGAGTTTGCTCTCCCCTTCACCGGATGCGGACGTTACCCCGAGCATCAGATCGCGAAACTGATTTCTCAGGGCGTCAATCTCCTTTGCGGATTTTCCCTTCACCAGCTGGGTCATCATCGACGCCGACGCCTGGGAGATCGAGCATCCTCTGCCGGAGAATCTCAGATCCCGGACCGCATCACCGTCAAACTCGACCTGCAGACCAATCTCGTCCCCACAGAGCGGATTCGTCATCTCCACACTCGCGTCCGCGTTCTCGAGAGTACCCTTGTTCCGGGGACGTCGATAATGGTCGAGGATCAATTCCTGATAGAGCGCCGAAATCTCGGCGGAGCTCCTAGGCTGGGACATAACCGAATATCTCGCGCGCCTTGATGATCCCCGCGACGAGCGCGTCGATATCGCTCTCGTCGTTGTAGACGTAGAATGATGCCCTCGCGGTCGCCGGGACATCCAGACGGCGCATCAGCGGCTGGGCGCAATGGTGTCCGGCACGAATGCAGACGCCTTCTCCATCGAGGATCGTCGCCAGATCGTGGGGGTGAACGTCATTCATCGTGAAGGAGACCACACCGCTCCGCTCCGCCGGCGCCGGGCCGTAGATGTGGAGGCCTTCGATCCCTGACAGCCTTTCCTGCGCCAGCGACATGAGCGAGCGCTCGTGCTCCAACACGCGATCCATTCCGATTTTGTCCAGATATTCTACGGCGGCCGCCAGACCGACCGCGTTCGCCGCGTTGGGCGTACCCGCCTCGAATTTGTGCGGCAGCACGTTCCACGTCGTGCGGTCGTCGTGCACGAACTCGATCATGTCGCCGCCGGTTTGATAGGGCGGCATCTCCTCCAGCATGTCCCGCCTGCCGATTAGCCCGCCGATTCCCATCGGCCCCAGCATTTTGTGTCCGCTGAAAGCGTAGAAATCGACACCCAGCGACTCGAACGAGACGGGAAAGTGTGGCGCGCTCTGCGCCCCATCGCAGACGAGGATCGCATCCGTCTTCTCTTTGACCATCCGCGCGATATCGGCGAGCGGGTTGATGGTGCCGAGGGCGTTCGAGACGTGGCTGAATGCGACGATCCGGGTCTTGCGGTTGAGCAGGCCGGCGAGGAAATCGAGATCAATCTTCCCGTCCGATGTCAGCTCGCAGACTCTGAATCGGGCGCCCTTCCTCATAGCGAGTACCTGCCAGGGGACGAAATTGGCGTGGTGGTCCAGCGCCGTCACCACGATCTCGTCGCCGCTCGCGACGTTTGCCATCCCCCATGAGCCGGCAACGAGGTTCAATCCTTCTGTCGTGCCACGCGTGAATATCAGGCAGTCCGAATCGTGGACACCCAGGAACTGCGCGAGGCGAACCCGGGCCTGGTGGTAGCACTCGGTGGCGCGCACGGACAGGGAGTATGCGCCGCGATGCGGATTGGCATTGGCCGTCTCGTAGAAATCGCGGAGCGCGTCGAGCACTACGGCCGGTTTCTGCGACGTGGCCGCCGAATCGAGGTAATGCAGCCCGGGATTGTTGACGAGCAGCGGAAAATCGCGACGCAGATTCAAGGAACCCTCGCTGTCGACGATTCGTATAGGCCGTCAACCCGCTTGCACCGTGGACCCACGAGGATCTTCCCATCCTGGAGGCGAACGTGAAAGACCGGCAGCGGGCTGGTCGCCGGCATCTGCTTCACTTCGCCGGTCCGGCAGTCGTACCGTGCACCGTGCCAGGCGCACTGCAGAGTTCCATCCTCGAGCAGATCCCCCAACGACATCGAAAAATGCTGGTGGGTGCAGATATCGCTCACCGCCGATATCTCGCCGTTGTGGCGAACGAGGCAGACCGCGTCACCCGAAGACCGCACCCGTTGCAGGATCGCCCCTTCGGCCAGCTCATTGATGGAAGCCACGGCCTCGAACTCCTGGCTGCCTCCAAAGGGCTCGTAAACGGGTCGGGAACCGCCCGTCATGTGAGTGATCTTTCGAAGCAGTACCGACCCCCACGACACATTTTCGGCCGCCTAAGTGCTGACAAGACAATGGGATAGACAGAAGGGTGTTCGCTTGACTATCCCGACAGAATTGCTTTAGATTGAATCTACGAAGGGAAGTATAGAAACGCCAAGGAGTTGGAATGAGCTCGGGAATCGAGGCGCTGGTCAATCGCGAGTACGCATATGGGTTCGTCACCGACGTTGAGACGGACACCGTTCCAGCCGGGCTCAATGAGGACATAATCCGCACCATTTCGGCGAAAAAGAATGAGCCGGAATTCATGCTGGAGTGGCGTCTCAAAGCCTACCGCCGCTGGCTCACAATGAAGGAGCCGCACTGGGGTAACGTCCGGTACCCCGCCATCGACTACAACTCGCTGGTCTACTACTCGGCGCCGAAGAGCGTGAAGCCGCTGCAGAGTCTGGACGAAGTCGATCCCGAGCTGCTCGCGACCTATAAGAAGCTCGGCATCTCCCTTAATGAGCAGAAAATGCTCTCCGGCGTCGCCGTCGATGCGATCTTCGACAGCGTCTCCGTCGGCACGACGATGAAGGAAGAGCTGGGCAAGCTCGGCATCATCTTCTGCTCATTTGGCGAGGCGGTTCAGAACCACCCGGATCTCATCGAGAAATACCTCGGCAGCGTCGTTCCGCACAGCGACAACTTCTTCGCGGCGCTGAACGCTGCGGTCTTCAGCGACGGCTCGTTCGCTTACGTGCCGAAGGGCGTGAAGTGCCCGATGGAGCTTTCGACGTACTTCCGCATCAACAGCCAGAACACCGGGCAGTTCGAGCGGACACTGATCATCGCCGACGAAGGCGCATCGGTCAGCTACCTCGAAGGCTGTACCGCGCCCAAGCGCGACGAGAACCAGCTCCACGCAGCGGTCGTCGAGCTGATCGCGCTCGACAACGCGACCGTAAAATACTCGACGGTGCAGAACTGGTACGCGGGCGACGCAGAAGGCAAAGGCGGCATCTACAACTTCGTCACCAAGCGCGGCAAATGCGCCGGCGTCAACTCGAAGATCTCCTGGACTCAGGTCGAGACGGGCTCCGCCATCACCTGGAAATACCCGAGCGTGATCCTGCAGGGTGACAACTCGGTTGGTGAGTTCTACTCCGTCGCGGTCGTGAACAGGAAGCAGCAGGCCGACACCGGCACCAAGATGATCCACATCGGCAAGAACACGAAGTCGACCATCGTCTCGAAGGGAATTTCCGCCGGCGAAGGAAATAACAGCTACCGTGGACTGGTTCGCGTGCTGCCGAGGGCATCAGGTGCGCGCAACTACACGCAGTGCGACTCGATGCTGATAGGCAACAAGTGCGGCGCGCACACGTTCCCTTACATCGAGGTTCAAAACAATACCGCCACGCTCGAGCACGAAGCGTCCACCTCGAAGATCGGCGAGGATCAGATCTTCTACTGCAAGCAGCGCGGAGTGAGCGCCGAGCACGCGGTATCGATGATCGTGAGCGGCTTCTGCCGAGAGGTATTCAAGGAGCTGCCTATGGAGTTCGCAGTGGAGGCGCAGCAGTTGCTCGGCATAACCCTGGAAGGCAGCGTCGGTTAAGATCACAGCGCCCACCACTACCGCTCATGGCACGACGGACTCTAAGCGACAGGATCTCGGCTGCCTGGAACTGGCTGCGCTCCGGACCACGCACTCCCGGCTATCCGTTCACGGCGAACTGGACGCTTTTCAGCCAGGCGATATACGCAATACAGACAACATTCAATCAATGGTTTCGTGCTCGAGATAAATGATCTTCACGCCGGCATCGGCGATCGGGAAATCCTCCGCGGCATCACGCTCAATGTGAATGCCGGCGAGGTGCACGCGGTGATGGGGCCGAACGGCTCAGGCAAATCGACGCTGGCTCAGGTTCTTGCCGGCAACCCGTCGTACGAAGTCACCAGGGGAACCGTTCGCTACAACGGCCAGGATCTGCTGGAGCTGGATCCGGAAGTCAGAGCGCAAAACGGCATCTTCCTCGCCTTCCAGTACCCGGTGGAGATACCAGGTGTCTCCAACGCCTACTTCCTCCGGTCGGCGTACAACGAGATCCGCAAGGCGAACGGCCAGGAGGAAATCGATCCCCTGGAGTTTCTCGATCTGGTCGATGAGAAGCTCAAGCTGGTCGACATGGACCAGGCGATGCTCAGTCGATCAGTGAACCAGGGGTTCTCCGGCGGCGAGAAGAAGCGGAATGAAATCTTTCAAATGGCCGTTCTCGCGCCGCGACTGGCGATATTGGATGAGACGGACTCCGGGCTGGACATCGACGCGCTGCGCATCGTGGCCGAAGGAGTGAACAAGCTTCGCTCACCCGACAACGCGACGATTGTCGTGACCCACTACCAGCGTTTGCTCAACTACATCGTTCCTGACTTCGTGCACGTGCTGGCCAATGGACGCATCGTCAAATCGGGTGGCAAGGAGCTGGCGCTCGAGCTCGAGGAGAAGGGCTACGACTGGATTCAAAGTCCGGCCGGAGCTGGAGCGGTCGCTTGAGCGACATCGCCACCAGAAGGACGGTCCGCGATACCCCCGTTGTGAACGAACACGCTATGCGAGACGCGGCAAAAGGGGCCGGCAGGGCGTCGGGCACTCGCGCGCCGGGCTCCATCGAAGTCTATCGCGAGGAATTTGCGAGCCAGAGTCCCGGCCCGTCGTGGCTGAATCAGCTGCGCCAGAAAGGAATCGCGCGCTTCGAAGGGTTGGGATTTCCAACGACCAAGAACGAGGATTGGCATTTCACCAGCGTCGCCCCGATTGCGGAGCGTACGTTCCGCCTGGCGACCGTCGATCGGGAAGCCGCCAGGCAAAGAGGTGATGACCGTCGTGAATCCTCACGCCGCAGCGGTGATGCCGCCAATGCACTGGGAGCGACACCGGCGGATGTGGAGCGCTTCGGCTTCGGTCAGACGGACTGGCACGAGCTCGTCTTCATCAATGGCGTGTTCGATGAGACTCTTTCATCGACCTCCGCCCTCGGTGCCGGGATTCGGGTCGACAGTCTCAAACGCGCGATCGAATCAGGCACGCCGGTTATCGAGCGCCATCTCGGAAAGATCGCCTCGTTCGAGCAGCACGCTTTTACCGCGCTGAACACCGCCTTCATTGCCGATGGCGCATTCATTGAGCTCGCCAACGATGCGGTGGTGGAGCAACCCATCCACCTCGTTTTTGTTTCTGGCGGCGAGAGTGTCTCGCATCCAAGAAACCTGATCGTCGCCGGCCGCCACTCGCGGGCGACCATCATCGAGAGCTACGTGGCATTGCGCGACAGCGCCTACTTCACCAACGCCGTGACGGAGATCGAGGTTGGAGAAGGCGCCCACATCGATCACTACAAGCTGCAGCGGGAGAGCGAGTCGGCGTTCCACGTCGGAACCGTGCAGGCGCGGGAAGCGCGCGACAGCCGGCTCCATTCTTTCTCGTTCGCGGTCGGCGGTGACCTTGCGCGTACCAACATCTACACGTCGCTCGATGGCGATGGGGCGACCTGCACTCTCAACGGTCTTTACCTCACCGACGGGTCGCAGCACATCGACAACCAGACGAGCATCGAGCACATCGCTCCGAACTGTCCGAGTCACGAGGTTTACAAAGGCGTGCTCGACGGCCGGTCGCACGGTGTGTTCAACGGTAAGGTCTACGTTCACCCGGAAGCGCAAAAGACCGACGGGAAGCAAAGCAACAACAATCTTCTGTTGTCGCCAAGCGCACGCGTGGACACCAAGCCGCAGCTCGAGATATTTGCGGACGACGTGAAGTGCACCCACGGTGCGACCGTCGGGCGGCTCGATGAGATGGCGATGTTTTATCTGAACAGCCGGGGGATTGGCGCCGAGATGGCGCGAACGCTGCTCACTTACGCGTTTGCGGCTGACGTGCTGGAGACGATCGAGCTCGAGCCGTTGAAGGCGGGGCTGGAGAA
>DASYIM010000071.1:0-4384 GCA_035997625.1 Gemmatimonadaceae bacterium
GCGGAGAGCGTCGGCGTCTATGATCTCGATTTGCGACGAATCGGTCTCGACTGGCTCGGTGACAATTCGTTCCCGGAGGCGGTAGCCAGTGCATCGCGCCGGGCCGAGCCAGGCGCGACGTCGACCGAGGGTGATTCAGTCACCATCGTATTGAATCCGGGCAGCAGCGAGCGAATCGTCCTGGTTGGACAACACCATCCAGCGGGAATCGATGGGGAATGGGTCGCTCAGTCAGCGCGCGGCACTGCCACGGGATCTTTTTCATTGCGGCCGCACGCCGGGACACAACGGAGCTGTTAGCGGCAGAGACTACGCTGCTTTCGTCTCTCCCTCGAAAGGAACTTCGGTGCTTACCGGCTTTTTCTTGCCGGTCAAAACGACGAACCACTCATGCGCCGAGGCGACGATGATGACGATGACGGAAAGAAGAAAGAACCCGGCGACAAGCGCGTCGATGCGGTCGTTCAGGATCAGCCGATTGGCCTGTGCTAGACTCTGCACGCCGGCCGGCAACGTGCCACTGGCGATCCGCTCCGTCATCATCCGCGCGTGGGACAGGAAGCCGAGCTTCGGATCGGCGGAGAACATTTTCTCCCACCCGGCCGTCAGTGTCACCGTCGCCAGCCACGCCAGCGGCAGAATCGTCACCCACGCATAGCGCGCCTTTCCCATCTTGATGATGATGGTCGTGCCGACGCACAACGCGACCGCGGCCAGCAATTGGTTGGAGATTCCGAAAAGCGGCCACAAAGAGTTGATCCCACCCAGCGGATCCATCACGCCCTGATAAAGGAACCATCCCCACATCGCGACGACGACTCCGCTCGCCGTTACCACGGCCGGATACCACGATACTCTGCCGATCGGTGCCCAGACGTGCTTTAACAGATCCTGCAACATGAATCGCCCCACACGAGTTCCGGCATCAACGGTGGTGAGGATGAACAATGCCTCGAACATGATCGCGAAATGATACCAGAGTGCCATCGCCGTCGGCCCGCCCAGCACCCGCGAGAACAGGTGCGCCATCCCGACCGCGAGGCTCGGCGCTCCCCCGGTCCGCGAGAGAAGCGTTTTCTCTCCGACTTGCTGCGCGAGTACCTGCATCTGTGCCGGGTCGAGCGTGAAACCCCATTGCTGTACCGCTGCCGCCGCGCTCGCTGCGGTGGTGCCGATCGCGCTCGCCGGCGCGTTGATGGCGAAATAGACGCCGGGCGTGAGAACGCACGCGGCAATCAACGCCATCACTGCCACCAGCGATTCGGTAAGCATTCCACCATAGCCAACGGGACGGGCGTCAGCCTCGTTGGCGAGGAGCTTGGGCGTGGTGCCCGACGCTATGAGCGCATGGAATCCGCTGATCGAGCCGCACGCAATTGTTATGAACGCGAAGGGGAAGATCTTCCCCGCGAACACCGGCCCGGTCCCGTTGGTGAACTGCGTCAACGCCGGCATTTGCAGCGGCGGCAGGACGATCACGATTCCCAATGCCAGTGCCAGCACCACGCCGATCTTTACGAACGCCGACAGGTAGTCCCGCGGCGCCAGCAGCAGCCACACCGGCAGCACTGACGCGAAGAAGCTGTAAGCCATGATCAATAGCGCCAGCGTTCGGCCCGTCAGCGTGAACATCGGCGCCAGCGTAGGACTCGACGCCACCCACCTGCCGGCGAAGAGCGAAAGCATCAACAGCGCGATCCCGATCCCGCTCGCCTCGAGGACGCGATGCGGGCGCACAAAGCGCAGGTAGACACCCATGATCAACGCCGTCGGGATGGTCAGGCCTAGTGTGACCACACCCCACGGACTGGCCTTGAGCGCGTTGACCACCACCAGCGCCAGCACCGCGATCAGCACGATCATGATTCCCATCACCGCGACCAGCGCTGTGAAGCCGGCGACCGGTCCGATCTCCTCTTTCGCCATTTGCCCAAGTGATTTTCCATCGCGCCGCACCGACGCGGCAAGAATCACGAAATCCTGGACTGCTCCACCCAAGGCGACACCGATGATTATCCAGAGCGCACCGGGCAAAAATCCAAACTGCGCCGCCAGGGTCGGTCCCACCAGCGGTCCCGGGCCGGCGATCGCCGCGAAGTGATGACCAAAAACCACCCACCGGTTCGTCGGGGCGTAATCGCGTCCATCGTTCAGCCGAACCGAAGGTGTTGGACGCGCGGGATCGAGCTCGAAGATTTTCGTGGCAATGAACCGGCTGTAGAACCGGTACGCCACCGCGTACGTGCACAGCGCCGCCACCAACAGCCACGCCGCGTTCACCGTTTCTCCGCGTGAGAGCGCGAGCCAGGCGAAGCTGGCCGCGCCAAGAGCGGAAATCACCGTCCAGATGACAATCGTGCTCAGTCGTCGCATCAGCGTTTCGGCGTAGGCGGTGAAATTGAGTATGGGTTAATTTACGCCGCAACCATGCATCTACATGAAAGCCACGTGAGACCCGCCCTTACTCTGTTCGCCGTCGCGCTCTTGCTGGCGTGCTCGAAACCGCCCGAGACTGCTGAATCACCGGTCGTCCTGCGTCCGCTGGAGCGGATGGCAGGGCAGGAGATCGTCCTCTTCCCGGTCCAGTATCTCTCCTGGACTGACTCCCTCGGCTGGGGACAGCAGATCACCAACCGCCCTGAATTCCTCGCCAGGCTCGACGATCAGATCGAGGCGGTCCTCACCGCTCGCGGTCTGGGGCAAACCTGGACCTATGGCCGCGAGATAGCGCGCGCCTCCAAGGTCAACAGCATCATCATGCGCGACGCCCACACTCTGTCGGCGGAATGGCTTCGCGGCCGGGTCATTCCCGAAACCGCGGTGCGGGATCCTTTGGCATCGCAGGTGCGCGGACTCGTCGGTCTCAAGGGACAGCGCTACGCCTTGCTACCGGTCGAGCTCAGACTGGAGAACCGCGGCCCTGGTATGGGCGTTGCGACTCTTCGCGTCGTGATGATGGATTCGCGCATGGCCCTCATCAAATGGGCGGGCGAGGTATCGAGTGATCCGATGAGGACGCTCTCGCCGGCGCTGACACAGAGCGTCGCGACCCATTTCGCGGATCTAGTCGTCGCCCCCTGACGACGTGACCACTGTCTTCCACGTTTCGGATCTCCATTTCGGCTGGCCCGCTGTTCCCGAGCAGATCGAGGCCATCGAGCGGATAATCCACGAGAGCAGGTTCGACGTCGTCGTGATCTCGGGTGATCTGAGCCAGCGTGCGCGGGCGGGCGAGTTCCAGCGGGCGGCGGCGTTCATACGCGATGCCAAGAAGGTGAGCAGGGTCATCACCGTGCCCGGAAATCACGACGTGGCGTGGTGGAAGGCCCCGCTTGGCTTCCGGGACAGGAGCAAGATCTACGGGAACTATCGTCGGTTCATCGAGCGCAACCTGGAGCCCGTGCTGCACGTTCCCGGCGCGACCTTCGTCGGTCTCAACACATCGCACGGCGTCACCTGGCGAACACTGACGTGGAACCTGCGCGACATTTCCATCCTCGGCGACATCCATAAGCACCAGCTCGACCAGGCGAAGCAGCTATTCGAGAAAGCTCCGCCGAAGGATGCCCGCGTCATCGTGATGCACCACAACCCCGTGCGGGGCGAGCTCTCCCAGCGCCACGGACTCAAGAATACGCAGAAGATTCTCGGGGCTTTCGCCGAGATGGGCGTGGATTTAGTCTGTTGTGGTCACGACCATCAGGAATCGGTGCATTACATCGAGCACACCCGGAAGGGTACGGTGATCTCGACTGCCGGTACGATCTCCAACAGATCGCGCGGGGGCCGGCCCTCTTCGGTCAACGTCATTGAAATTGGCGTCAAGACGATCGACGTCACGACGCACATGTGGTCCAAAGAGCAGGGGACCTTCGTCAAAGGTCACCACAAATGCTTCAAGCGATCGGAGTATGTGGCGGCTGAGTGATCGCCAGCAGCTGGCGCTGGAGCTGGACGAGCAGCCGCCAAGGAATGCCGACGAGCTTCGCGCGCGCCTCCAGCGTTTGGGGCTCGGTTCCCAATACACTGTGCGACTTACCAGCAACCGCACCGTCGTCGTCAGCTACGGTGGCGGCGAGCTTCGCATCCACAACAGCTTCCTCGGCGCCGACGAAGAGGTCTGGAAAGCGATAATCACGTTCGTCCACGGACGAACGCGGGTGGTCCGCAACGAAGCGCGTAGAACGATTCTCCAGTTTCCCGTTCCCCGGCCGGCGGATGCGGTGCGCCGGAAGCGCGCCCGCGAGCGCACCGATCCGGCGGACATGCCACTCATCCGCGAGTTGTCGCGCTGGCACCAGGCGTACAACCGGGAGCGGTTTGACGGGTCGCTGCGAGAGATCCCGATTCGCCTTTCGCGCCGGATGAAAAGCAGGCTCGGGCA
>DASYIM010000072.1:0-18824 GCA_035997625.1 Gemmatimonadaceae bacterium
GAGGCCGCCTCAGTTTGTGCTGCTATTAGTGCGCAGCCCCAGTCCGAGTAACTAAATTTCCTTCGGACTTTCTACCCAAAATCGAAATGGCAAGTTACGACGTGATTTTTATCGGCGGCGGGCCCGCCGGTTATACCGGCGCAATTCGAGCCGCTCAGCTGGGGATGAACGTGGCTGTGGTCGAGCGCGAGGGTCTCGGCGGCACCTGCGTCCTCTGGGGGTGCATCCCGGCAAAAGCGCTTCTCGAGTCCGCCTCCCTGGCAACGAAGGTATCCCACGCCCAGGACTTCGGCATAACGGTGGGTGACGTGAAGCTCGACTTCGGCGTCGCGATGAGGCGCTCGCGCGCCGTCAGCACCCAGAACTCGAAGGGCGTCGAGTTCCTCTTCAAGAAGAACAAGATCACCTGGATCAAGGGAACCGGAAAAATCACGGGCAAAAACACCGTGACTGTGAAAGTCGACGGAAAAGAAGAGAAGCATGACGCAAAAAAGGCCGTCGTCATCTCTACCGGCTCACGAGTGAAAGGGCTGCCGCAAATCGGGCTCGAGCTCAATAAGTCGACGGTGATCTCTTCGGACGAAGCTCTCATCCTCGAGCAGGCTCCCAAAACAATGGCGATTATCGGCGCCGGCGCCGTCGGTTGTGAGTTCGCCGACGTCTTTACCGCGTTCGGCACCCAGGTCACTCTGATCGAGGTGCTCCCCGGTATCCTTCCCCTCGAAGATGCGGACTGCAGCACCGAGCTCACCCGCAGCTTCAAGAAGCGGAAAATCGATGTCCTCTCCGGAGCCAAGGTTAGTAACGTCAAAGTCGGCAAGAACTCGGTCACCATGAGCATCGAAGTTGGCGGCAAGAAGCAGGATCTCGAGGTAGAGAAAGTCCTCGTCGCCGCTGGCCGCGCTCCGGTCATCGATGACATCGGAATCAAGGAGCTCGGCGTTCAACTCACCGATCGTGGCTTCATCAAGATCAACGAGCGCATGGAGACATCTGTAAAGGCGATTTATGCGATCGGAGACGTCGCTGGTCCGCCGATGCTGGCCCACAAAGGACAGCGGGAGGGAGTCGTCTTCGCGGAGTTCCTCGCCGGCCAACAGCACGTTCACAAAGTGAATTACGGCAACATCCCGAGCGCGACGTACTGTCATCCCGAGGTCGCATCCATTGGGATGACGGAGGCGCAGGTGAAGGAAAAGAAGATCGACTACAAGGTCGGCAAATTTCCCTTCTCCGCCAACGGCCGCGCGCGCACGTCGGGCGAGACCGAAGGCTTCGTCAAGATCATTCGCGACGCCAAGTACGGCGAAATACTCGGCGCCCATATCATTGGCGCGCACGCCACCGAGATGATCCATGAGCTCGCCGTCGCCCGCGAGAACGAGTTCACGGTAGAGGAGGTGGATCTGGCGATCCACGCCCACCCCACGATGTCCGAGGCCATCGCCCAAGCCGCTCTCGACTCGATGGGAAAGGTTCTGGATACGTGATTCCGGTGATGCGCTGTGGCTGAGCGTGAGCTATGGACGGTTCCTCTTGGGCGACTCGACTACGGCGAGGCCCTTGAGCTGCAGCGCAACATCGCCCGCGACAGAATCTCGGGCGCGATCCCGCAGGACATCCTGCTACTCGTAGAGCATCCGCCGGTCGTTACGCTGGGACGCGCATCGAAAGAAAAGCATCTCGTGGCATCGCCGGAGTATTTGCGGAGCAAAGGCGTCGAACTGTTCGAGGTCGAGCGCGGCGGGGATGTCACCTTTCATGGCCCTGGCCAGCTGGTTGGTTACCCCATCATCGATCTCAAGCGGCACCGCCAGGACCTGCATTGGTATCTCAGGAAGATCGAAGAGGCGCTGATCAATACTCTCGCTGACTATGGCATTCCCGGCGAGCGAAATACGGCGTATACCGGGGTGTGGACGCGCGGCAAGAAGATCGCTTCCATCGGAGTCCACGCGCGCGATTGGGTCACCTGGCATGGCTTCGCTCTCAATGTCACCACCGACCTCTCATACTTCGACCTGATCGTCCCGTGCGGCATCGACGGAGTGATCATGACGTCGATTGCCCGGGAGTCCGGCGCTGACGTGATCTCGCCGCAGGATGTCAGGGATCGTGTGAGCGCCAAGTTCGCGGAAGCGTTCGATCTCATCGCCGTCGAAACGTCGCGTTCGACTCTGCTCGAGACCGTCGCGTGAGCGACACCCTGAAGGTTTATCCCGCTCGGCCGCGCGCTGAAGCTTCGGTGAATGTTCGCGACTTCGCCGCGGAGCTGAATCCGCAGCAGGCCGCAGCAGCAACCCACGGCGATGGTCCGCTGCTCATCATCGCGGGCGCGGGGACGGGTAAGACGCGCACCCTCGTCTATCGCGTAGCGCATCTCCTCGATCGTGGCGTCGCTGCTGAGCGAATTCTCCTGCTGACGTTTACCCGGCGCGCCGCTCAGGAGATGTTGTCCCGCGCCGAGCGATTGGTGGGCGCCAACAGCAAACGCGTTCACGGCGGGACTTTCCACGCGACGGCGCATCGTCTGCTCCGGCGATACGGACCAGCGGCGGGTCTACCCAAGGATTTCACCATCATGGACCAGGGTGATTCCGCCGATCTGATGCAGCTCTCGCGCGCTCAGCTGGGATACGCCGCCAAGTCGAAGCGTTTCCCCAAGAAGGAGACGCTTCAGTACGTCTACTCGCGCCACATCAACACCGAGATCCCCATCGAGGGCATCGTCCGTGACTCTTACGCGCAGTTCGTGGACTACCTCGAGGATTTCACCAGGATCTACGGCGACTACACTCGCCGCAAACAGGAGCGTAATCTCGTCGACTACGACGATCTCCTGCTCTTCTGGGCGCTGCTGCTCGAGGCATCCCCGGAGCTGGGCGAGAAGATCTCCGGCCTCTACGATCACATCCTCGTCGACGAGTACCAGGATACCAACGTCCTCCAGGCGCGCATTCTTCGGGGCATGTGCGTAGCCCACAAGAACATCTCTGTAGTCGGCGACGACGCGCAGAGCATTTACTCTTTTCGCGGCGCCAACTTCCGCAACATCCTCGATTTTCCGCGGCAGTTCCCCGGTGCCACGATGGTCACTCTCGAACAGAACTACCGTTCCACGCAGCCGATCCTCGGCGTCACCAACACAGTAATCTCACGCGCCCCCGAGCGATTCACAAAAAACCTCTGGACCGAGCGCAGCGGCGGCGAGACGCCGTGGCTCGTCGCCGCCCGCGACGAGCAGCAGCAGACGCAGTTCGTAGTGGATCGAATCCTCGAGCTGCACGAGGAAGGAACTCGACTTAGTGAGATCGCCGTTCTCTTCCGCGCCGGCTACATGTCAGCCGACCTCGAGATCGAGCTCACCAATCGCAAGATCCCATTCGAGAAATGGGGCGGCCTCAAATTCCTCGAGGCAGCGCACGTGAAGGATGTGCTGGCGTTCCTGCGCATTTTGGAGAACCCGCGTGACGAGGTGAGCTGGTACCGGCTGCTCCTGCTGCTGCCCGGTATCGGAGATGCCACGGCGCGCGCGGCAATCGATGCGATGGCGGCGGTGGCCTGGGAATCGACCGCGTTCGGCCGCTACAACCCGCCCCCGAAAGCCAGAGCGGCGCATGCGGCGCTGGTACAGCTCCTCGACAGCCTGAGGTCCGGTCCGATTCTCGATGAAGCGCAGGCGGCCGCCGACATCGCCCGCGTCCGGTTGATGTACGACAGCATTCTCCGCGAGAGATACGATCGAGTCGAGCCGCGCCTCGCCGACCTCGACCAGCTGCAAATCATCGCCGCCGGATATCCCGACCGAGCGACATTCCTTTCGGCGCTCGCTCTGGAGCCACCGCAGGCCACCCAGGATCTCGCCTCGGGGACCAAAGAGGAGAACGACGCGCTGATTCTCAGCACCGCCCACTCGGCGAAAGGAAAGGAGTGGGACGCTGTGTTCGTGATATGGGCCGTCGATGGCTGGTTCCCCTCCGCCCGTTGCCTGAACAACGAGGAAGAAACCGAGGAGGAGCGCCGGCTGATGTACGTGGCTCTGACTCGCGCGCGCAACCACCTGAGCGTGACGTATCCCCTTAACGCGTACTCAACCCGGCGCGGCTCGAACTACTCGCTCGACCAACTCTGTCGGTTCATCGACCGGGGCGTCCGCGACAACATGCAGCGAGTGGCGCTTTCGTCGAACAATTCGCCCGCGCCGGCCGAGGAAGTCAGGAAGGAGCCTCTACTCGACCTGCGGGCGCTCCTTCGCTCCAGGTTCGGCCCGCCCGAGACGCGCGCCTAGGCGCTCGACGAAAGCCGCTCTCCGCGGCGGTGTGAATCTAGGGCGATTCACTCGCCCATCGCTCGAGGGCGGCGAAGGCACCGGAAGGATTCGCCCGCGCCAAGCCGATGATGCGTCCGATGCTCCGCCGGAGGTCCCTTCCCTCTCGCTGATAAACGCGATCGAAGACGTCGAGGTCGGTCGCGTAAACCCGGCGCGCCAGGAGCGCCGCGTTGTTCAATTGGACGCGCTGGGCGTACACGGGATTTATGGTTTTGAGCTGCGGCGCGATCTCGCTCACCAGCGCCACGCGAGTGCGCGCATACACCGTGTCGCGCGCGGCTATCCTCGCCGCCTTGTCCGACGGATGCGCGGCGTACGCAGAGTCCAGAGATTTGATGACTCGCGACCAGAACCGCGCCAGCAACTTGTCGTCCTCCCACTCGGCCTCGACTTTCGCAGCAGCGGCTTCCTGCCCGCGCGATCGGAAAAATGCCGCCGCGCCGCGCGCTCCGACGAACATGGCAAAGGACTCATTGAAGGGTGCCTGCCCCGCCGCGTAGTAAGTGTTGTGGGTCAGCTCGTGGATGACGGTGTTTGCCAAACCGATCGAGTCGCCCTTGAGCGTGGTGTTGAGGAGAGGGTCGTTGAAAAAACCCAGAGTGCTGAAGGCGTCCGACGGTCGCACATAGACATCGAAGCCGTCGTCCGCCAGACCCTTGGCGTCCCGCTTCGCCGCCGCGAAGTCGAAGTAGCCCTTGTAAGGCACTCTGCCAACGATCGGAAACCACCAGGTGTAGGGCTTGAGAGTATCCCGGTAAGCCGCGGACACAACTAGAACTAGCGTGTCGTGATCTAGTCTCGAGTATGTCGTGAAACTGTCCTTGGTTCTTAGCCGAAGACTGTCCTTTGCGTACTGACGGGCCGCTAAAACAACTTTTAGCTTCTCTCGCGCATCGACCGGCGTGCGCGGATCCGCCACGATCTCCGAAATCGGCTGCCGCCGACTCAGAATCTTAGCCTCCTCCCACGCGCCTCGACTGAGGTAACAGGCTGTCGGAGCAGAGATTAGCAGCAAAACAGCGAGGCAAACCGCTATCGCCAGGATACCGCGTCGCATATTCTTATCATGTGTCCTTCGTCCACCTCCACTGTCACTCAGAATACTCCCTCCTCGACGGCGCCAATCGGATCGACGATCTCATCAGCAGAGCTCTCGAGTTCGAACAGCCGGCCCTCGCCATAACCGATCACGGTAACCTTCACGGCGCGTGGGAGTTCCAGGAAAAGGCCAAGAAGGCGGGTCTGAAGCCGATTATCGGCATGGAAGCGTATGTCGCGCCGGGCGATAGGCGCGCCCGGGATCGCGTCGGTGGCGACCGAGGCAAGCCTTACTTCCACCTCGTACTGCTCGCCCAGAACTCGACCGGGTACAAGAATCTAGTCAAGCTGTCCTCCCTGGCCTACACGGAGGGATTCTACGCCAAACCGCGGATGGACCGCGAGCTGCTCGCCCGGTACAACGAAGGGATCGTCGTTTCCTCCGCCTGCATGGCCGGCGAGATCGCGCACCACCTTCTCTCTGACGAGTACGACCAGGCCCGGAGTGCGGCCTCGTGGTACGCGGATGTGTTCAAGGACCGGTATTACCTCGAGGTGCAGGCCCACACGTCCGACAATCAGGACACGCTCAATCGTCGTGTCTTCCAGCTCGCCGAGGAGCTGAGCCTACCCGTGGTGGCGACGAATGATGCGCACTTCCTCAATCGCAGCGACCACGACGCACACGACATCCTCCTCTGCATCGGACTCGGCAAGGATTTCTCCGACAACAACCGGATGCGCTACGATGAGGGCCTGTACTTCAAGAGCGCGCCGGAGATGGCCGAGTCGTTCCCGCTCCGCAAAGATGTCCTCGAGAACACGCTGAAGATCGCCGATGAGAGCGCGATTCAGTTCTCGAAGCAGTACCGAGTCCCTGCCTTTCCACTCCCGTCCGGTGTCGAAACCGAAAACGAGCTGTTGGTCCGCCTGGCTGAGGAGGGCGCGCGGGAGCGCTTCGGCGCCGAGCTCCCACCGAATGTCCGCCAGCGGCTCGAGTACGAGCTGGGCGTCATCACCAAGACCGGCTACGCCGGCTATTTCCTGATCGTCGCCGATTTCATCAACGCGGCGCGAGAGAGAGGAATCCCCGTCGGTCCGGGCCGAGGTTCCAGCGCCGGATCGATCGTCGCCTACTCGCTCAAGATCACCAACATCGACCCGCTCAAGTTCGACCTGCTCTTTGAGCGCTTCCTCAACCCTGAGCGGGTATCGATGCCCGACATCGACGTGGACTTCTGCTTCGAGCGTCGCGGCGAAGTCATCGAGTACGTGCGCCAGAAGTATGGACGCGACTCCGTCGGCCAGATCATCACCTTCGGGACTTTGAAGTCACGGGCTGCCATCAAGGACGTAGGCAGAACTCTCGGCTTCACTCCCTCCGAGACCGACCAGCTCGCCAAGCTGGTGCCGAACCACCCGAATTTCTCACTCACCGTTAAGGAAGCCATCGAGCGGATTCCCGAAATCCGTGAGTTTTACACCACCCGCAAGGACGACGGCCGCGAGGTAAAGGAGCGCAAGGAGCGCTACCGCCAGCTGCTCGACTACGCGATGAAGCTGGAGGGGCTGTCGCGTCACGCCGGCGTGCACGCGGCCGGCGTCGTCATAGCCCCTGGTCCGCTGGACGAGTACGTCCCCGTTTGCACCCAGGCCTCGAAGGGCGCCGGCGCGACGAACGGCTCCGAAGACTCCGTAGTGGTGACCCAGTACGACATGAACGCGCTCGAGCACGCGGGCATGCTGAAGATGGATTTCCTGGGACTCACCACCCTTACCGTAATCGCGGATACGCTGCGCTCGATTCGTGACCGGACCGGCTCGGCGCCCGATCTCGACTCGCTCGAACTCGACGACGTCGAGACCTACAGGATGCTCCGCGCCGGCCGAACGGTTGGGGTGTTCCAGTTCGAGTCGCCGCTCGCCACTGATCTACTGAAAGGCATGCGCGCCGACCGCTTCGACGATCTGGTGGCATCGAACGCGCTGATGCGGCCCGGTCCGCTGGACGCGGGAATGCACAAGGTCTACATGCGGCGCAAGCGCGGCGAAGAGCCGGTCAAGTACATCGTCCCCGAGCTCGAGCCGGTGCTGGAAAGCACATACGGAGTGATCACCTATCAGGAGCAGGTGATGAGAGTCGCCCAGATTCTTGCCGGCATCTCGCTCTCCGAAGCCGACGTCCTGCGCAAAGCAGTGGGCAAAAAGGACGCTGAGCTCATTCGCGTCGAGCTCGGCAAGTTCATCGAGAAATCCATCGCTCGCGGGTACAAAGCCGACGTCGTGGAGGAGATCGCGAGCCAGATCGAGACCTTCGGCCGTTACGGCTTCGTCAAGTCGCACTCGGTTGCCTACTCTATCATCTCGTACCACACGGCCTGGCTGAAGACGCACCACCCCGCCGATTTCATGGCGGCGCTGCTGTCCTCCCAGATCGGCGACACAGACAACGTCGTCAAGTACATCAACGAGGCGCGGCAACTCCACGTTCCCGGCGCCAGCGAGCCGGGACTGGAGATTCTGCCGCCCGACGTCAACGAATCGGGCTACAAGTTCACCGTAGTCGGCGACACGAGAATTCGTTTCGGTCTGGGAGGTATCCGCAACGTTGGACGAACCGCCATCGATTCGATCATCGGCGCTCGCGCAAAAGACGGCCCTTTCCGCTCGCTGTTCGACATGTGCGAGCGAATCGACCTCCGCATCTGCAACAAGCGGGTGCTCGAAGCGTTGGCCCATGCGGGCGCCATGGATTCCCTCGGCGCAAACCGGGCGCAGCTTGCCGCGGCGCTCGACGTCGCGATCAGAGAGGCGTCCCTCAAGCAGGAAGATCTCGTTACCGGCCAGGTTTCTCTTTTCGGCGTTGCCGCCGGTGAAGCGGAGAAGGTCGAAACCACCCACGCGCTTCCCAACGTTCCGTTTTGGACCGAGTCCGAGCGCCTGGCCAGGGAGAAGGAGATTCTTGGCTTCTACATTTCGGGGCACCCGTTGGAGAACTTCCGCACCGAGGCCGAGATTTTTTCCACGCACACTGTTTCCGATCTCGGTCGCTGGCGTCTCGAGCCGATGAAGCTGTCCGTTGTTGTGACCAGCATTAAGCGCCAGATTAGCAAACGATCCGGACAGGAGTTTGCACGCCTCACGATCGAGGATTTCTCCGGATCCGCGGAGGTAGTCGTCTTCAACGAGAAGTGGCAGGCCCTCAACGACAGGATTCGCACTGACGTACCAATGTTGATCAGCGGATCGTATCTGCGCCGCGACGAGACCGCGGATAACCCGCTCTTCGTCGTCGAGGATGCAAAGAAGCTGGCTGAGCTGCGCACCGATGGGCAGGTGACCGTAGCGATCGAGCTGGCGAAGGGCGCCTATACCGGTGATGTCATGTCGGACGTCCGCGCGATTGCCGAGACGTACCCCGGCTCGGCCCCGCTCGAATTCAGGTGGAGCGACGGCAGCGGCTCTCAGGCCAGGCTCCGGTCCCGGTCGCTCACTTTGGCTGCGGATGGTGCAGCGCTCAACGCTCTGCGTAATATTCTTGGCGAATCTTCCGTTCGACTTCAACGGGGGAGCTGACCAGTGGCATCAGCAACACAGCTCGAGTTTGAAAAGCCGATCGCAGAGCTCGAACGGCAGATCGACGAAATCAAGAAGACGGCGGGCGATAGCCAGCTGAGCGTTGCCGAGGCAATCGAGCCACTGGAGCGCAAGCTCCACGATTTGCGCGAGGAGGTCTACAAAAACCTCACGCCGTTCCAGCGAGTGCAGGTCGCGCGCAATCCGAGGCGTCCGTTCACCGCGGATTACATTCGCCTCGCCTTCACTGACTTCATCGAGCTGCACGGCGACCGTGCCTTTCGCGACGACGCCGCCATCATCGGCGGTTGGGCGCGACTCGATGACGACACTATTATGGTCATCGGACACCAGCGTGGCCGCGACACCAAAGAGCAGCTGAAGCGAAATTTCGGGATGCCCCACCCGGAAGGCTACCGCAAGGCACTTCGCCTGATGAAGCTCGCCGAAAAGTTTCATGTGCCGGTGATCACCTTCATCGATACCCAGGGCGCGTGGGCGGGATTGGGCGCTGAAGAGCGCGGACAGTCCGAGGCCATCGCGCGCAACCTCTACGAGATGAGCCAGCTGCAGGTGCCCATCATCGCGACGGTCATCGGTGAGGGCGGATCCGGTGGCGCGCTCGCCCTCGGCGTCGCCGATCGCGTCCTGATGATGGAGAACGCCGTCTACTCGGTGATCTCCGTCGAGGGCTGCGCGGCCATTCTGTGGAAGGATGCGAAGAGTCCGGAAATGCGCGAGAAGGCCGCCACAGCGCTGCGCATCACCGCCCCGGAGCTGCTCGAGCTCAAAGTCATCGACGAAGTGGTCCCGGAGCCAAGGGGCGGAGCGCACGCTGACCACGAGACCTCGGCGAAATCGCTGCAAACCGTGCTCTGCAAGCATCTCGAGGAGCTGCGCAAAATGCGACCGGAAAAGCTGGTGCGGCGGCGTCGCCAGAAATTCCTGCGTCTCGGCGCATGGACGGAGTAGCACGTGGCGCACCTCGTCGAAGTAGCCTTCAAGGGCAATCGTAAGGAATTCTTTCTCTGGGACTATCCTGACCCGCCGCCGCTCAACGCGGCGGTGATCGTCGATGTCGAGCGTGGAGAGGATCTCGGCTACATCCACTCGCTCGGGGATCTCGCGCAAAAGCGCAACGGTGGCTGCTCACATGGCTGCGGCAACTCCCTTCCGGAGCGCAAGGCACTGCGCCTTGCGAGCGAGCGGGATCGCGGTCAGTCGAAGGATCTCGATCGCCTCAACGAGGACGCCCGTCGCAAGGCGATGGAGCGCGTTCGCGCCAATGGCCTGGGGATGAAGCTCTCCGACGCCGAATGGCAGTGGGACCGCAAGAAGCTGACACTCTACTTCACAGCCGATAAGAGGGTCGATTTCCGAAACCTGGTGCGCGATCTCGCCTCCCTGTTCCGCACCCGCATCGAGCTCAAACAGATCGGTGTCCGCGATGAGGCCAAACGTCTCGATGGCATCGGTCGGTGCGGCCGCCAGTACTGCTCTGCCTCCTGGCTGCCCGAGCTGCGGCCGGTCAACCTCGGCGTGGCAAAGGATCAAAGGCTTTCGCTGAACCCGTCACAGATCTCGGGGGCGTGCGGGCGACTTATGTGCTGCCTGCGCTACGAGCACGAGTTCTACGTGCAGAGCCGGAAGCGGTTCCCCAAGGAAGGCAAGATTGTCGCAACGAAGCTCGGAGAAGAAAAAGTGATCGCTGTCGACATCTTCCGCGAGCGCATCTCGTTGCGCGGCGTGGAGGGGGAGGTGCGACTTCTCACGCTCCCAGAATTCAAGGCGGAGACCGAGCAGCACGCCGGCGGTGAGGTCGCTGTCACCGGCGGCGAGGATGACGAAACGACTGAGGGGATCAAACCCGAGGAGATCTCGCCAGAGCTGATGTACACTGCCGAGCATCCTGTCTTCGTACCGCCAACCAACGGTGCGGCGTCACGTCCCGCCACTGGCGATGTTCACCAGGACACGGACGGTCGCGAAGGCGGCAGTAGCGCCAAGCGTCGGCGCGGCAGACGCGGAGGGCGCCGCGGCCGCGGCGGAGACGATCCTAATTCAGCAGGCGGCCGGTAATTGGCCAAGTACTACCTCACCACAGCGATCGATTATGCCACCGCCGATCCTCACCAGGGCCACGCTTTCGAAAAAATCGGCGCCGACGCGATCGCCCGTTATCACCGACTGAACGGCGATGACGTTCACTTCCTGGTCGGCATGGACGAGCACGGCCAGAAAGTCGCCCAGACCGCGGCCGAACGTAAAGTCTCGCCCCAGGAACTGGTCGATGCGGTCGCCGACAGCACGCGCGAAGTCTGGAGCATGCTTGGCATCTCCTACGACCAATTCATTCGCACCACTGACCCGGCGCACAAGGCGGGCGTAAGGCGACTCATCGAGCAGATCTTCGAGAACTCCCCCGACGACTTCTACGAGAAATCGTACGAGGGCTGGTATTGCGTCGGCTGCGAGTCGTTCAAGCAGGACAACGAGATCGTCGACGGTAAATGCATTCTGCATCCGACACGGACGTTGGAGTGGGTCGAGGAGAAGAACTGGTTCTTTCGGCTGAGTGCCTACAGCGATCGCATCAGGAAGCTGGTTTCGAGCGAAGATTTCCTGCAGCCCAGGTCCCGCCGAAACGAGATCCTGTCGCTGCTCGATTCCGGACTCGAGGATATCTCGGCCAGCAGGAGCCGGTTTTCGTGGGGGGTTCAGTTCCCGCGCAAAACCAGCAGCGGCGATGACCAGACGATGTATGTCTGGTTCGACGCGCTGCCGAACTACCTCACCGCAACGGGGTTTCCGAACCCGGACTACGAGCGCCTTTGGCCCGCCGATCTGCACTTGATCGGCAAGGACATCACCCGCTTTCACGCGGTGGTCTGGCCGGCGATGCTCATGGCGGCCGGGCTCGAGGTTCCAAAGCGCATCTGGGTTCACGGATTCGTGCTGGTCGGCGGATCGCGTGTCAGCAAGTCCACTGGCGGCAATCTGGACCTGCGCGACGCGATAGGGCGCTACGGCCCCGACGCATTCAGGTATTTCATGCTCCGCGAAGTTCCGTTCGACGCCGACGGGAATTTTTCCTGGGAAAGATTCGAGGAGCGTTACAACGCCGATCTTGCGAACGCGCTGGGAAACCTGGCCAGTCGCGCGATCTCGATGGTCGGGCGTTACTGCGATGGGGTCATCCCGCCGGGCGAAAGAAACGAGATCGATGATGCCGACGCGCGGGATCTCGCCGCCTACCACCAGTCGTTCGGACCGCGAGGATTCCTGCTCCACGAGGCGCTGAAAGCCGTGTGGCTGACGGTTGCGCGGGGAAACGAGTACGTGGACCGCCAGGCGCCGTGGAAACTGGCAAAGGATCCGGCGGACCGGGCAGCGCTAGAAGCCACGCTGGCGACGTTGATGAGGCAGCTGGCGCGCCAGGCCGTTTATCTCTTTCCCTTCATGCCGGGCAAGGCGGAGGAGCTCTGGAAGACGTTAGGGGCTCCGGGGCCGGTGAGTGCGATGCGCTTCGATAGCGCCGCGAAGCTGGATC
This sequence comes from Gemmatimonadaceae bacterium, assembly GCA_035997625.1. GTDB lineage: Bacteria > Gemmatimonadota > Gemmatimonadetes > Gemmatimonadales > Gemmatimonadaceae > UBA4720. The sequence continues at coordinate 12,495 of DASYIM010000072.1, forward strand.
CTACTGGCTGGAAGGTCGAGAAGGTCGCGCCGCTATTCCCGAAGGCGGAGCCAGCGCGAGCCGGCTAGTCGCCAAAACAAAAAAAGGGATCGCGCTCCGCGATCCCTTTCGTTCGATGCCGATGGTCAGTGCTTGGTGTAGACCTCGATCACACCGCCGATGTTGCCGTTGCCGAACCTGGCCGCGACTTCCCACGCGCGATAGACGCGAATGCTCGCTACGTCGCCAGCCTGTATTCCTTTCAGCGTAGCGACCGCCCCGATGTAGACGTCGTCGAGATAGACATTTGGCTCGGGGCTCGACGTGTTCATCAGGCTCGTTGAGCCTCTGCGGGTCAGAAAGTTTGCGCGAAGCTTGGCCACGGCGTCATAGGCCGTCTGGGCGTGAACCCGCGCGATATCGTCCTCGGTGATCACGTCGGGATTGCCGGGAGACGTTTCGTATTTGGAATGCGCGCAGGCGGTCGTGAGGCAGAGAGCGAGGGCTGCCGATACAATTCCAAGGTGCGCTGTACTCATCCGACCTCCAGGCCGGAAGGTGGCTACGGACCTTACTACAATGTGACAGCGGCAAGCAGTTCGCCAGTCCCAAAAAGAAAGGCCCGCGACTGTTGTCGCGGGCCTCTCAACTTCGGGTATTACTTTGGACTAGTTGCAGGTCGGAGTGACGTTGCCGTTGCGGGCATCGAACTCCGCCTTTGGAATCGGGAAAGCGCTGTTGTACGCGTCGGTCGCCGTCTGCTTCGGATAATTCGCAGCATTTAGACGGCTGTACGCCCGTAGATCGACCAGACGCTGGACACCTTCGCCAAGCAGTGAGTAGCGCTTGTCGTACAGCAGGTCATTACGTGCCTGGTTGATGTCCACGCCCGGAACATACGCAGCGAGACCGTAATTGGTGTGAACACTGTTCAGATCAGCATAGCCCTGAACAAACTGTCCGGCCTCGAACTCCGCCTGGGCGCGCAGGAGGACGAGCTCCTCGTCACGCAGCACCGCCAACGGAGCAGCCTGGTTGGCGGCATTCGGCACCGCGCGGGCGAGCGTCTTGGTCAGCGTAATGCCCTGAATCGTAACGGTCGAACGTGTTACGATCTTGCTGGCACGGGTATCGCCGGCCCGAAGACTGTCGAGCGCAGTATTGATTCCGATACGGGTATCCGAGTACGGATTCGGAGCGGCCTCAGTGCCGGCCGGAACGAAAACGTAGTACATGCCCGTAGCGAATGTCGAAGGTGAAACCGCACCCGGGGCGACACCACCCAATGCCTGGGTGAGCTCCGCAATCGCTGCGGTAAACATCGCCGGGTTCGGGTTCTGGTGATCGAGTCCGCGATACACGTCAACCTTACCCTTCCAACCGCGGTTGAGGAGGACGAAGTTGGGGACGCTGCGATAGTTGCGACCGAACGCGCTCATGCCGCTCGGAAACGCCGACCACGGGAAGTTGATGGTGCCGGCCGCGACGAGATTCGTATTGGCTGAATCAAGCAGCGCCGCGACGTAATTGATCATGTTCTTCTTGCAGATGATATCCGCTGGATTGGTATCCGTCGGGTCATCCTTCTGAAGCGCGACGCCGATGGTGTCACGCATCTCGAGAATGCGATAGTACGCGATCGCCTTGAAGGTCTGGGCGAAGCCCTTCGCAGCGGCAAGCTCCGCCGCCGAGAACACGTTCGGGCTCGGGTTCCCCAGTGCCTGCAAAGTGGTGTTGGCCTGTCTGATCGTGACGTACTGACCAGCCCAACCGCCGCCGCCGGCGAAGCTACCGCGATCCGGCGTGGCAACGATGGTCTCGTTCAGGTAGCGCGGCTCGCTGGGATCCAGACGATAGATGTCGCGCGTATAAATGTTCGCCAGGATCGGATACGCCGATCCGGTTCCGACGAACGTCTGCCGATCGGCCGCCATCAGCCCGATCGCGAGCGTTTGAAGGCTCGATTTTGTCAGCGCTCCCGCGAGCGCGTCAGCAGTCGGCGCGTCGTTCGGAATAACTGCCGTTGAGTCTTTGCAGCCGGCGGCGACGAGAACGCCCGCCAGCAGCGCGAATGTATATCTCTTCATTGAGTTGATCGCCTTAGGCTAGAAAGTTGTGTTGATCGAGAAGAAGAAACTCTTCCAGGGTGGATAAGGCGTGACGTCCTGAATTCTGCCCACCGCCTGGTTGGAGAAGTTCGAAACCTCCGGATCAAGACCCGTATACTTCGTCCATGTCTTGAGGTTCCTTCCACTGAACTCAAATCGCAGGTTCTTGGCGTGACCGGCCAGCAGCCTGCTCGCGACCGCATCCGGAACCTGGTAGCCAAGTGTGATCTCCCGGAGCTTGACGAACCCGTTGGGCTCGACGTAGACGGGTTGACCGGCTGCGAGTCCGGCTAGACGCGCGATTGACGCCGTCGTGTCCTCGAACAACAGACCGCCGTCGTAATAGTTGTTGGTCAGATTGATGCCGTGACCACCCTTTCTCCAGTCAAGAAGGCTGGTGAGGGAGAAGGCGCCGAAACGGAAGTCGTTGGTGAAACCCATCTGGTAGTCAGGCAGAGCATCGCCGGCAAAGCCGATGATCTTGTTAGCCGATGCGCAACTTCCGGTTGCCGAGAGTGGAACCTTGCAGCCGACGAACGTCTGAATCACGTTCGGCGACTGACCTTGCTGAATGAACACGTTTCCGAACGTCGTGCCGAAGGATCCGACGCCTGGGTTGAACGGCGGAACCGGCAGACGGGTGATCTTGCTCTTCGCGCTCGAATACGTGGTGGTCGACTGCCAGCCGAAGCTGCCCATATCGATCGGCGTGAGGTCAAGCCCGATCTCTGTACCGTGTGTGCTCAGCTGGCCGCCGTTGATGTACTGCGACGAGAAGCCCGTTGAGCTCGCGAGTGACGCCTGCAACAGCAGGTTGTCGACCGTCTTCTTGAACTGTGTAGCTCTGAGTGAAGCGCGCCCGTTGGCAAAGGAGAGATCCAAACCACCCTCGAGCTCGCTGGCGATTTCAGGCTTGATTTCGTTGGCGCCCTTGATCGTCGAGAGACGCGCACCACCAATGCCTTCATCGAAGACAGTCGTGGCGAACGTGAACCGGCCGGCCGTCGGGAAGTTCCCGGCGCGCCCGTAAGCGAGACGCAGCTTCAGGTCACCGACGGTCGGTGGAACCCAAGGCGAACGCAGCGACGCCGAGAACTTCGGGTAGCCATAGAACTTCGTCTGGTTTCCGTTATTGCTCGACCTTTCGGCGTTGACACCCGCCGTCACCAGGAGGCGCTCTGCCAGGGTCAGGAACTCTTCCTGAACGAAATAGGAGAAATCCTTGACGAGGGAGAGGTTTTCCGACGGGAACGTCTGCACTGCCTGACCGACGGAGTAGACGCCGGCGAACGGAAGACCGCGGCCCGTGACCTGGACGAGATCGCTTTGACGACGCTCCTGACGGAAGCCGCCGGAGGTGGTCGCCGTGAAGCCATTCGTCGTGAACCGGTGCGCAAGCGAACCGGTCAGGTTCGCGAAGCGGACGTTGGCGTTGCCGTTGAACAGCGTGCCCGGATTCGCCTGAGTCTGCTCGAAGTACGAGGTGGCAGGCGAAATGACCCTGTCGGCCTCGTTATATGCATCGATACCGCCGGTCATCATCAGGTCGATGTTCTGGCGGGTGGTGTTGAGCACCGTCCACGTGCCGTTGGCGCTGGCGATGAGACGGTAGTTCTCCTGCGGGGTCTTGATCAGGTCAGCATTCTGGAACGGATTGATTCCGAGAACGAACGGGTTTTTCGGATACGTTCCGTCTCCCTGCTTCTGCAGGTCGAAGAATGTAGGTGTGCCCGAGAAGACCGTATAAGGATTGACGTTGAAGTTGTCGTTACCGCTGATACCACGTTGGGTGAGCGAGTGAATGACTTCCGTCTGGGTGCGAATGTGCGCACGGGTACCAATCGCCTGGCCGAGGTTGAGTCGGAGCGACTGCTTGTTGTAGAAGTCATTCAGCGCCAAACCGTTATCATGCTGAACGAGACCAGACGCGAAGTACGTCGTGCCGGCGTTGGTGCCACCGCGAAGCGAAGCGATTGTCTGGTAAGACAATGGCTGCGGTGACCCGTAGAACTCCTGCTGGAAGTCGTGGCACTTGTTCGTCGCCTGGTTGAATGCGGCCGAGTCGGCGGCCAGTGCGGCGCCGGCGCTGCCGGTCCAGTCCACATACTCTCCAACCGTCTCGAAGCAGCGAATATCGAGCTTGTTGGAGATGCGGTAGGTGCCGAATCTCTGGGTGAAGTCGATCTGATTCTCACCGGCCCGACCCTGCTTGGTCGTGATGAGAATGACGCCGTTGGTTCCTTTCGATCCGTAGATCGAGGCCGCCGAGGGACCCTTGAGGATCTGAATGCTCTCGATGTCGTTCGGGTTGAGGTCGGCGATACGATTGACGATCTGGTCCTGCGAGCCGGCAAAGTTCGACGCCGTGCCGCTTCCGGCCGCGGTTACGACGTTCAAGCCGTTCGTGAAGGACGAGTTGCTGACGATGACGCCATCGACGACGTACAGCGGGCTGTAGGCGCCGAGGATCGTCGAGGTGCCGCGCAGCTGAATCTGGGTTCCGCCGCCCGGTGCACCCGAGTTCTGAGTGATCACGGCGCCGGCAACCTTGCCCTGGAGCGCCTGATCGATGGTCGGTGTCGGGACGCGGTTGATCTTCTCCGAGCTGACGACGGCAACGTCATTCGCCGCGTTCAGGCTGGAGACGGTCGTCGCCGCACCAGTGACCACCTGGGTCTCGAGCTCCAGCACGTCGCGGCTCAGAGCGACGTTGACGTCCTGGTCTCCGGCCGCAACCGGAATGTTCTTCTGTACGAAACCAATTCTCCGCACGCGGAGGAGTACCGGACCATCCGGCACGGTGAGGGTGAAGCGGCCCTGATCGTCAGTGTACCCGCCGATGGCTGTTCCTACGACGTTGACACTGGTGGCGACGAGTGGCTCACCGCTGCCCTCGACAGTGACACGACCGCTGACGCGGCGTGTTTGCGCAAATGCGCTGGCACTGACGAGCAACAGCAACGCCAGTGAAAAAACGGACGAACGTATTCTTTTCATGCCTGTCTCCAGCATGGATGGGTGAGGCCTGCGGCACAGGCGCAGCAAGCCTAGCAGAGTAGTAGGGACTCTGCTGTTGGTTCTGGGTGGCAGCTATTTAGGGCTAGGCCCGGGTGGTGTCAAGAGACATCAACCCAAAAAGGCCGCTCTTTGCCGTTATTTTGTGGTTCTCATGCAAAGAGCGCCAGCTGTTTGCTGGCGCTCCTTGCGATATGCCAGATTCTTAGGAAATCTGGCGCCCAACGCCTTGAGCTTAGGTTGGTCTGCTCCTACCGGGGCGCTCCCGCCGCCGGCGTCGAGCTTCCGGTGGGGCGGGTTCCGAAATCAACCGTCGGCGCAGCTTCACTGCCCGGCGCCGCTTCATAGTAGACCAGCGGCTTGGCCCCCGTAACCTTCGCCGTTATGGCCTGCGGAAAGGTGCGGATGTAGGTGTTGTAGGCCTGGACCGCCTGATTGTAGTCGTTCCTGGAAGTCGCGACCCGGTTCTCCGTTCCGGTCAGCTCGTCCTGAAGCCTCAGAAAGCCCTGATCGGCCTTGAGCTGCGGATACGCCTCGGAGATCGCTATCAACCGGCCAAGCGCTCCCGTTAGCGTGGCGTTGGCGCTCGCCATTTGCTGCGGATCTCCGGTCTGGATGGCTCCGGCCAATCCGGCCCGGGCCTGCGCCACCTGGGTGAACACAGCCTCTTCGTGCTGGGCGTATCCCTTGACCGTGTTGACCAGATTCGGCACAAGGTCCGCCCGGCGCTGCAGCTGCACCGATATCTGGTGCTTGGCCTGAGTCGCATTCTCATCGTACTGCTGTATCTGGTTGTACCCGCAGCCCGCGACACCTATCAGGAGCGGGAAAACTGCTACCATCTGACGCAGCTTCATTTTGCTAACCCTCGGAGTGGAGATTGACGACACTCTGTGCGGCCAAAGCCCACAGTAATTTACCCTTTGTATTCGTTGAGATATCCCACCAGCCGTTCCATCGCCGCCAGATACTCCTCCAGTATCCCGACGGCGCTCTCGCGCGAAATCTTTTCCGTGGCCCGTACGTGGCGAATCACCCTCACGAACGGGTCCGGCGAAAAGCCGGCGCGTTGCGCGAGCGCGCGCGTCAGCTCTTCGTAGTCCTGCGAAGGAGCCTCTCCGACAAGCCGCGATACCCCGCGGAAGATCACCATCAGAGTGCTCAGACTTTTTTCCAGCACGTCGAGCTGCAGCTTGCTGTCTCCGCCGGCGCCCATCGTCGCCTGCCG
>DASYIM010000073.1:0-3801 GCA_035997625.1 Gemmatimonadaceae bacterium
CTGGTTTCGCTGGGATATTCGAATGGAGACGCCGACCGCGGTGTCAGGGCTGCACTTGACGCTGGCGGTGGCGGGAAATCCGCAGCAGAATTGATCAGAGCGGCACTGACAAAACTCGGAGGTCGGTAATGTCGATCAAGCAACTTTATCTCGTGGCCGCGGTGTCAGTTTGCGCCTGCATGTCGGCCAGCAATCCACCGCAGGACGTTCCTGTACCTCCTGTCAACAGCACGCGCAAAACCAATTTCCTGACCTACGACGAAATCGCCGCCGCCCACGCGGACGCCGGCACTGCGTACGTGGCGATATCCCGCCTGCGTCCCAACTGGCTGGCAGCGCATGGAGTCGCCGGCCAGGGACCGGGCGGGATGGAGTTCGCGTCCGTTTACATCGATGGCCAACAGGTCGGTGACCCCAGCAGCCTGAAGAACATCCCTGCCTATCACGTCGGGGACGTCACCTACTACGACGTCACGCAGGCGGGCGCGCGTTTCGGGATTCGCGCCGGCACGGGCGGCGTCATCGACGTCAGACTGAAGGGAAGCAAGTAGCGCCTCAAGACGTATTCACGACAGATCGGAGCAAGATGATGCGGAGCAGAATCTCACACGCTGTCATGGTCGTGGCGTTGACGGCGTGCGCGACAGCGAGCTCGGGCACCCCCGGGGTGAGCCGTGACGCCAACCTGATCACGCGCGAGGAAATCGCGGCGTCAATGGAGAACAATGCTTACGACGCCGTCGCCAAAATGAGGCCGCTGTTCCTGAAGTCGCGCGGCAGCAGAACCCTCGACCCTCAGGCCATTTCCACCGCGACGGTGTTCGTCGACGGGCAACGGTTCGGCGAGCTCAGCGCCTTGCGCGGCATCTCGGCGATCTCGGTCGACCATATCCGTTTTCTCCCTGGAACTGATGCGGTGACCAAGTACGGCATGCAATATGGGCAAGGAGCGATTGAGGTCTTTACCCGTTAGCCGGTCATCCCTGCGCTCGGTCTCGCGCGCCGCGCCGCTGCTGCTGCTCTGCGCGTGCGCACGTCCGTCGAGCCGCGCGGTCGCCCGCGTCACCGCGGAGAGCGAAGTGCGCACCGCCGAGCGCCAGCGCTTCGATGCGATGACGAGCCAGGACGTCGCATCTCTCGACACTTTGCTCGACGATGGCCTCACTTACCATAGCGGTGGCGTTGTCCAGACCAGACAGCAGTTCATGAACACCATCAAGAAGCAGCAGCTGGTTTACGAGTCGATCACACCGAGCGCCGTGAAGGTGCGGGTGTACGATGGCCTGGCGCTGGTGACCGGCCGCTCGGAGATGCGCGTGCGCAATTCCGCCGGTCTCAGCAGCTACGTCGTTCGCTTTACCGAGGTCTACATCCGGCGCGACGGTCACTGGCTGCTGACGGCGTGGCAGACAAAACGGCTGGCGTCGTAAGACTGCGCTGGCGATCGGAGGAACGCAGATGAAAGCTCTATACATTGCTGGACTGGTGGCGCTCATTGGCTGCGCGTCGGGTGGCCAGACCGGGAGCGTCAAACCGGCGGATCGGAACGTAATCACGGAATCGGAGCTGACCTCGGTGCCGTCGTCCAGCCTTTACGAACTGGTCGAGAAGCTGCGTCCGAATTTTGTCCGGTCGCATGGGCAAACGTCGCTGAACGCCCCAAACTCCAGCAATTTTGCGGCAGTCTACGTTGACGGCCAGCCATACGGCGACATCGGACAGCTCAGGTCACTTGTTTCGGCGCAGGTGCAGGAGGTCCGCTACTACGACGCTATCAGCGCGCAGCAGAAGTTCGGCCTTATCAGCGGCAGTGGCGTGATCGACGTCACCATCAAACGAGGGAAGTAGGCTTGTCGGGAACTGCAACTGATTAAGGGCAAGCTACCTGGCATGCCGTTCAGTTCCCAGTCGTCGGGACTGACTCTGTAATCCCCCGTCCTACACTCCCCCTCGCACGAAAGACATCAACATCTCATTTCCGTCCGATCCCGCCCGTCTCCCAGGTCTTCTACCGTTCGCGTGTCCCGAAGCGCGCGTGCGCCGAGGGTCCAACGCGAAGCTAGCGGGAGCGCGAGTGCGCTTCCATAAAGCGGTCGAATACTCGGAGAGAGCAGATGCACAGCATGAGAATCATGGCAGTCGCGGCGCTCGTCGCGCTTGCCGCCTGCAGCAGCGACGACAAGATCACAGCCCCGCCCGCGCCAGTACTTCCCACGGCGACGGTCCTCACCGCTACCGGAACCATCGCGGCGAAGGTCGACGAGTTCAGGAACCTGCTCGGCGTATCGAACGGAGGCACCGCCGGAGAGCAGGCGACGGGACGCCGGGAGATCAGCTGGGACGGCGCCGGCGCCAATCCGTTCAACAACAAGAATGATTTTCCGGCGGATTTCTTCAACACCAACGTGAAGTCGGGAGCGATCTTTACCACCGGCGGCACCGGATTCCGCAACGACTCCACCGATTTCTCGGAAGTAAACCCGAACTACGCGGCGCAGTTCAACTTCTTCAGCGCCACCAAGATCTTCGCGCCGGTCGGCAGCAACCAGCTCGACCAGCTGTTTCGGGTAGCGGGCCAGCCCACGCCAGCCGTGTCGCGCGGCTTCGGCATCGTGTTCAGCGACGTCGATCTCGCCGACAAGACCATCATCGAGCTGTTCGGACAGGATGGTTCCAGCCTCGGCAAGTTCTCCGCGCCGGCGCGGTCGGATGCGGCCGGTCTTTCGTTCCTGGCCGTCGCCTTCGAGAACCCGATCATCGCTCGCGTTCGTATCACCCTTGGCACCGGAGCGTTGGGCGCGAACGTTAATGACATCAGCGCCGGTGGCACCGCTGATCTGGTGGTGCTCGACAATGTGATCTACGGGGAGCCGCACCCTGCGTTCTGACCCCGTTACAGAGGGGGTCGAGGCGCAGACCTCGGCCCTCTTTGTATTTCAGAAATCCCAGCCGTACCTTTCAGTTCTCCCACCGATGGCGACGCCACATGACAATTCCGGGCGGCATCGAGAATGAACGTCTGCTGGAGTTGTTTTTCTCACAATCTCTGGACGGCTTCTTTTTCATGATGCTGGACGAGCCTGTGGAATGGACCGAGAGCGTCGACAAGGACGAGGCGCTCGATTATGTCTTTGAGCACCAGCGGATGACGAAGATCAACTCCGCGATTCTCACCATGTTCAACGCCACGACGCATGAGGAGCTGCTCGGGATGACGCCGGCGCAGTTCTTCGCTCACGACCTCGAGACGGCAAAGGAACGCTGGCGTGAGTTTTTCGACCGTGGCTACCTGCACACCGAAACCGACGAACGTCGACTCGATGGGACACCGATGCGGATTGAAGGCGATTACATGGTGATATACGACGAGACGGGCAGGATCGCCGGACACTTCGGCATCCAGCGCGACGTCACCGACAAGCACGAGGCAACGGAGCAGATCCGGGTCTCGCGCGAGCAGCTGCGCGCGCTGGCGTCGCGGCTCCAGAAGGTCCGCGAGGAAGAGCGCACCGAAGTCGCGCGGGAGATCCACGACGAGCTGGGCCAGGCGCTGACCGGGCTCAAGCTGGACATCGCGTGGATGAAGAGCCGTCTGCCACGCGATCACGAGATGCTGGAGCAGTGCGCGTCGGTGATGCTGCGAATAGATCAAACGATGAACGCGGTGCGCCGCATCGCGACGTCGCTTCGTCCCAGCGTCCTCGACCAGCTGGGTCTTGCCGCGGCGCTGGAGTGGCAGGGCCAGGAATTCCGCGCGCGCACCGGGATCGACGTGAAGATGATCATCTCCAATGATGGGGC
>DASYIM010000074.1:0-4845 GCA_035997625.1 Gemmatimonadaceae bacterium
GGTGAGGGCTGGCGCTATAGCAGCACCGGCTATCAGCTGCTCGGTATGATCATCGAGAAAGTGTCCGGCAAACCCTGGGGACAGTTCCTGCACGATCGCATCTTCGCGCGGCTGGGGATGACAAGCACACGGGTCTACAGCTTCTACGACATCATCGCAAACCGCGCATCCGGCTACAACCGCTTTGGAGACGTCCCGGTAAACGGAGTCTGGATGACTTCGGCAATCATGGAATCGCCGGCGGGCGGACTGCTATCAACCGTCGAAGATATGGCCAGGTGGGAGATCGCATTGGAGACAGGCACGATCCTCAAACCGTCGACGCTCGCCGAAATGGAAGTGCCGATCAAAATGAAGAATGACTCCATTGTGCAAATGAACGACGGAACGCGGTTTGGTTTGGGTTGGGTCCTGCCAACCTATCAGGGGCACCGCGTCGTGGGGCACAGCGGCGACCATATCACCGGCTTTACCGCCAACTTTTCCCGCTTCATCGATGACAAGCTGGCGGTAATTGTGCTGACCAACCTGATGCCATTGGATATCGGCACTATCACAAGGAGGGTCGCTGGGTTCTATGTCCCAGCACTTCTCCCCGCCAACACCGGAGGCCCGTAAGATGAATCGACGCAACCTACTCCTGGCGGGCGGCGCACTCCTGCTTACGGGCAAGCGGAGCTCCAGCCAGGTCGCCGCGCCTCCGCGCGCGCAGCAGCAGCCTGGTCCGGCAGCGCGCCTTCTCGCTGCTCTCCAGGGGAACAGACTTCCGATAACACTGGGCGACGCTCCCGCGGGAGCGGGCTGGGATTGGCTCGTCAAGCAAGCGCGCGATGCCCGATTCACACTGATCGGCGAAGAACACGGAGTCGCGGAAACCGCCCAGCTCTCAGCTGCCCTGTTCAAAGCGCTCCGTGGATCCGGCTACAGCCGAATGGCGATCGAGCTTTCACCGATTATCGCGCAGGACATCGAGGTGGCGGCGCGGCGCAAAGGCCTTCAGGGGATTCTGGATTTCTATGCTTCGCCCAACACCTGGAGTCCTATGTATCTGCGTGAGGAAGCTCAGTTCCTCGCAGCTGTCATGAACGCCGCGCCCAAAAAAGAGCGAGTTCTATGGGGATTCGACCGCGAGATTTTCAGCGATCGCTATTTGATCTCCAGGCTCGAGGCGAGAGTGCCGCCGCGCGCACGGGAGTCTTTTACGCGTCTCAAGGAAGCGTCAGCGAGCGCCGGGGCGCGGCAGCAGCAGAATCAAGGTCCACCTTTTCTTTTTTCTTCGCCCGATCCGGCGGTGGTGTCGACGGTCCGCGCTGCCTGGCCCAACCCCGACCGTGACAGTGACACGATCCTGCGTACGCTGGAGGAGTCGCTTGCCATCAACGCTGTGGCGCAGACCGGCACCGCGTGGGATTCGTCCGAGCGCCGAGCGCAGTGGATGCGGAATAGTCTGGCAGCGCTGCTAAGAGAAGACCGCGGGCGCGCGTCGCCGCCCAAGGTCATGATGAAGGCCGGCTACAACCACATGATCCGAGGCCTCAATTACGTCAACATTTTCGATGTCGGCTCGCTTCCGGACGAAATGGCGGCCCTGAGCGGAGATCGCGCGTTCCATATCATTGTTCTCCCCGGTCCGGGTTCTCGGCAGGCCGTACTGGGCCCGGGACGGAGCTTCGTCTCGGTCTCGAGCGATGAGTTTGACGAATTCCGAGCCGGCGACCAACGGCTCACCCGCGTTCTGTCAAACGCTCTTGCCACGGGCCACGAGGTGATCGACCTTCGAGCCCTGCGGCCACTGGCAATGCGCGGCCTCGAGGGCTGGAACTCCGACGTTGTCAAGACGATCCATGGCTATGACGCGGCCGTCATCTGGAAGGGAGCACATGCCTCATCGTCCTAAAGCGGGAAGTGTCGTTCACGATCTCCGAGGTTCCATATGACTACGCTGCGCTGGCTGTCGGTAATACTGCTCTTCGTTGCGTCATCGCTTCCTGCCCAGGCCAGGACAGTCGCCGAGCGACTAGGATATCCCCGCGATGCCAAGCTGCTGATCCTCCACGCCGACGACCTCGGCTTCGCCCACTCCGCCAACGCGGCCAGCTTCGACGCGCTCGACAAAGGCGTCATCTCCTCGGCGAGCATCATGGTACCGACGCCCTGGATAACCGAGGTCGCGGCGTATGCGAGGGCACATCCAGACGCCGATCTGGGGCTGCACCTGACGCTTACCGCCGAATGGGATGCCTACCGCTGGGGCAGCGTGGAATCGAAGGACAAGGTTCCCAGCCTGCTCGACCCCGATGGCACTTTTCCGAACAATGATAGCGTCGTCGCCGCGAGGGCCAAGCTCGAGGAAATCGAGCTCGAGCTGCGAGCGCAGATTCAGCGGGCGATGGCGTTGGGGATTCGTCCGACGCATCTCGACAGTCACATGGGCTCCCTGTTCACGACGCCGGCGCTTCTCGTTGCGTATGTGAAAATCGCGCACGAATATCACCTCCCGTTTCTCGCTCTCAGAAGCAATCCGTTCGGCGAGGCGGCGATGCCGCTTGCGCCAAACGACATTCCGCTCGACGCCTTGATTCAGGCGTTCCAGGACGGTCCTGCCGACAAGTGGAAAGAGTTCTACCTGAACGCGATCGCCAATCTGAAGCCGGGCCTCACGGAAATCATCGTCCATTTAGGACATGACGACGCCGAGCTGCAGGCTGTGACTGTGAACCACGCACCGTGGGGATCGGCGTGGCGGCAGCGCGATTACGACGTGGTGAACAGCCCCGATTTCAAGAAGGCGCTTCAGGACAACAAGGTCATTCTCATCAAGTGGAGAGATCTGCAGAAGCTCGTGCAACCTTGAGCCTGATGCGAGTTCTTCGGGCAGCATTGGCGCTATCACTCTGCGGCAGTTCTCTACTCGTCGCGCAGCTATGATGCGGCCGTTATCTGGAAGGGTGCACACGCATCTTCATCGTGAAGATGACCAGAAAGCTTCTTCGTTCTGCATCGGTTACTTCGCCGGCAGCCGCTGCGAGATCCAGCTGCTAGTTCTCCCCGCTGCCCGGTCCATGTTGGCGAGGGCGACCACCACATAACCGGTCTGGGGGAAGATCGACAGATCTCCATTCATGCCTGGTGCGCCGCCACTGTGGCCGAAGCTGCGAACGCCCCCGATGACGTCACCCTGGAAGCCGTAAGCGTAATGCGCATCGCCGGTTTCCGGCTTCGGGGTGGTGAGCAGCTCGGTGTAGTGCTCGTTGAGAAGCCTGTGTTCCGTTAACGCAGTGGCAAAGCGAAGCAAATCTTCGACGGTTGTGTATCCGCCACCTGCGGACGTACCGCGATATGGGAGAGTCTCCGTGTTCGGCTTCGAGGAATTGCCCTCTCGCATGTAGCCAATTGCGCGATCGGCGACAGACACGTCCTCGGGCTCCGATGCAGTGCGGGTCATTCCTGCCGGCGCGAAGATGTGATCTCGAACATAATCGTAGTAGCTCGCTCCCGAGACTTTCTCGACGATTGCGCCGAGCAGGATGAATCCGTAATTGCTGTAGTCCCACTGCGTCCCGGGCGCGAAGGCGAGACCGCGTGCACCGTAAAGCTTGATGTAGTCGTTGAGGGTGCGAAGCTGGAGGCGGTGGCTCTCGAACTCGGGTCCGAAAATGTCGCCGGTTCCGCCCGTGTGGGTGAGCAAATGATGGATCGTCACCTTCGACGCCACATCCCTGTTGGGATAGTCGGTGAGAAACTTGCCGAGCGGATCGTCCAGCTTGATCTTGCCGGCCTGGACGAGCTGCATGATCGCTGTCGCGGTGAACATCTTGTTCATCGAGCCCATGCGAAAGCGCGTAGTCAGCTTGTTGGGTTCAGCAGTCTCGCGATTGGCCATTCCGTAGGCACCCGTGAAAACGGGTTTGCCCTGCCGCGCGACCAGAACCGCTCCGGAGAACAGACCCTTTTTGGCATCCTCGTTCAGTCTACTTCCCAGCTCGCTTACCAATTCGGATTCAGTGAGCCGAGGGATGGCGAACTCCGGCGGGCGTGGAATGGCGCGAAGACCCACGCTCAGGATGCGGTGTGGCTCGTTGGGTTCCACCGTTACGACAGCTCGCGCGAACTGGTCCGAGCCGCGCTCCTGTACGAGGGCTGTGAACTGAGTCGGAGTGGCGGTGACGGCTTTTCGGAAGTCAAAACCACCAGTACCGGCGCGGAAGTTCATGTCGCCGTCGATTCTCGCGACTTCCGACGGGAAATTGTCATTGAAGAACTTGAGCAGCGCGGCCCGATCGCCCTGATTGAACACCGCGAGCCAGGCGCGGAACTGCCCCGCGGCGGGTGAGCTCGCGACCTCGGCGCCTTGCGCTAACGCGAATTCCGGTGGGGTCGAGCCCGCTAACAGCAGAAACACGGTGCTCAGGATGCGTAACCATGAATTCGTCATTGTGTGCCTCGAGCGCTGGTCAGTGGATGAAGCATATCACCTGCTGGTTAGACCAAGCGTGTAGTGATAGGGTTCAACTTCTTTTCTTCCGCTAGCCGCAGGTAGGCAAAGATTGTTTGTGAACGGCAACGACGGGGGCCGCGGCGGCCGGCAGTCGCGGAGACAAGTGGTCGAGATGTCTCAGCATCTCGCGAGCATTGACGTTGTTCGGGAATTTCGCGAGAACCCGCCTGTACGTACCGATCGCTCCCGCGCGATCATTGGACAACGCCTGTGACTCGGCGAGGGACTCCATCACTCCGGCCGAATCCGCAAACTCGCTTGCGTTGACCTTGAGAATCTCGACTGCATCGCGCAGATCACCGCAGTCCGCAAGCTTACGGCCGAGCAGATCCAGCTCATACGCGCCA
>DASYIM010000075.1:0-12039 GCA_035997625.1 Gemmatimonadaceae bacterium
GAACTCGCTCACGGCCTCCACTTCGCCGCTGGCGTTACGCGGCGCGAGCGTGAGGTCGACGATTTGCTTGTTGTTTGGATTACGCGGATCGAAGGCGAAGTACACGCGCCCGGTCAGTCGCTCGTACGTTCTTCCCGCGAACGTACCCGTAACGTCCGCTCGCGACAGTATTTCTACCCTGACAACGCGCGCGAATGCGCCACTCGCGCAGAGAACCATGCCGATGACGGCAATCAGAAACGAGTACGCGAAGGCTCGATAACGGCTAGGGGTTTTCATTGACGAGTGGAAGCGTAAGGTATGAGGCGCTGGAGGACTTCCGCGTCTTAACATATTCTTTCAGAAGCTCACACGGAGGCACCATGAAATTGATTGGTCGGGCCGTAGCGGCAGGATTGGGCGTGCTAGCCCTGGGATGCAATGCGACGACGACTGCGCCCTCGGACACGATGATCGGCGCGAATCTAGTACGTCTCAGCGTGTCCTCTTCCGCCAGCGAAGTAGCGCGGGGCACACCGGTAACGCTCCAGGTGAAATTATCGAATGAAGGCACCTCGCCTGTCACTCTGCATTTCAGCGACTCGTGTCAGATCAATTCGTATATCCGGAACTCGACGGGCCAGACGGTGCTCCCCTATGGCGGTTGGCGAGCATGTCTAGGAGTCCTCACAGATCTCACCGTGTCACCGGGCAGTGATGTCTTCCGCGAATTCGTATGGACCGGCAGTACCGCCTTTCAATCGGAGATGCCACTCCGGCCGCTGCCGCCCGGTCAGTACTTCTTCACCGCCGAAGTTCCGGCCAGTGAGGGGATGCTTCGAGCGACAGTGCCGGTGAAGATCGAGTAGCTGGAATCTCGAAGCTCAAGCGGTTTTTCTATGCAACGGAACGGGTGCGAGCAGTGAGAAGCACCGCTGCAAGCAGCGAGTTTACTACGCCGGGACGTAGCTCCGTCGCGGGACAGGCACTGCCTTTGCCTTGAACGGTGCCTAGAAACGTCCCGACGTAGTGAACTGGGATCTGTCAGCGTTAGTTACTCACTGCTCGCACCCGTTCCGTTGCAGTTGATGCTTTGAGTTTCGAGATGCGAGACGCTCGCACCCGTTCAGTTGTCGTTAGGTGCTTCCAGATCCGCGCGATCGTCGACGCCCGGATCCCCTCCGTAGTGATCAAAAGGCGACCCTTCACCGGCCGTCATACAGATGTTTACCAGATACGGTAGAGCTTCCGGTACGGGATTGGCGGAATGGTGTATAGCCGTCGAGAACCCGGATCCGTTCTGTTTCCGGGAGTAGAGGGCGCACACCCGTCCCTCAGAGATGGAGAGGCATCGTGGAGAAGATTTCACCTCCGATCGGAAGGCTCGACCCCGTCGATGGTCTGGGCGCTTCCCGCAACGGAAACGGCAATGGCACGTCCGCACCATCCCACCCGACAAATCGCATTTACGCCTATCCCGCGCCTTCGCGCCTCGGCGAGCTGTCGACGCTATGGGAAAAAAGTCGAGGTTTCGGCAGACGAGTTCGAGGGTGGTTGAACTGGCCGCGCAATGCGAACGATGACCCCGCCGGCACCGGCGTCTACGCCATCACCAGGAACACCAACTACTGGTTCAATCGCGAGCTCGCCGTCATCGAACAGGGTGCGGCAAGGCTCGCGGGCGAATGGGCGGAAAAAGGTCTGCCCCGGCACGACGTGGAGCGTGATGGACCCGTAGAGCCGGAGCAGGTGCTGGGCATGAAATGCCTGGAGCTGTATCGCCAATGGCGAGATCGCGTCACCATCAAGATGCAGGACGCAATTCAGTCGGCGAGCGCCGCGATGGGCGCCCAGATCACTGCACTGCGCGCCACGATATACGCCCTCGAATCGAACAACCAACAGCGGCGTGCCGCCGAGCACGAGATCGAGAGCGCCCATATGCTCGGCGAAGCCGACAAATCTCGCGTCGGTTACGACAGGATCTTCAAGAGCCGGGCTGGGTTCTGGATTTTTGCGGGAATCCTCGCTGCGGCGGAGCTCACCGCGAACTTCCCGGTATTCCGCCTGCTCCTGCCGATGGACTCCACCTTGATGCAGCTCGCATCGAGCCTCGGCGAAGCCGCCGAGAGCAATGCCTGGCTCGCCGGTCCGTTCGTCACATTCCAGGACATGCTGCTGCACTTCGAGGCCTTCGTGGTGGCACTGGTGGCGGTGGTGATTCTGGTGCTACTGGGAAAAACGGCGGGATCGTCGGCCCGCTCCCTCGTCGCGTTCAGCACGAGGGAGTCACCGCTGGCATCGACGAGCATTCGCAGCAATCGCCGTCAGAATCTTTTCGTCTTCTTCGCCGCGCTGACGGGAGTCGCCTTCGTGCTGACGTTCCTGTACTCAGCTCGCGGACAGATCGCGCAAACCGCGGCCGATCGCGTTCACGCAGATAGCGTCGCGTTGCAACAGGCGCGCGCCGCTCAGGCGGCGGCGGGCACCGATCTAACCCAGACAGCGGCGACGACGCAGCGAACGATCGATGCATCGCGCACGCTCCAGCTGCATTCCGACGACGCCGCATACGCCATTACTGTGCAGCGAATCAACAAGGCGATTCTCTGGCTCAACCTCGGCCTGGTGTTCGCCGCGATGACGCTGGGATTCGTCTACAAGCAGGAAGAGCTCTCCGACAAACGGGGCGAGCATCCGATTCTGGGATTGATGCGCAGCAGAATTCGGCGCCTCGACGCCGATGCGTTGAAGCTCAGGCAAACCGCTCAGGGCGCACAGAACGGAGCGCAGACAGAAGCCGGGCGCATCAACCACCTGGTACGATCGAACCCGTTGCGCGACTGGCGCGGCAAGCAGGAGCGGCTGCAGAGTGTCATTCCATTGTTTCGCGGAGAGAACGCTCGGCTGCGGAGAATCGACCCGGCCAGCATTCTGTCGTTCCGCGAGCGCTATCTCATTCCGCTTCCCGAGCTGGATGAGAACGTGGAGTTCCGTACGCCCGTTGAATTCGAACAGCTCGTCAACGAGCTCGAAAGCCTCACGCGCGAGTATGCGAGGGTAGTTGGGTATTCCTCTGCCGCCACGCAGCCGATGTCTGCAGCGAGGTCATCATGACAAAGAATCTTTTTCTGACGACACTGTCACTGGCCGCGTTCGGCTGCTCCTCGGTCGACGGCAGCGCTCTGCCGCCTCAAACCCATTCCTATATAGTAGGGGTCGACATTTCGGGCAGTCGCACGCCGACGGAGCTGGCGGAATCGAAGCAGCTCCTCGAGGCACTCATAAATGAGCTGGAAGTCGGCGACAGGCTGACTCTGGTCGAGATGTACCAGGGCGGCAAGCTACCGGCGCGCCAATGGTCCGACAGCACTCGCGCGCCGAGAGCGGTGGGTAAACCGGGACCGTCGGAGCTCAGGCGCCTCGAGGATTTCAAGGCGGTCGCAAGAATGCAGGCGCAAATACTGTTCGACACTACGCGCGCGAAGGAGATCAGGAACACGGACATCTTCGGGACCCTCGTGCGCGCCGCCGATTACTCGAGACCATCGCCCAACACGCGGCGAACTTTGTTACTGTTGTCGGACATGATCAACGAGACGCCGGACGTCACCATGACCACCCGCAGCTCGATTCCGACCGACGCCTGGATCAGGCATCTCTCGGCTGGGCGAAGGATTCCGCAGCTGCGTGATGTGTGCGTGGTAGTGGCGGGCGCGGACGTCAGCAGCGCGCGTGGGGCGGCGATCCGCGATTTCTGGGAGAAATACTTCGAGGCGGCGGGGACGCATCTCAATCCGGAGAACTATCGGAACATGATCGCGAACGCGTCTGAGGTAGGTTGCGGGGGGTAAATCTCCCAACCACGCGGCCTGTCAACCGGAGTACAACTTGCGTTGATTTCGGCGATGACTGCAGCGCCACCGACCGAGACTCTCCTTGCCGCCGCCGAAGCGGCGATGCGCAAAAACGGCTTCGAGCCCGATTTCTCTCCCGCCGTAATGCGCGAGGTTCGGGCGATGAACGATCCGTCGGACGACCCCCAGCCCGCCGAAGTCCACGACATGCGCGCGCTGCTCTGGTCGTCCGTCGACAACCGCGAATCGCGCGATCTCGACCAGGTCGAAGTCGCTGAGCGTTTACCGAATGATCGCATCCGCGTGCGCATCGGCGTTGCCGACGTCGGCACCCTCGTCCCACTTGGCAGTGCCGCCGATGCTCACGCTGCGGCGAATACCACTTCCGTCTACACCGGCGTGGCGGTTTTTCCGATGCTGCCCGACCGCCTTTCCACCGACCTCAGCTCGCTCAACGAAGGTGAAGATCGGTTGGCGGTCGTCGTCGAGTTCGAGGTCGCAGCCGATGGGTCGCTGACGAATCACCTGGTGTATCGGGCGCTCGTCCACAACCGCGCCAAGCTCACCTACGACAGTGTCGGGCAGTGGCTCGAGGAGAAGGCGCCGCCACCGCCGGCGATTGCCGCTTCGCCCGACCTCGCGAATCAGGTTCGTCTGCAGGACGAGGCCGCGCAGAGATTACGACGCGCACGGACGGTGGCGGGAGCGCTCGACTTCGAGAGCGTCGAAGCCACGCCGGTCGTCGTCAATGGCAAGGTCGTCGATCTCACCGTCGCTCGGCGGAATCGCGCGCGCGATCTGATCGAGGATTTCATGGTAGCCGCCAATCGCTCGGTGGCGATGTTTCTGCTCGAGCGTGGATCGCCGTCCATCCGTCGCGTCGTCCGCGCTCCCAAGCGCTGGGATCGCATCGTTGCCCTCGCGTCTGAAGTGGGTGAGACGCTCCCTGAAAAACCGGACAACGTCGCCCTGAGTGAGTTCCTGGCGAAGCGGCGCGCCGCCGATCCCGAACACTTCACCGATCTCTCGCTCAACATCGTCAAGCTGCTGGGCCCCGGCATCTACGAGCTGGAGCGGCGATTCGACAGCCGCCGCGAGGCCGGACATTTCGGGCTCGCCGTCGCCGAGTACGTGCACTCGACGGCGCCCAACCGCCGGTTCGCTGATCTGGTGACGCAGCGGATGCTGCGCGCGGTGACGACGGGCGCGCCGCAACCGTATGCCGACAAGGAGCTGATCGAGATTGCCAACCACTGCACCGAGCGCGGCGAGGCGGCTCGAAAGGTTGAGCGCACCATGCGCAAGATCGCCGGCGCGTCGATGCTCGCCGATCGGGTGGGAGACAATTTCTCGGCGGTGGTGACGGCGTCGTCGCCGAAGGGCATTTACGCGCGGGTGATCAGTCCGCCGGTGGAGGGTCGCATCGTCCGGGGCGGCAAGGGACTCGATGTCGGCGACGTGGTGAAGCTGACGCTGGTGAACGCCGATGCCGAGCGCGGATACATCGACTTTGCCCACGAGGCGGAGGGATCAGCGCGTCGGCTGGAGCGGAGTCGTCGCAAAAAGGCGGCGGCGGACAAGCTTCGCCCGCGCATCGGTCAGACTTTCGACGCGCAGGTCAGCGGTGTCTCAGACAGCGGAACCTTCGTGCGTCTGCTAGACGGATCGGCGGAGGGAAGGGTCGTGCGCGGTTTCAAGCCGCTCACCGTCGGCATGAAGGTGCCGGTGAAGCTCGTCGGCACCGACAGTGTTCATGGGTTCATCGATTTCGAGTACACGCCGGGGGTCGAGCCGGCGAAGGACGAGCGCCGCGATCGAAAGCGCGCGGCGGCGGTGGCGCTGCGCGATCGCATTGGTGACAGCTTTCGAGCTATCGTCACTGGCTCATCGCCGAGGGCGACGTGGATCAAAACGGTACCGGACGGGATCGAAGGGCGTCTCGTTCGCGGCAGAAAGGGATTAAAGCCGAACACCGAATTGGGTGTCGTGCTTCTCACTGCCGATCCGGTGCGGGGCTTCATCGATTTTGCGAGGGAGGACACGGTTCTTCCCGCGGCGAACTGATACCCGCACAAATGGGGTCAGTTAGTTAAGCGGGACTCTTGCCTTGGGGCACGAGCGCGTTGTCACGGATTTCGAATTTTGATCGGCACCGGTCCTCCCATGCCAGGCTGTTCTATTTGGGCACTCCCAGATTCAGCTGGAATGGCCCGTTCCCACTTACCTGCAAGATCGTCGGCCCGCGCATCTGGAGGTAATGGGCGTGACGCGCCGGGATGAAGACGAAATCTCCGGGAGCGAAGCTCTGAGTCGCACTCATGTCGACGGTGTTGCCCATTCCGAATTGTCCGCCACCTGATACCACCGTCACATACTCGGCGGTGGGATGCCAATGCAGCGGTACCTGATACCCGTCGGGGAAGCTCAGTCGCAGCACGAATCGTCCGGCCGCCGATGGATCGCCGTGCAGGACGCTGATCTTGCCGCCCGGCGGAAATCCCGGCGGCGCGAAATCACTCCAGGCGAGGGCGCTGCCGTTTCTGGCGGTGAAGGTCGATGCTTCCGTCGGTGCAGCGGCCGGCGCCGGCATGGTACTCACCGGCGCGTCGAGCGCGACCTGCCATTTTCCGCGTACCTTTCGCCAGAGGGTGACGTAGCTGCCGGCGTCGCTCGCCTTGCCATTCGGCGTGTCGTACGACTCGGTATACGTTCCGTACTCCGTCGCGGTGGTCGGACTGGTGACCTCGATTCTCTGCGGAGTCCAGTGGAGATCGAGACCGGGCGTCTTCGCCATTTCGGCCCACCCGCTGCGGATCCCGGCCGAGCCTTTGATCACCGGGCTATTCGCCAGCATCAGGATCGCGTCCGACGTGTGCATGCCGACGATGCTGTCGATCTGCTGCCGGGCGGTGTAGCGCTGCCACGCCTGCCCTGCCTCCCGTATCGCTTGTTCATCCTTTGACTGAGCGTCGGTGGGTCGCACGATCGTGATACTCGTCAGTACAGTCAGAGCGACAAGCGCGGAGATCCTCGTCGTGCGCGTCATCCTTCCTCCTCCATTAGTGGACGGGCTGAGGCAATCAGGTAGCACGCCAGCATAGGGGGCGAGGATGGGCGCGTCAAGATCGTCCGCTTATCCCAGATTAAACTGGTCCGCTCTTTCTCTATCCCCTATCTTGTCTCGCCATATCACCGCAGTCCCCCCGCCCTGAGGTCGTAGCATGAAAACCGTCTCCACTCGCTGGGCGCTCGCGCTCGCCATCGCGACCGCCGCACCCGCTGCCCTTACCGCCCAGAACGGCAAGCTCCCCCCGCTCATCGATCGGGAGCTCTTCTTTGGCAATCCGGAAATCTCCGGTGCGCAGATCTCGCCCGACGGGAAGTACATCTCGTTCCTCAAGCCGTACAAGGACACCCGAAATGTCTGGGTGAAGCGAGCGGACGCGCCCTGGAGCTCGGCAAAGCTCATCACCAACGACACCAAGCGACCGGTCACGCAGTACTTCTGGAGCAGGGACGGGAAGTACATTCTCTTCGCCCAGGACCAGGGCGGCGACGAGAACTTCAACGTCTACGCCGTCGATCCCAACGCCGCTCCGGCCGCCGGGTCCGACGTTCCGCCGGCGCGGAATCTCACCGCCGCCAAAGGCGTGCGCGCTGTCATCTACGATGTTCCGCGCAACGATCCCAACACCATGTACGTCGGGATCAACGACCGCGACAAAGCGTGGCACGATCTCTATAAGGTGAACGTCGCCACCGGCGACAAGACGTTGGTGCGCCAGAACACCGAGCGCATCGCCGGTTGGGTGTTCGACAATGCCAGCGCCCTGCGCCTGGCGGTTCGCACCACCGACAAGGGCGACACCGAAATCCTGCGCGTCGATCCGTCGGGCTTCACCCAGATTTATTCGTGCACCGTCTTCGAGACCTGCGCTCCGATCCGCTTCGACAAGACCAACAGCAAGGTCTATATGCAGACCAACAAGGGGGCGCCGGACCTGACGCGTCTCGTGCTGTTCGATCCCGCGACCAAGGCCGAACAGCTGGTGGAGTCGGATCCGTTGAACCGCGTCGATTTCGGCGCTGCCAACTTCTCCGATGTCACCAACGAGCTGGTGGGCACGGCTTACGTCGACGATCGCACCCGCGCGTACTGGAAGGATCCAGCCTGGGAAAAGGACTACAATTTTCTGAAGAGCAAACTTCCCGGGAAAGAGATCGCGATCCCGTCGACGACCCGCGATGAGCGCGTATGGATGATCGTTGCCAACAGCGATCGCGAGCCCGGCGAACGCTGGCTGTTCGATCGCGACTCGAAAAAGCTCACCTTCCTTTACCGCGTGTTCGACAAACTGCCCCGCGAATCCCTGGCGCAGCAGAAACCGATTTCGTATCCGTCTACGGATGGTCTCACCATCCCGGCGTACCTCACTCTGCCGGTCGGCGTCGAGGCGAAGAATCTTCCCCTCGTCGTCTACGTGCACGGCGGGCCGTGGGGACGGGACAACTGGGGCTATTCCTCGATCCCGCAGTTCCTCGCCAATCGCGGCTACGCGGTGCTGCAGCCCAACTTCAGAGCCTCCACCGGTTACGGCAAGAAATTCCTGAATGCCGGCAACAACGAGTGGGGACAGAAGATGCAGGACGACATCAGCACCGGCGTCAAATATCTCATCGCGCAGGGTATCGCCGATCCGAAGCGCGTGGGAATCATGGGTGGATCGTACGGCGGCTACGCCACGCTGGCGGGACTCGCTTTCACACCCGATCTCTATGCAGCCGGCGTATCTATAGTAGGCCCCTCCAATCTCCTCACCCTGCTCAACTCGATTCCGCCGTATTGGGAATCGATCCGCACCATCTTCAACGAGCGGATGGGAAATCCCAACACCGCTGAAGGAAAGGCGCAACTGGTGAGGCAATCGCCGCTCAATTCGGCGACGAAGATCAAGGCACCCCTGCTGGTCATCCAGGGCGCCAACGATCCCCGCGTCAATCGCGCCGAGAGCGAGCAGATTGTGGTGGCACTGCGCGATCGCGGTTTTCCCGTCGAGTATCTCCTCGCCCCTGACGAAGGACACGGCTTCGCCCGTCCGATCAACAACCTGGTGCTGTTCACGTCGGCAGAGAAATTCCTGGCCAAGCATCTGGGTGGCCGGTACCAGGAGGGGATGACGCCGGCGATTACGCAGCGCATGGCGGTGCTCACCGTCGATCCCAAGACAGTGGTGTTGGCAAAGAAGATGGACGCGCCGTCAGGCACAGCTCCCAAGCCGGCGGTGGATCTCGCTCCGGGAACGGCGACGTACAAGGGTTCGCTGGCGGCCGGTGGTCAGTCGATGGCGATGGATCTCACCCGCACCGTGAAGGATTCGAGCGGCGCGTGGCTCGTCACCGAAACAGCGGTGCTGCCGATGGGCACCATGAGCGACGAAGCAACGCTCGACAAGGGAACGCTCCTGCTGCGCAAGCGCGTGATCCATCAGGGCCCGGCTGTCGTGCAGGTCTCGTTTGCGGATAACAAAGCGACTGGCACCATGAGCATGAACGGCCAGGATCGTCCGATCACGGCGGACATCGGCGGATCTCTGTTCGCCGACGGCGCCGGTGCCAGCGACGTCATCGGGACACTGCCGATCGCCGATGGCTACACGACGACCTTCCGGAACTTCGATATCATGTCGCAGAAGGTGAACCCGCGTCAGCTCAAGGTCGTCGGCAGCGAGAAGGTGACAGTGCCCGCGGGAACGTTCGACGCCTGGAAGATCGAGATCACACCGGCCGATGGTGGAACCGGCGAGTCGACGACGCTCTGGGTGGACAAGGCGAGCCGCCGCGCGGTGAAGTCAGTGACCGTGATCCCGCAGATGAATGGGGCGGTGGCGACGGCGGAATTGGTCAAGTAAGGCCGAATAAGCCACTATTTGGATGCTGCAGACAATTTGACCCGGCGGTCGTATGCGCTTTCGCTCTGGACTGTTGCTGGTAAGTGTCGTTGCCTCACTCGGCGCGGCATTTCCGCGAGCAACCCTTGACGCACCAGCGAGCGTACCCGATGTCGCCCGCGCAATCGCGAATACCAATCAGCGACCCGCCGGCTCTTTGCACGACGGGAAACTCGAGCTCAAGCTCGAAATAGTAAACGCCCGCTGGTTCCCCGAAGCCGAGGACGGGCCGAGCGCAGTGGTGCCCGCTCTGGCGGAGGTGGGTCGCGCGCCGGAAATCCCCGGCCCGATGATCCGCATCCCCGAAGGGACAACGGTTCACGTCACCGTCCGCAACACGCTCGCCAACTCGGAGATCTTTCTCAACGGACTTCATACCCGGCCAGCTGTCGCTGGCGACGTCCTGAGACTCGCGCCCAACGAAACGAAGCAAGTGACCTTCCTCGCCGGTGTGCCCGGAACCTACTACTACTGGGCGAGCAAGGGACTACAGTTGATGAACGAGCGAATGCTCGACGACGCAATGCTGTCGGGCGCCATCATCGTCGATCCGAAATCGGGAGCGAAGAAGGACGAACGGATCTTCCTCATCGGCGTCTGGCGCACCGATCGAGACTCCGTCGGACACTCGAGGGCCAACCCCCGCGAGCTCGCAGTCATCAACGGCAAATCGTGGCCGTACACCGAGCGATTCACCTTCAATCAGGGTGACACCGTGTCGTGGCGCTGGATCAACTCGTCGAGCGCTCCGCATCCCATGCACCTGCACGGTTTCTACTACGATATCACCCGGCACGGTAACCAGCTTGCCGACACCGTTACCTCGCCGGCCGATATCAACCGGGTGAACACCCACATGCTGATACCCGGCCAGACAATGTCGCTGCGGTTCGTGCCGGAACGCCCCGGCAACTGGCTGATGCACTGCCACCTGGCTCTACACGTTGATGGAACCAGCAATCTCAGGAATCTCGTCGAGCGCCGGTCGTTATCGGAAATGGAGATGGACGGCCATGCGCATCACGGACTGATGGAGATGGCGGGTCTGATTCTGGGAATGCATGTGCTCCCGAGAGGGCCGCAACCACCGGCATCGGCCGCCGAGCCCCAACGGCTGAGGCTGCTCATCCAGAATTCTCCGCACGGAATGGCTGGACGACCCTCCTACGGCTTCGTGTTGCAACGCGGCGCGGAGCCGGCCAGAGATTCGGTGATGTTGCCGGGCCCGACGCTCTTTCTGGAAAAGGGCAGGCCGGCGCGAATCACCCTCGTCAATCATTTGAAGGGTGAAACCGCCGTGCACTGGCACGGCATGGAGATCGAGAGCTATCCCGACGGAGTTCCGGGCTGGAGCGGGATGCCGGGCCGGCTGATGCCGGCAATACAGCCCAACGATTCATTCGTCGCGGCATTCACGCCGCCGCGCGCGGGGACGTTCATCTATCACTCGCACGTGCAGGAGCTGACGCAGACCAACTCCGGCATGTACGGCGCCCTGATCGTCACCGACCCCGAGCATCGCTTCGATCCCGCGATTGACAAGATCATTCTGATCGGTGCCGGCAGAAAAGGAACCGTTGAACAACGAGCGGAAGGCCTAGTCAACGGCAGACTGGCTCCGGTCCTGGAGCTCGAGGCCGGTACCACATATCGATTGCGTGTCGTGATGATTCACATGCAGGCGAACGTGACTGTCCGTCTCGGTACCGATACCACGACTTTTCAGTGGACCCCGGTCGCGAAAGACGGCGCGGACCTGACCGCCGAGCAGTCGAAACCACAAACGGCGATAGTGCTGATGGGCGCGGGGGAGACGGGCGACTTTCTCTACACTCCGCAGCGGGCTGGCTTACAACGAATCGATGTGAAGACTCGGGGTGCGGGGTGGTGGGTTCCCGTGCAGTTGATCGTCAGGCCGGCCCGGAAACTCGCCACGCTGGCGAAGTAGCGGGAACGAAAAAGGGGAGGGCTTCCGCCGCTCCCCTTCCCCTTCCCACACACTACTTAATCAGGTGCAGGTAATCACACCGTTGGTCATGGCGCAGGTCTTAGCCGACTGCGTGTGGGTCGCGGTCGCGCTCCAGGAAGGCGGCGGGCCGGCAACGTTGGTCACTACGACAGTGACGTTCTGCGAAGGGCTGAAGCCCTGCAGCGGAGCAGCCATCGTGGCGGTTCCACCGAAATACGCGCCACCCTGGTCGGCAGCGTACTGCTCTTCGTAGGTCGCCATGTTGCGAAGGTCAGACTTCATCGCG
>DASYIM010000076.1:0-2337 GCA_035997625.1 Gemmatimonadaceae bacterium
TCGGCATTCTTTACCCGCGCAACGCGCGCTATCACGTGACGCCGGGCGACATCAACGCCCTGTGGGGCACGACCCTCCTCGGCGCGACAACGTCGGGCGCCTTTCTCGGCAGTGGCTCCAGCCGCCGCGCGGTCGCTGCCACACTGACGGCGGGCGGGGTGCTCGGCATCATTCTCGGGGATCGTTTCCTCGCCCGGCGCTACGATCACGGCCGCACAGATGGTTCGCGGGTGACGCTGGGGACAGTGGCTGGAGGCCTGATGGGAGCCGGCGTTGCTGCCATCATCAACAGCAACGACCCGGGGCCGCACCTGGTGCTCGGGCTGGCGGCGGCGGGTGGGCTGGCGGGCATCATCATCACCGAGAAGTACCTGCAGCCTGGTCCCGACACCGGACGGCAGCGCTTTACTGTAACTTTTAATCCAATGGGCATCGCCCAGACGGCAGCGCGCACCCCGGGGAACCATTCCCTACTCAGCGTGAGGTTCTAGTGGATACCACGATGACACTCACTTTCGGCGAGAGACTGCAGGACAGCTTCGAGCAGCTCTATCGCTATGTCCCGGCGCTCTTCGGCGCGCTGGTGATTCTCTTCGCCGGCTATCTCCTGGCGCGATTGCTGGAGAAGGGCACCGATCGAATCATGCGACGCATCCACCTCAATCAGATCCTCGAGCGCGGCGGCGTGATGCAGGCGGTCGAGAGATCGGGCTCGCGGGTGAACCCGACGCGCGTTGCGGGAAGCCTCGTCTTCTGGTTCGTGATGTTCGCGGTCATGCTCGTCGCCGCCAACGCCCTAGGCCTCCAATCCCTCGCCAACGTTTTCTCCGAGCTCGTTAGCTACATCCCGAGCGTCATCGCCGCGATCGTCATCATGATCGTGGGCATCGTCCTCGGCAGCTTCGTCGGCGGATTGATAATGGCGTCGGCGGGCGGACTGCACGGCGGACCGACCCTGGCACGAGTGGGGAAGGCCGGCGTCATCGTCCTCGCCGTCTTCATGGCGCTTCAGGAGCTGGGCGTCGCCACCGAGATCGTGACGACTGCCTTTGCGATTCTGTTCGGTGCCGTTGCTCTCGCCCTGGCGCTGGCGTTTGGCATCGGTGCCCGCGAGCTCGCCGGCGAGATCACCCGCAACTGGTACGCTCGATACAAGGAAGAGCGCGACTCCATCGAGCGCGATAACCGCGAGCTGGATCGCCAGGAAGGGATCGCCACCACCGAAGAGTACGTCCGGCCGACGTACGGCATCCGCAACACCGGACCACACGACGTAGTCAGACCGCCAGAGTGAGCTCCCCGTCCGGCGTGGCGGCATCACCAGATGTGACCTCCGCGCCGAGTGAGCTGGCGAGAGCGTTATCTCTCCGAGACTCGATTGCGCTCGTGCTGACGGTGATCGGCACGGGCGTTTTTCTCAAGACGGCACCGATGGCGCAGCTCGTCGGATCGCCATCCAACGTTCTCCTCGCTTGGCTGGCGGCTGGACTTCTCTCCCTTGCCGGCGCGCTGACCTACGCCGAGCTCGGCGCGATGATGCCGGAAGCGGGCGGAGAGTACGTATTCCTGAGAGAGGCTTACGGAGATCTTCCCGCCTTTCTGTTCGGCTGGACGTCGGTGATGCTGATCGCCAGCGGCGGACTGGCGGCGGTCTCAACTGCGCTCGCGTCGTTCCTCGGGTCGTTCGTTCCAATCGGCGCCGTATGGTCGACCCACGATTTCAATCTGCTCGGCACCGTTGTCAATTGGCGGTTTGGGATTCAGCAGGTCGTGGCCGTTGCCATCATCCTCCTGTTTTGCGCGATCAACGCGCGCGGTCTCGGACTTGGTGCCAGAGTTCAATGGCTGGCAACCGTCGCCAAGATCGCCGGGATCGCCATCATTGTGCTCGGCGCATTTCTTCTCTCGCGATCCGGAAGCTGGGCGCATCTCCAGACGCCGGTGACGGCACGCGTTGCGCCGTCCGGCGTCGGGGCTTTCGGTGCGGCGATGGTAGCGGCTCTGTGGGCTTATCAGGGTTGGTCCAACCTGCCGATGGTCGCCGGCGAAATCGAGAAACCCGAGCGCAACCTTCCGCGCGCGCTGATTTTCGGAATGGCGCTGGTGATTCTCATTTATCTGATCACCAACCTGGCCTATTTCTACGCCCTGCCGTTCAGCGAGGTATTGACTGCGAATTCGACGGCATATCGTGACGCACTGCCCATTGCCGCAAAGGCAGCTCAGACCTTCTGGTCGCTTGGACCGCAACTGGTGTCGATCGCGTTCATGATCGCGGCTGTCGGGGCGCTCAACGGCATTACTCTGATGAATTCGCGCGTCCCGTACGCGATGGCG
>DASYIM010000077.1:0-5421 GCA_035997625.1 Gemmatimonadaceae bacterium
TCGCCATCCAGGAATCGCTCGACGGCAAAGCGGTCGATTGGATGGAGAAAGTGACCGACGAGCAGTACAAGTCGCGGAACTAGCGCGCCGGCTCGAACAGCTCGATCGAATTGCCGTCCGGATCTTCAACCTGGATCTGGCTGCCTGCCGGTCCTGTCTCCATCTCGTTACGGAAACGCAGCCCGGCCTTCCGCAGTCTATCGATCCACGCTGGAAGATCGGTCACGCTGAGGACGACGCGATTCGATCCGCCTGGCTCCTGACTGCGTCCGTCCGGCATCGGCCGCGAGCCTGATGCGCCTGGACCGCTGAGGAGCAGATCGAGCGGACCGAGCGAGAGTGTGGCGAACGCCGGCGGCTTCTGATGTGTGACCTTGAATCCGAGATGTTCGGTATAGAAGGAAATGGAGCGGCTCACATCCTTCACCTGGTAACGGACGCCGTGAAAACGAAGGGCCGTTGAACCTTCTTCCTTTGTTTGAGACCGGCTTTCCTTTTTTGTCGCTGATTCCGCCAGTGGACTTGCCATTGTTACTCCCGCTGAATGCGTTGCGGATTCTCGCATGCGCCATGCCGTAACCCACGGTTGCCTTGCATGGGTTCCTCGAATGGAGATATATGCAGTACGCGACGCTATCGGTCCGGTTCCACGCACCGGGATCAACGCTCGCGACCTGGCAAACATCACGTCGGACCCATTTGAGGGAGCGTCGCATGAAAGGTCTCATCCTGCTCGTCGGTGTTGGCAGCATGTTCGTCGTTGGTCAGATGTACGCTCAGGAGCCGGTCACCGGAGCCGCCGACGCCGAGGCGCTGTTCAGGAGTCCCGATCCGCAGCTCAATCGCAACAAGCAGGCGGCCTGGCACATCGAGCGGGATCTACTCGAGGCGGGACATTGGGAGCTGGCTGACAAGTGGCTCACCGAGCGGTACATACAACACAATCCCAACGCGGCGTCCGGTCGCGCCGGGGTCATTGCTTTCTTCACCAGTGTGTTGAAGGTCCAACCCAAGCCGATTCCCGAGAAACTGACACGGCCGGTGGTCGCTGTCGTCGCTGAAGGTGACTACGTCGTCGTGATTACGCCACGCGTGGTCAAGGATACCAAGGATCCGGCGAAGACATATACGACGAGCTGGTTCGACATGTGGCGCTTCGTCGACGGCAAAGCGGACGAGCACTGGGATGGAGCTGTGAAGGGCGGTGTCAATTGAGCACGCCTTTCACGTCCGGCTGAATCGTGCATTGGTAGCGATAAACGCCCGGCCTCGTCATAAGCCTCTCCACCTCCACACTGAGGGTGGCATCCGTATCGACCGAGCCAGACGCGCCTGGGCCATCGAACGGCAACAAGCGACCGACCGCGCCGTAAGCGAACGTCACGTTCTGACCCGGCCTCGTTTCAGCGTGGCCCGTGAGGCTCGTCGTTCGCTCGCATGCCGCCAACGCGAGCAGTGCCTCGGCCCCGGTAACCTTGAAGTTGGGTGACATTGGAATCGACCTCCTGCATTCAAGCGAGTTATCCTGCACTCGCCATTAATTTCGGTCGATTGCACATCGAAGTATTGAATGAACACGCGATTGTTTTTGAACGATTCTGCTCCAGCGCACCGGTCACTGCCATTCCGGCGACCATACCCGCCCAACTCGGTCCAGAGCTCGCGCGAACCGCACTTCGTCACGTATCTGATCGAACCGTGGATCCCACCACATCGCCTGCGGTGCCCAGTAAACCGAAAACGATTCGCGATCGAGGTACTCCAGCGCGCGGCGTGAGTCGCCGACGCTGGCCCAGGCGAGCGCGAGATTCAGCGGCATCGCTTCGTACCTGGTGGCCTCGAGGGCGAGTTGTCGCGCGCGACGCCTGTCGCCGAGCACGGCGAGGGCCGATGCTTGCTCGGCGAGAAGGTCTCCGCGCTGATCGTTGTGCCTGGCCAAGCCGGCGTCGATCGTCCTCATGACCGTGGCTTCGTCGCCCAACCGCGCCGCGACACGCGCGAGTCCGGCATGCCCCTCCTCGAAATCGGCGTTGAGGTCAAGCGCTGGCTCCATGTTCGATCGCGACAGGTCGTATTCGCCACGCAAATAGCGCTGCCAGCCGAGAACCCCAATGTTCATCGACGATACCGGATCCAGATTTGCCGCGATCGTCTGCTCCCGAACTGCTTCCTCGCGCGAGCCGAAACCGGTCAGCAGTGACATCGACAGCCAATGGCGGGCGTCAGCGTTCTGGGGATCGAGGTCGATCGCGCTTCCAAATTCGGACTGCGCGTCGCGCCAACGGCGACGGAGGATGTTCAAGCCGCCGAGTGACGTGTGGACACACGACACCGCGTCGTCGATCGCGAGCGCACGATTGGCGGCATCAGTGGCCCGCTCGATGGCGACGGCGACCGGCGCATAGCCTCTGCCTCCCATCACAACCCACGAATCAGCGAGCCCAGACCAGCCTTCGACCGCTCGGGCGTCGCGCTCCACGGCGCGCGTGAAGTAGGTGATCGCGCGGCCCACCGAAGGACGAGTTCGCTGGTCCCAGTGATGGCGGCCCTGGAGAATGATGCTCGCCGTGACCGAGTCAATTTCGCCCCGTTGTCTGGACCGGCGCCGCGGAGCCACGACGACAATCTGTTCCGTCGCCGCGAGCGCGCGCGCCTGGCGCAACATCAGCATCGTTTCCGCGGACGGTGAAACGCCGATCTCCGACGCCAGTCGCTCCACAAACCGGCGAGCTACAGCGTCGGCCCGCGAGCGGTTCCCCGACGTGAAGAGCAGGTTGAGCAGCTTCCGAAACGAAGGCTCATCGCAAGGCGTCAGCTCCAGCGCCCGCTCCGCCGCGGCCACCGCCTCTGAAAGGCGACCCGTCGCGATCAGTGCGTCAACCAGTCTCGAAGCGGCGCGAGTTGCGACTTCGCGCAGGCGATCGCGCTCGGACATCGCCCACTGATCGAAATCCACCGCGTTGCGGACGAAGAAGCCGTCGAGGAAATCGCCCCTGTAAATCTGCAACGCGTCTGACCATCGCTCGTCGGTCAACGCCCTGCGGAACTCGACGACATCGATCCATACGACGTCGGGCGACAGCCGCAGTGTTTCGCCCGACGTGGTGATGGCACGATCACCGAGGCTCTGTCTCAGGACATAGAGCGAGTCGGCGAGCAGGTGACGCGCCGTGCGCTCGTCACGGTCGGGCCAGAGAAATCCCAGCACTCGATCGCGGCTGATGGACTCACCCGGCGAGCTCGCCACGAGCGCCAGCAGCGCGATCCGCCGCTGCTGCGACGCGCGGCGTAATGACTTTCCTTTCGGACCCGTGAGCGAGACAGGACCGAGGAGGCTGATGCTATTCACCATGAGATAACTGCTGTCGCCAGCTCAAACGATAACTGGACGATGACTGCCTCGTAGTATGGGCCACAGCGTCACGTGTTGAGTGTGCGCTGAGAATGGAGTGCATGGACGCACTTCCATTGAGATTAACCCCTTTGGAGGCAAAACATGTTGTTGCAACGCTTACATTCCGGCGCCGCGCTGCTGGTAGCGGCCATATTGGCGGCCTGTTCGACCGGCGATAGCAGCAAGATCACGGCGCAGACTCCGTCGGCGACGGCGAATCGTTCGGCGGGAGAAAACCGCGGCATGGATCACAACAGTCAGTTTAACTGGGGACCGGCGCCGCCGATCTTCCCGGCGGGCGCACAGTTCGCCGTCGTCCAGGGTGATCCGAGTGTGGCAGGGGCGATCTTTACAGTCCGGCTCCGTTTTCCGAACGGCTACATCCTGCCGCCGCACACGCATCCGACTGACGAGCACGTGACCGTGCTGCGCGGCACCTTTCTGGTTGGGCTCGGTGAGGATTTCTCGAAGGACGCGCTCGTCGCGCTCAAGGAAGACGGTTTCATCACCGCACCGGCGAACATGGCCCATTTCGCAAGCGCACGTGGGATCACCGAAGTTCAGGTGCATGCCATCGGACCGTTCCAGCTGACGTACGTGCATCCGCAAGACGATCCGACGAAGTAATCGCGGCAAATTCTCTCCAACTTGCATGTAATCCTGCCGCGCGATTGCGCGGTGGGGTTGCATGACGGCTCCTACGTATCGCGCGGTCCGCTCGGGTATTAGCTGAGCCGCGACCCTCGGCCTACATTAGGTCTTCCCGTGCCGAGGAAATCCTTGATCCGAATGCCTAAACTGGTCTCACTGATGTTCCTGTTGCTCGGCAGCTGCAGGAACACCGAAGCACCAGTGAATCCTCCGCCCCCGCCCACGAGCGCGCAGTCGGTGTCCGTGCTGACGCAGCACAATGACAACAACCGCTCGGGCTGGAACGACAACGAGACGAAGCTGACAACAGCCAATGTGAATGTCCAGCAATTTGGAGCGGTGTTCTCGGTACCCGTGGACAATCAGGTGTACGCGCAGCCGCTGGTCGTCGGGCATGTCCTCATCGGCGACGGGTACCACAACGTCGTCATCGCCGCCACCGTCAACAACACGGTTTACGCGTTTGACGGAGACAACGGCACCGTCTACTGGCAGAAGAACTTCACTGCGCCGGGCATGCGACCGCCGAGCCGTTTCGACATGACGGGCGCGTGCTCCGGTGGGTACCAGGATTTCAGCGCCAACATCGGAATCGTCGGCACGCCGGTAATCGACCCCGGAACGGGCAGGATGTATTTCGTCGCGCGGAGTACGACGGGTACCTCATACGTTCAGCATCTGCATGCGGTGAACATCGTCGACGGCGCCGAGGCCTCCGGCAGCCCGATGCAAATCACCGCTAGTTACACCGGGACTGGCGACGGAAGCGTCAATGGCGTGATTGCCTTCGACGCCCAGCGACAGAACCAGCGCCAGGGATTGACGCTGCTCAACGGCACTGTGTACGTGACTTTTTCGTCCCACTGCGATTGGGGTCCGTATCACGGATGGATACTGGGATACGATGCCCTGAGCTTGCAGCAAAAGGTTGTCTACAACGACACTCCGAACGGATCCGCGGGCGGTCTTTGGGAAAGCGGGATGGGGATGGCCGCCGGTGCGGACGGCAACCTCTATGTCGTGACCGGCAACGGCACCGTGGGGGATGCTGGTGATCCGACCAATCTCACGAATCGTGGCTCCAGCGCACTCAAGCTCACGCCGAACGGTTCGACGCTGCGGGTGGCGAGTTATTTCACGCCGTTCAATTACCAGTTCCTCAACGACTATGATCTCGACTACGGAGGAATGGGTGCGCTGCTGATTCCCAATTCCAGCCTTTACCTGACAGGGGGAAAGGACGGGAGCTTGTACCTGCTGAACAAAGACGACATGGGCGGTTACCAGTCATCGTCCAACCACGTGCAGCAGGTCGTTCCTCTGGGCGGGAGCGATGCCAACATGCATTGTCAGGCCGCCTACTACGGAGGAGGCTC
>DASYIM010000078.1:0-4012 GCA_035997625.1 Gemmatimonadaceae bacterium
GTCACGGAGCGTAGACAGGTCCGCATGAAGCTGGACGAGCTGGTTCAGGTTTCCGCGGCAGTCGCAGCAACGTCGGGTCGCCTCGAGAAGACTTCGAAGCTCGCTGCTCTACTGTCCCGACTTTCTCCCGACGAAGTACCGGTCGCCGTCGGATTCCTCATCGGCTGGCCCAAACAGGGACGACTTGGTGTTGGCTGGGCGAGCGTCGCCGCCGCTCGCGAAAGCGTCGCCGGTGCCAGTCCAGCACTTGAGTTGGCAGAAGTCGATGCAGTTTTCGATCAGCTCCTCACCGCCAAGGGAAAGAATTCGGCGAGCGCGCGGACCAAACTCCTCGGAGATCTCTTCTCTCGCGCCACCCGCGACGAACAGAACTTTCTCGGGAACCTGCTGGTTGGAGAAGTTCGCCAGGGCGCACTGGAGGGAGTCCTGCTCGAGGCAATCGCCAAAGCCGCCGGGCTGCCGTCCGACCGCGTGCGCCGGGCGGCGATGATGGCGGGAGACCTGGGCACTGTTGCGCGCGCCGCGCTGGGCGAGAATCGCGAGACCGCTCTTGCCGAATATCAGCTGCAGCTCTTTCGGCCGGTGCAGCCGATGTTGGCGGACTCGGCGCCGACAGTCGCCGAGGCGCTCAGTGCGGGTACGCCGGCGGCGGTGGAGTGGAAGCTCGATGGCGCGCGGATCCAGGTCCATCGAAAGGACGATCGTGTCGCGGTGTACACGCGCAGCCTCAACGACGTCACTGCCGCTGTCCCGGAGGTCGTCGAAGTGGTGAGCGCTTTCCCGGCGCGCGAGCTGATTCTCGACGGAGAAGTGATCGCGCTCGCCGCCGACGGAAGGCCGCTCTCGTTTCAGGATACCATGCGCCGGTTCGGACGTCGCATCAATGTTCTCAAGCAGCGCGACGAGCTGCCGTTGACTCCTTTTTTCTTCGACGTGCTGCTTCACGACGGCGAGACCGTTATCGACGATCCGCTCTCCTCGCGATTGGAGCGGCTGGAACGCTTCACTCCGGTGTCGGTCCGGGTGCCACGGATTCTCACCAGCGATGCCGACGAGGCGGCGCGGTTTCAAAAAGATGCGCTGGAGCGCGGTCACGAAGGTGTGATGGTGAAGCTGCTCTCCGCGCCCTACGCGGCCGGAAGACGCGGGTCGGCGTGGATCAAAGTCAAGGAAGCGCGGACGCTCGATCTCGTGGTACTGGCGGTGGAGTGGGGCTCGGGCAGACGACAGGGCTGGCTGAGCAACATCCACATGGGTGCGCGCGATCCGGCCACGGGCGGATTCGTCATGCTCGGAAAAACCTTCAAGGGAATGACGGACGAGATGCTGGAATGGCAGACGAAGGAATTCCTGGCGCGAGAAACGCATCGCGAGGGCCATATCGTCCACGTTCGTCCGGAGCTGGTGGTGGAGGTCGCGTTCAACGAAGTCCAGAAGAGTCCGCATTATCCGGGCGGCGTCGCGCTGCGATTCGCGCGGGTGAAGGGATATAGACCGGACAAGAAGCCGTCCGAAGCCGACACTATTGACGCGGTGCGCGCGTTCCTGCTGTGATCAGGCCATCGGGGTCTATTGATGTGGAAGTCGCGATCGTCGGAGCCGGTGTTGCCGGGCTGGCGGCAATGCGACTGCTCGAGGATCGCGGAATTCGCACCTGCGTCATCGAGGCGCGCGACAGAATCGGCGGGCGAATTCTGACGGTCCACGATGAGCGGCTTCCGCACGCCATCGAGCTGGGCGCGGAGTTCATCCACGGCAGCGCCGAAGAGACGGTGGAGATGCTGGAGCCGGCGCGACTCCTCGCCATCGCAATTGAAGGGAATCGCTGGCGCATGAGGGGAGGTAAGCTCCGGAACCTGGATGATTTCTACGAGCAGCTGAACCTGGTGATGCGTCACCTCAAAACCGACGGCCGGGACGAATCGTTCGCCGACTTTCTCTCGCGCGCTCCGGGTGGTCGCACCGCGGCGGAGGCGCGTGCCCTGGCGCTGCAGTTCGTGGAAGGGTTCCACGCCGCTGACCCGCGGCTGATAAGCGCGATTGCGCTCGCCGAAGGTGGCAGCCCCGGTAACGATCGCGAGGAACAGCGAATGATGCGGATCACCAGTGGCTACCATGGCGTGCCGGCGTGGCTGGCGGCTGGACTGGGCGACAGGATAGCGCTGGAGCGGGTGGTCGACCGAATAGAGTGGGGGCGGGGCGCGGCGAAGGTGCATGCGCGCGACCCTGACGGTCAGTCGATGACGGTGAGCGCGAAAGCGGTGATCATCACGGTTCCCGTGGCGGTCCTTTTTGCCGAAGCGGGCGAAGAAGGGTCGATCGAGCTCTCGCCGGAGGTGCACGTCATCGAAAAGATGAAGAACCGGTTGGAAATGGGATCCGTCGCGCGAGTCACCATGCTGTTCGGCGAGCGGTGGTGGACCGGGAAGCTAGGTGCGGTTCCGAAAGATCAATCACTTGATACCATGAGCCTCGTCCGGGGAGAGACGGACGAATTTCCGGTGTGCTGGACCCTCCACCCGGCGCATCTGCCGGCGATGGTCTGCTGGACCGGCGGCCCCGCCGCGAAGCGGATGGCGGACCTGCCATATGAAGAGCGGCTCGGAAGGGCAGTTACCGGACTCGCCAAAAACCTTGGCGTGACGAGACGGCGCGTGGAATCGCAGCTCGAAGCCGCCTGGTCGCACAACTGGGACAGAGATCCATACGCGCGCGGTGCCTACAGCTATCCGATGGTAGGAGGAGCGCACGCGGCGAAGGAGCTGGCGCGCCCAGTCGAAAAGACGATCTGGTTTGCGGGTGAGGCGGCGGATGCCGAAGGGCGGAACGGCACTGTCAACGGCGCGATCGGAAGCGGCCGCGCGGCGGCCAAAGCAGCAGCAGACGCTGTAATGACCTAGGTCCAGTATTCGGGATCATCTCCACGGCGTTACCAGTATACCCGGCCCAATCGTCACTCTCGGTTGATTGGAAAGGTGTATATGGTAGCTCGTCACATGGTGCTGGCGCTCTTTTTGGTCACCGCGATCGCGTGTCGCGGGGGCAATGCGCACGTGCAGACGGCACCGTGGATTCAGTCCGAGGCTGGACGGAAGGTCCAGATCTTCGTGCTGCCCCCGGGCTATCGTGGTCCGGTGATGGTAATCTACGACCAGGTAGACGGAGCGCGCCCGAGGAGTGTCGACGGCGAAGTAGTCTACGACGTTCCGGCAGATGGCATCGTACGCACGGCGCTGCCTGAAGAAGTGCTGGCCGGCGCCAGAGTACAGTTCGTCTTCGGCTCGCGCCCCGCGCTCTTCCAATACCATAACTGCACGGCGATGCGCCTCCAGGGTCTGGCGACCGATCCAGCCGCGGTCTGTTGGCTCGCCATCCAGGTCGGCGAGACGGGAACGCCGGATCACGCCGTGTACATCGTGACCGACTGGGTCGGGATCCCCGACAACTACGAGCGTGGTGCTCGGATGCTCGACTCCCTGTTCTTTGGCGGGAAGGGAATCAGCCGGTTCAAGTGGGCGGAGCCGAAGAAGCCCTCCACCCAAATGACGACCTGACAAGCGGGCAACCTCCAGGCGTCAGCGGCCGGTAAAAGAACCACGCGCGCTCTTTCAGTGCGAAGTACTCCGATCTAGGTTAGGGCGTAAATCGACCGGACGTTCGGATGCACTTGGTACTGAAGGGCAAAATCCTGCTTGCGCGCGCGATCTTTCTCGCCGCATGCGCTCTCGGCGCGGCTTCGATTGCCGATGCGCAGACCGTGGATGGTGAGTGGCGAGCCTACGGTCACGATCCTCTGGGATCCCGTTATTCGCCGCTGGCGCAGATAGATCGCGCGAATGTTGGGCGGCTCGCCGTTGCCTGGACATATCACACGGGGGAGCCACTTCCCACGAAGGGCATGAGGCGGTCGCTCGAAGTGACGCCGCTCATGATCGACAACACCCTCTACATCAGCACACCGCTCGGGCAGCTGGTCGCGCTCGATCCCGTCACCGGCGGCGTGAAATGGCGA
>DASYIM010000079.1:0-89165 GCA_035997625.1 Gemmatimonadaceae bacterium
GACGATCGCCTTGCCGGACGTCGGCAGCACGCGTGTCGTAAGAATCCCGATGGCAGTGGTCTTCCCCGCGCCATTCGGCCCGAGCAGCCCGAAGAACTCGCCCGCCTGGATGTCCAGGTCGAGCGACTCGAGCGCGACGACGTCACCAACCGGCGGCGCGCTCATTCCAGGCGGCGCGAACCTCGCGCTCTGCCCTGACACCCCGCGTTTCGGCTTCCCACTACCCTTGTAAACCTTGCGGAGCGCCCGCATTTCAATCGCGTTCACCACTCGGACTCTCGGTTGGTTCGCACTTCGCGGCGGGTGCGACTTCGCCTACGCGCCAATCGGATGCCAGGTTGTCTTGAATTCGATGAAATCCCGGATCTCATAGACGCTTTGCGCCTTTGCCGCCAGCCAGTCGACCTCGTCGTCCCGTTTTCGCGCCCGAACTCTCTTGACGCTCTCCGCCGCCCCCAGCTGTAGCTGTTTTTTCTCTTCCTGATTCACGACCGCGCTCACGCCACGGATGTGCGTATGCGTCGCGAATGTCGGCACCAGCTCTTTCCTGAATCCGGTGAGAATGTTCACCACCCCGCCCGGAAGGTCCGACACCGCCAGCAGCTCTCCGAGCACGATCGCCGGATACGGAAACTCCTCCGAAGCCAGGCACACACAGGTATTGCCGGCGATGATCACCGGCGCGATCTGGCTGAGCAGCCCGAGCAGGGGAGCTGCATCGTCGGCGATGATTCCGATGATTCCCATCGGCTCGGCCACCGTGAAATTGAAAAACGGACCGGCGACTGGGTTAGTGTTGCCCAGCACCTGCTCGTACTTGTCGGACCAACCCGCGTAGTAGATGAGGCGGTCCACGCTGGCGGCCACCTCCTTCGCCGCCGCTGCCTTGGTCGACGCGCCCGAGATCACCAGTGCCTGCGCCATCTCCTCGCTTCGCGACTCGAGCATTTCGCCAAGTCTATAGAGAATCTGCCCGCGATTGTAAGGAGTCCGCTGCGCCCAATCAGGACCTGCTTTCGCGGCTGCTTCAACCGCGTTGCGCAGATCTTTTCTGGTGCATTGCGGGATATTCCCGAGCAACGACGCTTCTCGCTTCCCGCCTCCCGCTTCTCGCACTGGAAAAACGCGGCCGCTCTCGGAGCGAATGAACTGTCCGCCCACGTAGACCTTCGGTGTCTTCGTAACCGGAAGGCGCGCCATGACTAAATCACCTTCCCGTAATCCATAAGACCCTGGCGTCCGCCCTCGCGTCCGAATCCGGATTCCTTATAGCCGCCAAACGGCGACGATGGATCGAACTTGTTGAATGTATTAGCCCAAACGACACCGGCTTTGAGCAAGGTACTCATCTTGAGAATGCGTGATCCCTTGTCGGTCCACACACCGGCGGACAGGCCATACATCGTGTTGTTCGCCTTCTCGACAGCCTCCTCGAGCGTGCGGAATGTCAGCACACTAAGCACTGGTCCGAAGATTTCTTCGCGCGCTATACGATGGCTCTGCGTCACACCAGTGAACACGGTCGGTTTGAAGTAGTAGCCCCGCGTGGGAAGCTGGCAGACGCCTGACTGATACATGTCCGCGCCGGCCGCGACACCCGAATCGACCAGCTCGCAGATCCTGTCCAGCTGCGCTTTGGAGTTGATCGCGCCGACGTCGGTGTTCTTGTCGAGCGGGTTACCCACGCGCAATACATCGATTCGGTTCTTGAGCTTCGCCACAAACATCTCGGCGATCGATTCCTGCACCAGCAGTCTGCTGCCTGCGCAGCAAACGTGTCCCTGGTTGAAGAAGATTCCATTGACGACGCCTTCGACCGCCTGATCCACCGGCGAATCGTCGAAGACGATGTTGGCTGCTTTGCCGCCCAGCTCGAGGCTCAGCTTCTTGTCGGTGCCGGCGAGCTGACGCATGATGATCTTGCCCACTTCGGTAGAGCCGGTGAACGCGATCTTGGCCGCCGTCGGATGAGTGACCACCGCGGCGCCCGTCTCTCCCGCGCCGCAGACGATGTTCACTACTCCCGGCGGCAGCTCCGCCTCCTGCAACAGCTCCGCGAACTTGAGCGCGGTCACCGACGTCGTCTCGGCGGGCTTGAGAACCACAGTGTTTCCCATCGCCAGCGCCGGCGCAATCTTCCACGCCAGCATCAGCAACGGGAAATTCCACGGAATTACCTGGCCCACCACTCCGAGCGGAATGACGGTGGCACCCGGCACGGCGTACTCGAGCTTGTCGGCCCAGCCGGCGTGATAGAAGAAATGCGCGGCGGTCATCGGAACGTCGAAGTCGCGCGATTCCTTGATGGGCTTTCCACCGTCCATCGTTTCAGCGACGGCAAACTCCCGCGCCCGATCCTGAATCAGCCGGGCAATGCGGTAGAGATACTTTCCGCGCTCGGCGCCGGGCAGTCTGCTCCACGCGCCAAATGCCCTTTGTGCCGCCTGGTAAGCGGCATCGACATCCGCCTGATTCGCCAGCGCAATCTGGGCAAGCATTTCCTCGGTCGCCGGATTGATCGAGTCGAAATACTTCCCCGACTTCGGCGCCACGAATTTGCCGCCGATGAAGAGATCGTATTTCGGCTTGAGTTTCGGATCCGCGGTCTCGGGCGCCGGATCGTATTCCCACAAATCGCCGAATATCAGCTGCGGGATCGTGCTCGATCCTGTAGCCCTGGTGACAGCCCTGGTGGATGTCATATCAGTAGCTCTCGGCTGCCTCGGTGAAGTAGTAAGGCGCCTGGTACGCGCCGGTCTTTTCTTTCTCGATCTGGCGTAGCAGGTCGTTCAGTAGCGAGCTCGCGCCAAAGCGGTAGCGTGTCGAGTTGAGCCATGCATCGCCCAGCGTTTCCTTCACGGCGACGAGATAGTGAAGCGCCTGCTTGGCGGCTCGAATGCCACCCGCGGGTTTCATTCCGATGGCGATTCCCGTCGCGAGGTAGAAATCGCGAATGGCCTCTATCATGACCTGAGTATTGGCGAGCGTCGCGCTGCCCGCCGCCTTGCCGGTACTCGTCTTGATGAAATCGCCCGGGCGAATTGCCTGCATCGCCAGGAAAGACGCCGCACGCACATTGTCGTAGGTGTCGAGCTCACTGACTTCCAGAATGACTTTGAGCTGCGCGTCACCGCACGCTTCGACCACAGCGCTGATCTCGTCCTGAACGGCGTTGAACTCCCCGGAAAGGAATAGCCCGCGATTGATCACCATGTCGATCTCATCGGCG
The DNA here is from genome assembly GCA_035997625.1 of Gemmatimonadaceae bacterium. GTDB lineage: Bacteria > Gemmatimonadota > Gemmatimonadetes > Gemmatimonadales > Gemmatimonadaceae > UBA4720. Next base: position 3,230 of record DASYIM010000079.1, read on the forward strand.
CCATCCGCGACGGCGGTGCGCACTTCTTCGAGGCGCAGCGGAAGCGGACTCTGTCCCGAAGGAAACGCTGTTGCCACCGACGCGACCTTGATCGCCGTGTCAGCGAGCCAGCGCGCTGCGTGCTTTACCAGAAAAGGGTAGATACAGACAGCGGCAACCGGAGGGACATCGGGATCCGCGCTGGGACGACGCGCCTTTTGGCAAAGCGATGCCACCTTTCCCGGAGTGTCTTTTCCCTCGAGCGTCGTCAGGTCGACCATCGAGACCGCGGTCTTGAGGCCCCACAGCTTGGAGCCCTTCTTGATGCTGCGCGTGGTGAACTTTGCGACGCGCTCCTCGATTCCGACCTGATCAACAGTACCGATCTCGTCGAAAAGCTTGCTGAAGCTCGTGCGCGTGGTGGTGGGCATTGGTCCTTCTAATATCGCCCGCTGAATCAGCCATTACAACGACGGAACGGCCACGGTTTGGCATCCGGTTCCCCATTCCAACGGCCCGCCCGGCGCAGTTACTTTGCCATCATGGCTGATGCGCGTCCTTTCGCGGTTCTGTTCGATCTCGACGGCACGCTGGTCGATTCCATCGCCCTGCTGCTGGCTTCCATGCGGCACACATTCGAGGGTCGCAGCCGACAACCAAGTGACAGCGAGTGGATCGAAGGAATAGGCACTCCGCTGCCGAAGCAGCTCACGCCCTACATCGAGTCGGACGAGGACAGGGAACGGTTGATCAACCGCTATCGCACTTTCCAGCTGGAGAATCACGATCGGCTGATGGCAAGGTACGAAGGCGTGATCGACACGCTGGCCCTCCTCTACCAGCGCGGTCATCCGATGGGAATCGTGACGAGCAAGGGCAACTCGATGATGGAGCGCGGGCTCAAATTCATCGGCGCCGACGACTACATCGAGGTCGCGATCGGCTACGACTCCGTCCACATCCACAAGCCGGATCCCTATCCGGTCAAGGCGGCGCTGGAGAAGCTGGAATATGGTACCGACGAAGCAGTGTTCGTGGGAGACTCACCCCACGACATCAAGTCCGGCAACGCCGCTGGAGTCATTACAATCGCCGCTCTCTGGGGCCCTTTCACCAAATCGGCGCTGGAACCACACCACCCGTCCTACTTTCTGGACGACATCAAGCAGTTGCCGCCTCTATTGGACCGAATCGCTGCGAAAACTGCGGGGTAATATATTTCGCACGTTCGATCCTTTTCGGAGTCAATAACAATGGGTGTCTCGTATCAGACGGGAACGCTGGTCCGCACCGGCGAAGAGAGAGCGACTCTGGTCCGCCGCACGTACTCGCTGGTACTGGTCAGCGTGCTGGTGACGATTGTCGGCACAACCTTCGCCCTCTCGCAGCCGGCGCTGCTGCAGGCGGTGGCTCGGCATCCCTTCCTCGCCTTCTTCGCTTCGCTGGCGCCGCTGCTCCTGGCGACGCGGAAGAAGAACGATTTCCCGTTCAATATCGGGCTGGTCCTTCTCTTCAACTTCGCGATCGGCGTGATGATCTCGCCGGCGCTTTACTTCTACGGACGTCAGCAGCCCGGCCTCATCGGCCAGGCAGCGGTACTGACAATCGGGGCGTTTGGAATTCTTACGCTCTACGCCTTCGTAAGCCGCCGCGATTTCAACGCCTGGGGCGGCTTCCTGATCGTCGGCCTGTGGGTTCTCATCGGGACGATGCTCCTGAACTTTTTCTTCCAGAACGCGGTAGTCGATCTGTGGCTGGCGTCAGTTGCCGTCATGCTGTTCAGCGGCCTGCTCGTCTTCGACACCTGGCGCCTGCGCAACGTCTACGGCCCCGAAGACTACGTTGGCGCCGCCGTTCAGATCTACCTCGATCTGCTGAACATCTTTATGGCGGTACTGCGGGTGATGGGGAACCGACGCAACTAGCGGCAGTTGCGGACTGTTCCTTCAGGTCCCCTTCTCCCCCACCAGCTCTATCTGACGAGCCATATCGAGATCCTTCTGCGTTATCCCGCCCGCCGAGTGGGTGCTGAGGCTGCAGATTATCTTCGTGTAGCGGATATCGATGTCGGGGTGATGGTCCGCGGCTTCCGCGACTTTCGCGACCGCTCTCACGAATTCGATTCCGTCCGGAAATTTTCGGAACTGGAAAGTCTTCGTGATCACATCGCCGCGCCGGCTCCAGCCTTGAAGCGTTCCCAGCTCGCGCTGTATCGCAATGTCGGATAAACGCTCAGCCATCCTGTCGGTTCTCCGGGCAAGGCATCTGGCGAACAAGATACGTTCGCGAGCCATCGGCGCAATGTTCCTCGCCGCCTCAGGACTCATCTGCGTCTCGGCGCTGGCCGACGCGGCAGCGGGTCAGTCCGCGATTTCTCCCCTGGCTCATGCGAAATTGGGCGCTTCGGGCACGGGCTCGAACGACCACAACTGGAAGCGATTCGCCTTTGGATTCGGCGCCAGCATCCTCGCCCACGAAAGCGCCCACGTGCTCAGCGCACTGCTCATGGGCTATCACCCGTACTATGCCTTCGATCACGGCCGGCCGACCGTTTATTCGGGTATCAACAGCGAGACTGATCCGCACAAGCAGTTCATTTTTTCTGCTTCGGGCCTCACGGCCCAGGCGATCATCAACGAGGCGATCCTCGACATCCCGCACGCGGGCGGCGGACCGATCGAGCGCGGGATTCTCGCCGGAGGCATCGGGACGACCCTTTTCTACATCACGCTTGGACGCAACGCATCGGTGAGCGACATCAGCTACATGGCCCGCACCTCGTCGCTCTCCAAGACCCAGGTCTCCCTCATCTTCGGCGGGGTCTCCGCCATTCAGGCGCTCCGGATTTCCCGTGACCCGAAGTACGATCATTTCTTCATGCGGCCGGTGGAGAACGGGCTTCGAGTCGGGCTCACTTACTAAGCGCTCTCATCCTCAAGGCTCCAAACATCAACTGCAACTGAACGGGTGCGAGCTTCTGGCATCTGGTGGCTGAAAGCATCTAACTGCAACTGAACGGGTGCGAGCTTCCTGGCATCTGGCAGCTGAAAGCATCTAACTGCAAATGAACGGGTGCGAGCAGCGAGTAACTAACGCTGACAGATCCGAGTTTCACGACGTCGGGACGTCAGCAGGTGCCGTTCAGGGTACAGGCAGTAGCCCTCACGCCACGGAAGTACGTCCCGGCGTAGTGAACTCGCTGCTTGCAACGTTGGTTACTCACTGCTCGCACCCGTTCTGTTGCAGTTGATGCGTTGACCCTCGAGATGCAGATGAGCTAGCACCTTTCGGGTCTTCGGGCTATATTCGGGATATGAAGTCGCAGTCCCCCACCCTGTTCGGCGCCGCGTACGAAAAAGCGTCCCGCCAGCTCCCGGTGATCGGCGAACAGAAGGACATCCGCTACTACTCCTCGCCGGCGAAGAGCATACTCAACGGTCCCGAGACTACGGGGATGGGGTTCTGGTCGATCAATCCGTACATCGGGTGCGCATTCGGGTGCGCCTACTGCTATGCGCGCTATACCCACCGTTACGTCATGGAACGCGCTGCGGCCGACGAGAAGATGACCGATGTCCTGGACCAAGCTTACAACAACCTTCCGCCGTGGCTCGCGTTCGAGCGCAATATCTTCGTCAAGAAAAACGCGCCCGAGGTTTTGAGCAGAACGCTGCGATTCGGAAGCGACAAGCATCTCAAGCTGCTCGCCGGCGAAACGATCGTGATCGGGACCGCCACCGATCCGTATCAACCAGCCGAGCGCAGGTTCCGGGTCACTCGCGGAATTCTCGAAGTGCTCGCCGAGCATCCTGGTTTGAGCGTGACCATAATCACCAAGAGTCCCCTCGTCACGCGCGACATCGACCTCCTCTCACGCATCAATCGAGTCTCGGATCTCTCGATACACATCTCACTGATCACACTCAATCGGGATCTCGCGCGCCGCATCGAGCCGAGGGCTCCGACTCCCGAGGCGAGGGTGCGCGCTTTGGCTCGCCTGCGCGAAGCGGGAATCGAGGCCGGCATAAACTGCATGCCGGTCCTGCCCGGAATCACCGACAATCCATCCGACCTCGAGGCGCTGGTGAAGCGCGTCTCCGAGGCGGGGGCTACGTACGTCGGAGCTTGCGCCGTGCGACTCAAGGCCGCCGCGAAAAAACGCTATCTCCCCTTCATCGAGCAGGAGTTTCCGCACTTGGCGGAGCGGTACCGCAATACTTATGGGAACAGCGCCTACGCCGGCGAAAAATACCGGGATGGTCTGGCGAAATTTTTTGACAAGCTCTGCACGAAGTACGGAGTGCGCGGCTGGTCGAGGGGTGATGACGACGAAGGGGACGAGGCGTTAGGTACGCTCGTCCCCCCGGTACAACTCAGTCTCGAGATCTAGCTCGAGGCAGAGTTACTCTCCCGTCTTGCCGGTCGGCGGAGTGTCGGTCGGGCCGAACCCGATGTTCATCGCCGCGAGCAACGCCCCTGCGTTGTTGGCGGAGTTGAACTTCTTCGCGCATGTCGCGATCGCACGACGCGTCTGCGGGCCATAGCGGCCGTCGACATTCGTCACACCGCATCCCTGATCGCGCAGCTCCTGCTGCAACGCAAGGAATTGGATCTTGGAGAGCCCAGCCTGAGCAGAAGCCAGGGCTGGAGCAGCGATTAATGCGATTACAGCGATGGTCTTCCTCATCTTCGAACGCCTCCGATCAGGTATGGTCCTTACTGTACAGTAAAGAGTTGAAGTCCAGTTGCAAGGTCTACGCCGACAGCCGAATTATCGCAGCAATCTCTACGCCCGCGCGAACGATCTGGCATCAGGGTAATGACAAAAAAAAGCCCGACTCGCAAGGAGTCGGGCGTTTTTGCTCGAGGAGAGCCGGCTCTAACGGAGAGCCTGGATGATCAGTGCACCAACTGCGAGCAACGCGACGGCGATCGCAATCGCCGAAACAGGTGTCACCTGCTTCCACCAGTTGGTGGCGGTGCCCGGAGTCTCAGGCAACGAGGCCATGATCCGCTGCTGGACACCAACGGGAGTCACGCGGCGGCGAAGCATCTCGCTCTCTGCGTTTATGCGGGTCCAGAGCTCGACTTTCGACTTGCCTTCGACTTCACTGGCGCGCATCGCGTCGATTTCACCATCAAGCCAGTCGTGGAGCAGCGCATGACCACCTGAAGTTCCGTTTAGCGGAACTTCGCGGTCGTAAAGCGGCTCGGCGGGCTTATCCCGTCTCTGAGCGGGCTCGCGGCCCGTAACTTTTTCGTTTTCGAAACCTGCGTTATCTAGCATCATGCGTACTTCTCCTCGAGCAGTTGTTGGAGCGCTTCTCGCGCCCGATGCACTCGCATCTTTAGCGCGCCAACCGTTGTTTCCAGTAACAGCGCCATTTCCTCGTACGACCTTCCCTCGACGTGCTTCATCACGAACGCTTCACGCAGCGAGGGAGCTAGTCTGGCCAGAGCAAATTGCAGATCTGTACGCAGCTCGTTGCGGTCCATCTCTTCTTCCGGCGTCGAGTACGTTGAGGGCTGATCGTCCTCGTCGTAGCTCACGTGCGTTCGCCGAATGTTCTTCAGCCAATCCTTGCAGCTATTGGCGACGATCCGGAAAACCCAGGCGTCGAAACGCCCCCGAACTTCGCCCAAATGCTGATATGCTTTAATAAAAGACGCTTGAAGGATGTCTTCCGCCACATCAGGACTTCCTGTCATCCCAAGTGCATGTCGGTACAAGGGATCGCTGTATCGGGTAATCAGAACCCCGAACGAGTCCTTGTGACCACCCAGAACCTTGGCAATGATCTCCTGATCGGCGTCGATGCCCGGCGCCGCTGCATCCGGCGTCGAGGCCCCTCCGCCCAACGTTTGTGATCCCTGATTTTGCAGCGGTGTGGCTGTCATCTTCACCTGCCTAGTGTAACCCGTTGGCCAGCGCCTGCAAAGACCCAAATGGCGACGGGATAACACCTTATCACCGTTACGCCTTTCTGACGATCAGCGGCTTGTGGAAGCAACAAGCTAACGCAGCCGCACCAGATACAGGTGCTCGATTGCGATATCCGCGTGATACCGCCTCCCCTCCCGATCGCTGTCGGCCCGGTACCTCCGATAGCGCTGCGTGAAGTGAGATACCCTTCCATCCGCAGACGCCCTGCCAAGCAGTGTCAGGAGGGCATCCGGCTTCAAATGACCCTCCGAATTGAAGCTGATTAGCGCCCATTTGGCCCCCGAACCGGCCAGTAGGCCGGCAAAAAGCTTTTGAACGCGCCTCCCATGCGACCACTGGCTTCGTCCTTCCTGGCCGGCAAGCAGGCCGACCTTCCCCCGGATCGCCGGAGACCCGTTCGACCAGCCGCGCGCCAGAATCTCGGGTATATGGTAGTAAGCGACATACTGACGGGAGTTATACGGCGGATCGATATAAAGCAGATCCACCTCGCCGACCGCCTTCGCCGCTTCGGTGGCATCCATGAGGTACGCCTGTGCCGGCACCCGCCCGGCCACCGGTAGCTCGGGATCGATGTCAAAGCTCCGTCGCGCGTTCGGCTGCCACCGCTTCATGTATGAAGCGTACACACCCGCGGTGTTAGCCACCCTGTCAGCGCCTTCTATGATCGCGGCGAGCAACAAATAGTAGTCGTCGTCGCCCAGTCTTCCGCCGCTGCGCCAGAGCTCGAGGGTCTCGCGGGATGCATCTATTCGCCCCGCGTTCTCCGGCGTGAAATACATCCGGCCTTCGCTGACACTCCCGCCCGCCGGCGTGAAATGGCGGCTGATGAACCCGACGCGTGGCTCACACTCCGCCAGCTCGCGCGCGAGCTCCTTGATTGACGGGTGCGCTGAATCAGCGACGACGTAGGCACGCTGAAACACGTACGAGGACATCAGCAGATCGCTCGAACAGACGCGCCATCCCTTTGCCTTGAACGCCCTGCTCACGCTGGCGGTGCCGGCGAAAGCATCGTGCACCGACCCCACTCCGATCTTCTCCTTTTCCAGCGTGCGAAGGATGAATGGCAGGAGTCGGGTTTTGTTTCCGATATACCTCATGATGCAAAGAGGGCGAGGTTCTTGGCCTCGCCCTCTGACACGAATTACGAGCTCACTACGGGCAGATCTGAGCGGGAGTCAGCACCGTCACTTCGTTTCTCGGAATAGCGAATCCGTATGTCGCGTTCAGTGCGTCGGCTGCGGCGTTGGCGACGACCTGCTGACCATCGGCATTCGGATGGATGCCATCGAGACTGATGAACTGGCCGAACGGCCTCGTGCAGGAGAGGAAACTCGACAGACTGAAATGCGTTTTGACCGCCACAAAACTGGCGAGGGCGGTGTTGAGATCCAGATACGCCCAGCCATGCGCGCTCGCAGCCGCCGAAATATGATTGTTCATCTGCGTAATGAGATCGCCTACGAACGTGACATCGGCGGGCGTGAGAATGAAATCGGCTGCGTTTGGATTGTTGGTGCAGCTGAAGTTTGCGGGCTTCGGACTGGCGAGAGCGGTGAAGACTTTGGCGAACGCAAAGATGACATTCGTGTTACCCTGACAATCCGGGTTCACGATGATCCCGAACTGCTGAAACGCCGCTGCCTGCTGATAGAAATCGTCGCCCGGGTACAGGCCGACAAGGCTGGGAATCTGAGGAACTGAAACGAGCAGCGCCTTCGCACCGGTCTTGGCAACGCTATCAACGATGGCATCGTATTGCGGCTGCCACAGGGCGATCGGATAGAATGTGAACGTTCCGTCCGGCTGTCGGTACGCCTGTGCCGGGACCAGGATGCCGCCGGTTACAGCGCGCAGAACTTCGTTGGCTCCCAGCTCAACGGAAACCAGTGTCGGATTCTGCTGCATCATCGAGGTGACCTGACTCAGCTTGGGAGCGAGCACCGCCTTGTACAACCGCTTGCGCTGATCTGATTCGACATTGGCCGGCGCATTGGCAACCGTGTCGGGTGTAACGCGAAGCGCCGCATACGTCGTAGCCCCGTCGATGGCGACGTTGTTTGTCGGCAGGGTGATACTCCCAAGGAGCGTGCACACCTGATCTCCGGGCGGGTTGGTGCTGGTACTGATGGCCGGATATTGTGCTCCGCTCAACCTTCGCTGGAACTGCAGGGGCGCAATGAGTGGTGAATAGCATCCCGGGCCGGCGACCAGGGGCTCGGTGAAGCTCGTCGCAAACGCCTGATGAGCGAGAAGGGCCGGCCACGCATGCTGCTGCGTCGCGTAATAAACGCCGTCCGACTGAACGCCCATGCTGACGCTCGTGCCGATCGCGACATAGCGCTGAAACGCTGCCTGTCCGGCCGGTCCTGTTGTCCGGTCCTCACTGCACGAAGCAAGGAAGACGAGAGTGAGGGCGCCGGCAGCCAAGGACCAGTTACGCTTCATGACTTCTCCACAGGGTTAAGCGATTCACGACGTGAGTAGAGGGCGCGAAACAAGCGGCTGATAATATCTGACATCACTCAAAGGCGCGCCACCCCAGCTTGCGGATGGCATCACCATGCTCATCGAGGCGCGGCGGGGCACGGCGCACCGTTCCCGGCACGCTCGGCGGAACCCCGGTTCGTGCGTCCGCATTCGTACCTTCGAGCGCCTCTGCCACGGTTTTTACCAACCCGCAGGGCACACCCGCAGCTTCGAGACGTCCTATCCAGTGGTGCGCCCCCATCTCTGCAACACGCTTGGCGATTGCGCCGGTGATCAGCTCCCGATTCGCCACGCGTCCGGCGTTTGTCTTCAACGACTCGTTCTCCGCAAGCGCTTCGAGCCCGAGAGCGTTGGCGCACGCACGCCACTGTCCGTCACTTCCCACGGCGATCACAATTGGGCGGTCAGCCGCATCGAACAACTGGTAGGGAACGAGATTCGGGTGCGCGTTTCCCCACCGCTTCGCATCCTCACCGGTAACGAGAACGTTTTGAGCGACATTGACGAGTGAGGCGCGAGCACTGTCGGCGAGCGAGACGTTGATTCGCCTTTTCGACAATGGTAGCGATCCCGACGAGCGCTCGACGACTGCCGACAGAATCGCGATGGCGGCGTCCTTCCCGGCGACGACGTCGGCCAGCGCCACCCCTACCTTCATTGGTGATCCCTCGCGCTCTCCGGTGATCGCCATCCAGCCGCACTCCGCCTGAACAACGAAGTCGTATCCAGGCCGGGCGCTCATCGGACCAAATCCGGAGATCGTGCACCAGATCAGCTTAGGGAACCGTATCAGCAGCTCATCTACATCCAGACCCAGGCGATCGAGAGCGCCCGGAAGGAAGTTGTCGAGCACGACATCCGCGTCCTCCAGCAGCTTGAGCACCACCTTCCTGTCATCCGCTTCCGACAGGTCGAGGGCGATGCTCAACTTGTTCCGATTGATGCCGAGGAAATAGGCGCTCTCTCCGTTCGGGGCGAACGGCGGTCCCCAACGACGGGTTTCGTCCCCTTCCCCCGGCCGCTCGACTTTCAGCACGTCGGCCCCGAGATCGCCCAATACCATAGTACATACGGGTCCAGCCAGCACCCTGCTCAGATCAAGAACTTTGAGCTTCATCCGTGGTTATGTCGTGTTATTGATTGATGTATGTCCCTTAACTGGCGCTAAAGAGCCTATGATTACGCAATTTGGGCTGGCTGGCGAAGCCGGATTATGCCACCTTGTTTTAGTCACGAAAAATCATATACTTAGCGCCATTCCAGCCCATGCTGGGCTGGTTCGCACTTCTGTGATGTTTCAGACCCGTCAGCGCCGCCCCTTTCAGCTGACCGGAGCCCATAAATGATCGATAGAGAAAAGCCTCCAGTTGCCACCATTCCAGCGCCACCTCCTCCTGCCGGCGGTGCCGCTGCGACTGCTACCGGCGCTCCGATTCCGCCCAAGCGTAGCCCCGGCCACCGCGGCGCCGACGTTAAAGATACGGTCGCCGAGATGGCGGCGAAGGCGCACGAAATAAGTCTGGAGGCGGGCAGCAAGATGGCCGCCGCCATGAAGGATGTCATTGGAGCCGCCGCGGGTCTCACTGGACTCGTGCTCGAAAGCGCGCGCGACCTGCTTCAATACATGGTGCGCCGTGGACAGATGACGCAGGAAGAAGCGGACAAGCTGATGCGCGAAGTCGAAGCTTCCCATGGCAAGCGGAAGCCAGTCACCCCGCCGCCGGCAGCCGCGCCAAAACAGGCGACGCCCGTGGCTGCGACCAATCACGCGCCACCTGCTCACCACCACGTTTCCCCGGCCGCAGCTCCAGTCAAACACGCCGCGCCGAAGATCCACGAGCCTGCGAAAAAGCCCGCCGCCAAGAAGCCGACGATGAAGCCGGCTGCGAAAAAGCACCCGGTCAAGGCGGCTGCCAAATCCAAGCCGAAAGCCTCGGGCAAGACCGCGAAAAGAAGGTAGTCCGTGGCGATACCGCGTGGCGATGCAATCGCGCTCGCCCGCGCCCTGGTAAGAATCGATTCGAGAAATCCCGCCCTTGCTCCTGACTCCTCAGGTGAGGGCAACTGCGCGCGGTTTCTCGCATCAGTTCTCGACGATTGGGGTTTCTCCGTCGAGCTGATCGAGAGCGTTCCCAATCGACCAAACGTGGTGGCGCGGCTGGGGTCGCCCGATGCCCCAGCCCTCATGCTCAACGGCCATCTCGATGTCGTGGGTGTCCAGGGCATGGTACACGACCCCTTCGGCGGCGAGCTGCGCGAGGGTCGCATCTATGGTCGGGGATCGGCTGACATGAAGGGCGGCGTCGCCGCGATGTGCGCGGCGGCTGTCGCTGGAGTCGACGCCAGCGCCGACCGGCAGATACTCGTCACTGCAGTTGTCGACGAAGAGTACGATAGCGTCGGCATGCGCGCCCTCATCAAGGAAGGAATTCGCGCCGACGCCGCGATCATTACCGAGCCGACCAGGCTGGCGATCTGCCCCGCGCATCGCGGATTCGTCTGGATGAAAGTCCGGTTCGCGGGAAGAGCAGCGCATGGCAGCCGCTACGACATCGGCGTCGATGCCATCACCCACGCCGCTCTGGTGCTGGCCGAGCTGGAAAAGCTGGAACGCACGCGGGAATCCGGGCGCCGACACGCGCTGCTTGGGCGTGGATCGCTCCATGCCTCGACGATTCAAGGTGGAGTCGGAATGTCGACTTATCCCGAAGAGTGCATCGTGGCAATCGAGCGCCGCACATTGCCCGGCGAATCCACGGAAATGGCGATGCAGGAAGTGATCGATGCGTGCGCAACGGTAAAGGCAAGCCACCCCCAGCTCGACGCCAGAGTTACATTGACTACGGCGCAGCTTCCAAGCGATGTAGACACCGATTCACCGATCGTGAAGACGCTGCGCGGCGCGCTGGAGCAGGAGGGCGTCGCTGTCCGGATCGAAGGCCTTTCCGCATGGACCGATGCGGCGCTTCTCAATGAAGCCGGTATCCCGACGGTTTGCTTTGGTCCGGGCGACATCGCACTCGCTCACGCCGCGGAGGAGTTCGTGCCGGTTGCGGAGGTCGATGTCGCCCGGCAAGTGTTGACGAGGGTCGTTCGAGAATGGTGCGGAACAGATAACTGACGGTGAATCCGATGACCGAATGGACCCACAAGCAGTACGACGCGCTGGAGCGCGCGATCACGAGCGGAAAACGAATCTCCGCTTATCGTCGCGGTACTGAGTTCGTGGTGGTCCCGACCCGGCTTCGCGTCATCAGTGGCCGCGAGGCGGTCGACGCCACGCACCCCAGCACCGGTGACGCAATCACTCTCTACCTCGACGAAATGGAAAGCTTCGAGGTAGTTCGTTGAGCCGCAGCAAAGCCAGAACCGGCGACCTCGTCGCTATCTACGCGGACGAATCATGCCTCGGCAACGGGCGCGACGGTGAGAATCCCGGCGGCGCCGGCGGCGTCATCGAATGGCTTCACCCAAAATCGAATCAGGTCGAGCGCTACGACTACTGGATCTCCGACCCGGCCACCACCAACAATCGCATGGCGCTTCGCTCGGTTATCGAAGCGTTTCGGGAGATCTCCCGTCGCAGCAACACCTACAAGGTGCTGTTTACGAGCGACTCGAAGTACATCGTGGAAGGCATGAATTCGTGGGTTGGCCCATGGATTGAACGGGGATGGAAGCGAAAGGGCGGTCCGATCGAGAATCTGGAGCTGTGGAAGGAGGCGGTGGCGGTGGTATTGCCTCACGAAGTTCAATTCAGGTGGGTTGCGGGCCACGCCGGGCACCCCCAGAATGAGTACGCTAACCATCTCGCGACGCGAGCCGCCGCGGAACTATCAAACTCAGGCGGGTTACGGCAATCTGAGTTCGACAGCTGGGTGTCGAAGCAAAAAGCTCCGACGCGATTGAAAGACACGGCCCCCTTCCCTGATCTTCAATCATTCCGGCCGAGCAAGCGACTATGGACGATCTAGACCGGCTTTTTCAGCGATTGGTTCACAACATCAGGAACGGCCACGCCGAATACCTGAGCGTGCCGTTCACCGTCCAGGAGCTCTACGACACGCTCGTCCCGTACCGGCACTATCGTCGCGACCTGGGCATCGAGACGAATCAGGATTATGAGGCTGCCGTCACTCGCCTCCTCTCCGGCGAGAAAGGATACGTCCGTGCCGACAAGGCGATGCAGGATCGCCTGAAGCAGGAGATGTCATCCGCGCACGCGGACGTCGGCGCCTTTCGCGATTACGCCGAGACCCGAATTACGCTCGCGCCCGACGCGTTGCAAAAACTCGGTGTGGCGGTGCCTGCGCAGAACGCGGGAGGATATGCGGGCGGCAATGGAAACGGAGGCGCGCCTGGTCAGGCCGGAACTTCATTCGTCGTGCCCGGGACCATGGAAGTCGCCGAGGGATGCAAGTTTTGCGGCGGGACTCTGCCGGAGGGACGCTCCGTCACCTATTGCCCGCACTGCGGTCAGAACCTGTCCGCCAAGCATTGCGCCGGCTGCGGCGCTGAGCTCGATCCTCTCTGGAAATTCTGCATCAACTGCGGAAAGAAAGCGTGACGCCGCAGTCCACAGGCGTCGTTTTTCTGTCGGCCGTTCGCACGCCGTTCGGCACCTTTGGCGGAAAACTCAAGGACTTCTCACCGGTAGATCTAGCCGTCCACTCCTCGAAGCACGCCATCGATCGTGCCGGAGTCGCCGCCACTGACGTCGACCAGACGATTTTCGGCAACGTGCTGTACACCACACGTGACTCGATCTACTTCGCGCGGCACGTCTCGCTGAAATCCGGTTGCCGGCAGGAGACTTCAGCACTCACGCTCAATCGCCTTTGCGGCTCCGGATTTCAGGCAGTGGTCAGCGGAGCGCAGGAGATAATGTTTGGCGATGCGCAGCTGTGTCTGGTCGGCGGTGCCGAATCAATGTCGCAAGCCCCTCATGTCACGCGGGGACTCCGCTGGGGCACCCCACTCGGCAAGTCGCCGGTGATGGAAGACATCCTGTGGGAAAGCCTCACCGATTCGTTCGTCGGCCTCGGTATGGCCGAGACGGCGGAGAACCTGGCGGACCGATACAAACTGGACCGTGGCTGTGTCGACGAGTTCGCGTTGAGATCGCAGCAGCTTACCAAAGCGGCGTGGGACGAAGGCGTGTTCGACGATGAGGTCGTTCCGGTGCCGGTGACCAATCCGAAAACCGGAAAGACCGAGGATCTCACGTCGGACGAACACATGCGACCTCAAACGACCGCCGAAGGTCTGGCGGCGCTCAAGCCGGCGTTTCGAAAGGGCGGCGTCGTCACCGCCGGGAACGCTTCGGGAATTGGCGACGGCGCCGCGTCGCTGGTCATCGCCAGCGAAAAATTCGCCGATGATCGCCGCCTGAAGCCGCTCGGCCGCCTGGTATCATGGGGTGTAGTGGGCGTAGATCCGTCGGTAATGGGAATCGGACCCGTTCCGGCTTCGAAGGCGGCGCTCGCCAAGGCCGGCTTGACGATGGATGATATGGATTTGATCGAGGTGAACGAGGCCTTCGCCGCGCAAACGTGTGCCGTGGAGCGAGAGTTGTCTCTTCCGCGTGAGCGGCTGAACGTCCATGGCGGCGCCATCGCGTTGAGCCACCCGCTTGCCGCCTCCGGCGCGAGAATAACGGCCCATCTACTGCATGCTTTGCGCGCTCGGGGTAAGCGGTACGGACTTGGCACCGCGTGCATCGGTGGCGGTCAGGGAATCGCGCTCGTTATCGAATCCATCCAATAAGACTGCGCGTCGCGCAGCGATCGAGGAAATCATGAAGCGACTTGTCAGAGCATTCGCCTTGGCGTGGGTTGTGGCGTCAGCGGCCGCTTGCGCATCAGTGGGCGGTGGGGCTGGCGGGGCGGTCCCCGCGGGACCGGATCAGAATGCCGGCAGGCCGGATGTAATTTGGCCGATGAAGGTGCGTGAGCACGTCGATCTCTGGCTGCACGGATTCGCCTTGCTTCAGGAAGACTCCACCTTCGTCCCGTTCTTCAAGCGCGGTTACGGGACGGAAATGACCGTGACCAAGAACCGGGCAAATGTGGTCACTCAGCTGGATGCCAACCAGGACAGACTGCGCGCGAGGCTCGCGGCGAACCCGCAGTTGATCAACGCGCAGTTTGTTCCACTCAACTTCGCTTCGTGGGACCAGCTCGCCCAGACAGTGGATCTATTCATTCGCGCCAATGGCGATCCGCGGGCGGCTTCATCGCAGCAACAGGCGGCCGCGATCGCGTTCTTTGCTGCGTACTTCCAGACCGGCCCCGACCGCGATTGGTTGCGACTCTTCGTTCAATCTCTCACCGACGAGAGCAACCGGTTCTATCACTCGTACTGGCTGCAACAACAGCGTGAGCGGGCCAACGTGCTCGAGCTCGCCGACACGCTCTGGCAGCGAACCTATCGGCCGCGCATGCAGAGATTCCTGAACAATACCCAGCAGCCGCAAGGCGAGATTCTGCTGTCACTGCCGCTCGATGGTGAGGGAAGGACCCAGACGAGTGGCTCGCGGTCGAACATCATGACTGTCGCCTTCCCCGACCGACCGAACGACGCCGTTGAGGCGGTATATGTCATTGCGCACGAAGCGGTCGGGCAGCTGGCAAACACCGCCGTCACCGACAACATTACGCCCGAACAGCGACGGACCGGGCTCGGCGACCGCTATCAGAGCGCCGCTACAGTCCGGGCCGGCGCCCTTCTGATCCAGCGCACTTCTCCGGAAATTCTCGACGGATACATGCGCTACTATTTGCGCGCGGCGAACCGCCCGGCCGGCGCCAACGTCCAGACGACGTTCGCTTCGGTGTTCGTGATACCCGACACGATTCGCGATGCACTCATTCGCCAGCTGGACCTCGTACTGGGAGGGATTTAAGCAGATATAATTCTGCATGGCTGACGAGAAGTCTCCGCTGCCCGCGCCCGTCCCGGCGCGGCATCCACCATTGGATAGGCCGGCGCTCGAGCGCGTCCTGGCTCGCGCGGCGGAGCTGCAGGGTGCCAGCGCGCTCCCCGAATCGGGTGATCTGATCAGCGAGAACCAGCTGCTGGAGATCGGCAACGAAGTCGGTCTCAGTCCGACTGTCCTCAATCAGGCGCTGGCCGAGGAGCGGACTCGCATCAACGTTCCGGAGGAGCGCGGACTTGTCGCCCAGATCGCCGGGGCCGGATTCGCCACCGCCACGCGCACGGTTCCGGGAAATGCGCGCGACATCCTCGCGACGATCGATGCGTGGATGCTGCGCGACGAATGCCTCCAGGTACAGCGGCGCTTTGCCGACCGTATAACCTGGGAGCCACAGCGCGGTCTCTTCGGGAAGCTCCGCCGCACTGTTAACCTCAGCGGCCGCGCCTACTATTTGATGGATGCCGAACAGGTGTCGGCGACGGTCTTGGCCGTCGACGCTTCACGGGTCGTCGTCAGGCTCGACGCCGACATTCGCGCCAGCAGGGCACGTCGCGTGGGAGCCGGGGGCGGGGTTGGAGCGGTGGGTGCAATGGCGAGCGGTGTGGTCGGGCTCGGGCTTATCGTTGCTCATCTTCCTCTGCTCATTGCCGCGGGGATCGCAGTACTGCCATTCGCCGGCGGCGCGTTGGCGGGATACCGGGTCGCGCGAACACATCGCGGCGTGCTCTCGGGGGTGCAGCTGGCGCTGGAGCAAATTCTCGATCGTCTCGAGCACGGCGAGTTCGAGAGGTCAGCAGGCCTGCTTGACGCGCTCTCTTCGCGGGCGAAGCTGCCGCAACGATAGATTAGAGCCTCCTCGCGCAACGGTCGGACGCCTGATGAAGAAGATCGAGAGAGTAGGTGTACTTGGCGGCGGCCTGATGGGCAGCGGTATCGCGCAGGTCTCCGCCGCGGCCGGATTCCCGACAGTCGTTCGTGAAATTTCCGACGAGCTTGGGACGAAATCCCGACAGTCGATCGAGAAGACCCTCGCCAAGGGAATCGAGAAGGGCAAGGGCACGGCGGCAGAGCGCGACAAGACTCTCGCCAATCTGCGATTCGTAACACAGCTGAAGGACCTCGCCGATTCAGACCTCTTAATCGAAGCGGTCGTCGAGGATCTCGACGTCAAGAATTCGCTCTGGTCCCAGCTCAATGGAATCGCCCGCCCTGATGCGATCTTCGCATCGAACACCTCGAGCCTGACCATAATCGCCATGGCCGCGGCCAGTGGCAGGCCGGATCGAATGCTGGGGCTTCATTTCTTCAATCCGGTGCCACTAATGAAGCTGGTGGAAGTCGTCCGCACGATCACCACCAGCGAAGACACCGAAGAGCGGGCGATGGAGTTCGTCCGCGCCTTGGGGAAGGAGCCGATACGAGCCAGGGACAGCTCCGGCTTCGTGGTGAACCTGCTCCTCGTTCCTTACATGATCGATGCGATCAAGGCGCTCGAATCGAAGGTGGGCTCGGTGGAGGACATCGATAAGGGTATGCAGCTGGGCGCGGGTCACCCGATGGGACCATTTACGCTGCTGGACTTCGTCGGCCTCGACACCGTTTACAAGATCGCCGAGATCATGTTCGACGAGTACAGAGAGAGTCGATACGCGCCACCACCGTTGCTGAAACGAATGGTTCTCGCCGGCATGCTGGGCAAGAAATCCGGAAAAGGGTTTTACGACTACTCGTCAAACCCGCCGCGGGTCAGCAACCTCGGCTTGTGAGTCTTCCCGGATTTCGCGGCTACTTCCGCGAAGACGAGCTGGCCCGCGCCGTCTACTCCGAGGCAGCCGGTATCGGACGCGCAATTCCATCGGCGGTTGCGGTTCCGGTAGATGCGGAAGACGTCGTGGTGCTGGTAAAGTGGGCGGCGGAATCCGGGACGACGCTCATTCCGCGTGGATCGGGTAGCAGCATGGGTGGCGGCGCCATTGGATCCGGCGTCGTTGTCGATCTGTCGCGGATAAACCATCTCGGCCGAATCGACGAGCGCGATCAGACCGTCTGGGTCGAGCCGGGAGTTCTCTGGTCGACCCTGGATGTCGCCGCGCGCAGAAAGGCGCTTCGGCTCCCCGTCGATCCATCGAGCGGCGACTTCTGCACTCTTGGCGGGATGGTTTCGACCAACGCTTCGGGAGCCCACTCGCTGAGGTACGGAGCGACACGCGCCTGGGTAAACGCACTCGATTGCGTCTTCAGCGATGGCGACCGCGCGGTGCTAACGCGTGGCGAGCCGCCCCCGAAGCGCATCGAGGCCATCAACCGATTCATGAGCGACGTGCACGGCGAGATCGTCGCCAGCGACAAGCGTCGTCCGATCATGCACCTGGGCGTCCGCAAGGAATCGTCGGGTTACGCGGTCCACGAATACGGCACCAAGGCCGAGCTCATTGATCTATTGGTGGGCAGCGAAGGAACACTGGCGATTATTGTCAGGATCCAGCTCAATCTGTCGCCTCTGCCCACCGCGACGAGCAGCGTGCTCGGATCCTTTGCGTCGATCGAGGAGGCGACTGCGGCGGCGACCAAGGCCGTCGAAGAAGGAGCCAGCGCCTGCGAGCTCCTCGACAAGACCTTTCTTTCCTATGCGGCTGCCAACGACAGCGCCGACGAGAAGTTGAGGGACCGGATTGAAGGAGCAGCTGCCATCCTGCTGGCGGAGGTCGAATCATATAGTACTGATTCGGCCGCCGCGGCCGCCGAACAGCTGGCCAAGGCTTTTCGACAAGCCGGGGCGAAAGACGTCGACGTTGCTCTGACCCCGGAAGCGGAAGCCGACTTATGGAAGCTTCGTCACTCGGCCAGCCCGATCCTCGCCGCGCTCGAGCATTCGACGTCGATGCAGTTCATCGAGGACGGCGCCGTCCCGCTGGCCAAGCTCCCGGAGTACATCAAAGGCGTCAGGCAGGCGCTCGCCGACCGCGAGATCAGCGGCGTGATTTTCGGGCACGCCGGAGACGCCCACATTCACGTGAATCCGCTCGTCGATGTGAATCAACCCGATTGGCGGGAGCGAATCACCAAGCTGCTGGATGAAGTCGTTGCGCTCACAGCCCGGCTCGGCGGGACGCTATCCGGTGAACACGGCGACGGCCGAATTCGCACTCCTTTGCTCCACCGAGTCTGGCATAAGGACGCGATCAAGGCTTTCGCGCTCATCAAGAAGGCTTTCGATCCGAACAACATCTTCAATCCGGGAGTGAAGGTTCCTCTCAAGGATCAAAAGCCCATCACCGACATCAAGTACGACCCATCGCTGCCGCCACTGCCGGAGAAAGCGAGAGCGGCTCTCGATGATGTCGTGAAGGACCGGGCATACGATCGTTTCCGGCTGTCGCTCATCGGCGGACCGTCTTAGCTTTCTGCCGCGCGCGCGGCGAGTGATCAAACAACAGCTCGGCGCTCCCAGCCGTTCCGCTGACAGCTACGAGCTGGTTGTTTCCCTTTTTTTCAACGGATTTCCGCCTTGTACTATACAGAACCGGTCATCACCCTCCTCGCGCGTCCCGTTTTCATCGAGCCCGATCACCTGCAGGTCCGCTGGCTCGGCGAAAGCACCGATGGTGAGCGTCTCGCCGAGTTTGCCGGCCGTCTCTGTTATATGAGCCAGAAGAATCCCGCCAGTCGTGCGACGCGCGACTATCTGGAGAACATCAAGAAGCAGGGGCATGGGTCCGTCCTTGAACACGCCAACTACTCCCTCTTACTGGAGGGCGTGAGCCGCTCACTCACCCACGAGCTGGTTCGGCACCGCGCCGGATTCGCCTACAGTCAACTGAGTCAACGTTACGTCGACGAGTCGGAGGCAAATTTCGTCGTTCCGCCCGCGATCGTCGGTGAAGAATCCCTGGAAAAGGAGTGGCGGACCCAGATCGACGAAGCGCAGAGGAGCTATGTTCGGCTTGTCGAGCACCTGATGGAGAAATACGGCTGGGTGGGAGACAAGGTCCACCGGCGGAAGATGTCGCGCGAGGCTGCCCGAGGAGTTCTGCCAAATTCCACCGAAACGAAAATCGTGGTGACCGCCAACGCGAGGGCGTGGCGGACGATGCTGGAGCTCAGATCGAGCGAAGGCGCCGAGCTGGAGATCCGACGCTGTGCGGTGGCCATGCTCAAGCTGTTACAAAGAGAGTCTCCGGCGTTCTTCTCGGACTTCGAGATCTATCAGGCCGAGGATCGGAGAGAGGCGGCGAGGATCGTCTACCACAAAGTCTGATTCCGGCTTCTGGAAATTTTCCGCCGCCAAAAAAAAAATTCCACCAAAAAAAGATTTTCAGAACCGCGGAATAATTATTGCGCCACATCGTCGACGTTTATATACTCGGTGCGATGATTCGAGCGCGAAAATTTCTGTAGGGCATCGATGACTCTTATCGGTCTCGCCTACAACCAAAAGCCCGAGCCGACAGAGCTCGCCAGCCCAGTGGAAGAGGGCGGCCGTCACGAAGGCGGGGAGCTTTCGCGTCCCGATGAAGAGCCTCCCAGTAGAATTTTCGATCTCTCCGTCGCGCAGCTGATCGCCCGCGATGAATTCGCCGAGTGGGACGCGCCCGCGACGATCGCGGCGGTTGAATCAGCCCTCTCCGGGCTGGGAAGGGTCGTCCGACTCGAGGCGACGGAAGATTTTCCGGAGCGCCTCCGCGAAGCCAGACCCGATATCGTCTTCAACATCGCCGAGGGCTTTCGCGGCGTGAACCGCGAAGCGCACGTGCCGGCGATCTGCGAATTCTTCGGGATTCCTTATTCCGGCAGCGATCCTTTTGCCCTCACTCTTTGCCTCGACAAGGCCAAGACGAAGGAGACCCTGGCGTTCCACGGGATTCCCACGCCGCGGTTCGCGGTCGTAGAGAATATCGAGGAGGTCGAGACTCGGACGGTGGATCTTCCGCTTCCACTTTTCGTCAAGCCGCTGCACGAAGGCTCCTCCAAGGGCATCACCGACCAGAATCTTTGCTGGGATCGCGACCACCTCGCGAAACAGACCCGGTTCCTCCTCGAGAACTATCAGCAGCCCGTCCTCGTCGAGGAGTATCTCCCCGGCAAGGAGTTCACCTGCGCCGTCCTCGGCAACGGAGATCAGGCGACTGTGTTGCCGATTGTGGGAATGAATTTCGAGTCGCTGCCCAAGGGCGCGCTGCCCATCTACAGCTTCGACGCCAAGTTCGTTTGGGATCGCCCCGAGAATCCGCTCGAGATTTTTCAGTGCCCCGCGCGTATCACCAGGGAGCTTCGGGCGTCCATTGAGCGAGTTACGCTGGATGCCTTCCGCGTTCTTGGATGCAGAGACTGGGCAAGGATCGATGTTCGGCTCGACGCGGCCGGCAATCCAAATGTGCTCGAAGCGAATCCGCTGCCGGGAATTCTTCCCGATCCGGCGGATAACTCGTGCCTGCCAAAGGCGGCGCGGGCGGCCGGTATCGGCTATGACGAGCTGATTCAGAGTTGTTTGAAATACGCGGCGGCGAGGCAGGGAATAGAGCTCGGCGTCGTAGGCAAGGCGGTCATCGGCGAGCGCGCGCTCGTCGCCGGTGGACTGGCGTGACCCACAGAAGACAAACGAGGGGGAGCACGCGATGAAGATTGCTTTGTTGTTCGACGGCTTATCGGCACTCGGCAAGGCCCCGGAGGTTCAGCTGCTCGACTCCATCGAAGCGGTGGAGAACGCACTGCTCGACTGGGCGACCGAGGTCGTTCGCGTTCCCGTGACCAACGACGGGCGCTGGGTCGAACGCGTGCGGAAGGGCAAGTTCGATCTGGTTTTCAATCTCTGCGAAGGAATCGACGGCGAGGCTATCTACGAGCCGATGGTCATTTCCGTCCTCGAGCTGATCGGCGTTCCGTTTACGGGGAGCTCCAGCTGGACGACCGGCCTCACGCTGAGGAAGAACGTCGTCAACGGAGTACTCGACCGCGCCGGACTTCCGGTCCCGCGCTGGACGCACATCCGCCGCGGCGATGAGGTATCGAGCGTCGGGTTCCCGGCGATCTGCAAGCCTGTTGCTGAAGACGCCTCGGTAGGAATCGAGCAGCGCTCGGTGGTGAGGAGCATGCGCGGCCTCAACGCGCGAGTTCAGGCGATGTTCGAGGGCTGGGACGAAGTTCTCGTCCAACGCTTCATCGATGGCCGCGAGGTCAACGTCGGCATCCTCGGCGAGGAGATTCTGCCCATCGCCGAGATCGACTTCGCCCAGATGCCGCAGGGCATGTGGCACATCGTATCGTATCGCTCCAAGTGGGAGACGGGGAGCGACGAGGATCTTGGCGCAAAGCCGAGTTGCCCCGCCGATCTCTCGGAAGATCTGGCCAACGAGATCGCCGTCATCGCCCGCACCGCCTGGAGCGTCGTCGGCGGCGAAGGATACGGGCGCTGCGATTTCCGTATCGACCCATCCGGCCGTCCCTGGCTGCTCGAAGTGAATGCAAATCCGGACATCTCGCCGGCCGCGGGTCTCGCTCGCATGGCGGGCGTGGCCACTGTCGGCTACTCCGACCTCATTCGGAAAATCTGCGATCATGCTCTCGCCAAGCGTGGCGAGAATTATTCGGAGCGTTGGGC
The DNA here is from genome assembly GCA_035997625.1 of Gemmatimonadaceae bacterium. Taxonomy (GTDB): domain Bacteria; phylum Gemmatimonadota; class Gemmatimonadetes; order Gemmatimonadales; family Gemmatimonadaceae; genus UBA4720. The sequence goes on from DASYIM010000079.1 coordinate 25,181, forward strand.
GAAGACCCTTCGCCTTTCCGGACTTGGTTGAGACTGGTTCGATAGTTGTAATGGTTAGCGAAGGTTTGCAGCAAACCGGCATCGAGTCGTTCGCCGCCGGAGTATCGCCCCGATCCGAGGAGTTTCGGATCATCTACAACGCCCCTTACGGGGCCGGAGTGGTGCAAGAATGAGCGATTGGCAGCAAATCCTAAAGGATCAGAGCATTCCCACGCTCGAAAAGCTGGCCGAGAAGTTCGGGCACGACAATATCGACGTCGAGGCGCTGAAGCCGGCGTTCGACAACTTCCAGATGCGGATCACCCCAGCGGCACTGGAGCAGATCAAGGAAGTTGGAGATCCGATGTGGAATCAGTATATCCCGACCGTCGAAGAGCTCAACGTCGTCGACGGCGTGATAGACTCGCTCGATGAGGATGGCGATTCGCCGGTGCCGAACATCACGCATCGTTATCCCGACCGTGCTCTATTCCTGGTGAGTCCGGTCTGCGCGACGTACTGCCGGTTCTGCACCCGCCGCCGCAAAGTCGGCGACCCGGAGAAGATCCCGCTGAATCAGTACGATTCGGCGTTTCAGTACCTGCGCGAGCACACCGAGATTCGCGACGTCATCATGAGCGGCGGCGACCCGATGATGCTGAGCGACAGGCGCCTGGAGTATCTCTTCCAGCAGCTGCGTGCGATTCCGCATATCGAGATCATCCGAATCGGGAGCCGCATCACGTCGCATCTGCCGGAGCGGATCACGCCGGAGTTCTGCGAGATGGTGCAGAAGTACCACCCGATCTTCATGAACACGCATTTCAATCACCCGAGCGAGCTTACGCCGGCATCGGTGGCGGCCCTCGATCGACTGTCCAAAGCCGGCGTTTCGCTGGGCTGCCAAACGGTGCTGCTCAAGGGCGTCAACGACGACGCGAAGGTGATGATGAAGCTGATGCACGAGCTGTTGAAGGCTCGCGTTCGGCCTTACTACATCTTCATGGCCGACCAGGTCGCCGGCGGCGAGCATTTCCGCACCACCGTGCAGAAGGGGCTCGAGATCATGCAGGCGCTGCGGGGCTGGACATCCGGCCTGGCGGTTCCGCAGTTTGTCATCGATTCTCCGGGCGGCGGCGGCAAAGTCCCGCTTCTCCCGGAGTACGTGGAATCGATCACCGACGACGAGGTGGTCTTCCGCAACTACGAAGGCAAGCGCTTCGCTTACAAGCAGCCGCACACAGCACCGGCAGCTCCGGTCGAAGTCGTGGCCGCGGAAGTTGGAGTGGTACCGATCGGTCGCAAGAAAGCCGCGACAGCACGTCGAACTAAACGGCGCCGCGCGGCAGGAGAGTAGGCCCACCCGGAAGAAGGCCGCCTCGAGGGCAGAGGCGGCTTTCTTTTTTTAACTGCTAAGGAAGCTCGATCTTCGCGTTTGCTTCGTGAGGAGCGCTTCGTTGAGCGCCTCCAGCTCCGCCTGAATTTCAGCACCCGCTATGTCATCGCGAATTCGGCCCGGATCCGGCGCGAAGATCGCCCGCGCTACTGCCACGGCATCCTGAGCGCCGGCGACAGCCAGAATGTCGCCCGAATGAACTACTTCTCGCCCGAGTGGAGTGGGGATCTGCTGGTCGCCGCGCTTGATCGCCAGAACGGTGGCGCCCGTCGCGCCGCGCAGATTGAGCTCCGCCAGGCTCTTCCCCACCGCAATACTCAGCGGAACTACCCGGATCGCAACCGGCTCGCCGAGTCCGGGAAGAATCGTGTTGACATCGTCGAGCAGCGTTCCCTCACCAGGCACACCATCCGTGGAGGCCATCTGGTGGGCAAGCGCTGACGCGATGATCTGGGCACCGGCCCGGGCGTGTCCCTGAAGGTTCGCCGCGTTTCGCCAGAGCGCGAGGAGGAGCACGAGCGTGAGAAGTACCAGTACGAACGCGCCCTGGTGGGGCGGAAGAAAAGGCTGGGTGATGGCCACGACCGGAATTCCGATGGCCAGCACGACCGCGATTTGCACCAGAATCACCAGCGCCCGACGCGGGGCATCGGCCGGATCGACTTTCCCCTTTTGAGCGTCAGCAAAGGCGCGACGCGCCAGGCGATTGCCCAGCGCTTTGGCGCTGGTGATCAATCCATAAATAAGCGGCACGGCGATCAGCCCGCTCACCAGCACGATCATGAACCGAACGCGCTCCGGCGGCATCCCCAGCATCGCGCCCACGCTCACGCTGAGACGGTCGATCTCCAGATCGACCCCGATCACCAGCGCGGTAATGAGCGCAGCGTCGAGCAGGATGATGCGCACAACGCGATTGACCGCTGATCGCTCGGTCGGGGCACGGGGCGCGTTCCGAACTCGCTCGATCCACGATCCGTAGAGTGCGGCGACGGTTTGAATTGGCTCCGGCAGCCAATGGTCGATCGATGCCGCCGCCCTGTTGGAGAGCTTGATCAGCAGTGGCGTAGTCAGCGTCGTGATCGCCGAGACGGCGATAGCCACCGGATACATCCAGCCACCGATCACGCCCGCGGCCACTCCAACGCTGGCGATGATAAAGGAAAATTCGCCGATCTGGGCCAGGCTCATTCCCGCTTTCATCGCCCTGCGGCGTCCGTGCCCGGCGAGGAAAGCACCCACTGTCACCGCCAGCACCTTCCCGATTATTACAGCCAGAGTCAGTACCACTACCGCCGGCCAGTGCTCGGTCAAAGCGATCGGGTCGATCATCATGCCGACCGAGACGAAGAAAATCGCCGCGAACATGTCGCGCACCGGCCGAACCAGCCGCTCGATCTCGAGCTCGTGTCCCGATTCCGCGATGAGAGACCCGGCGATGAACGCGCCGAGCGCCACCGAGTATCCGAAGGAAAGCGCGAGGAGCGCAGCGGCAAAGCAGATTCCGATGCTGGCGACCAGTGTAGTCTCCGGCCGCCCCAGTCGCACCACCGCCCTGATCGCGCGCGGCACCGTCAGCAGTCCGAAACCGATCAAAGGCGCGAGAAACATGACCAGCCTCACCGCCGTGAGCCCGAGATCAGCCGGTGAGATCGAGCCGGAGCGCGCAACCGTCGTCAGGACCGTGAGGAGGAAGATCGCGATCAGATCTTCCATGATCAGAATTCCGAAAACAAGCTCGGTCACCCTGCCTTTGACTTTCTGCTCCTCGAATGCCTTGACGATGATGGTCGTGCTGGAGATGCCGGTGATCGCGCCGGCGAAAATGCTCTCGATGCGGGTGAAGCCTAGCATCTGCCCGACCAGATATCCGACCGATACCATGACGCTGCACTCGAACAGCGCCACCATGCCGGCATTCCGACTTACCTGCACCAGTTTCCTGATGCTGAACTCCAATCCGAGGGAGAACATCAGCAGGATGACGCCGAGCTCGGAGAGGACCCGAACCGTCTGGGGATCGGCAACTAGCGGAATCGAGATGTGCGGCCCGACGATCATTCCGGCCAGCAGGTAGCCGAACACAACTGGCTGGTGTAGCCGCTGGAAAACCACCGTCGCCACCGCCGCCACGCAGAGAACGACCGCGAGACTCTGCAGAAAGGAGTGGGAATCCATTAGCCGTCGGCTCGGTTCATGGAGGGAAAATCGTTAGAACCGCGCTACGCCGAAACCTGCAAATAAAAAAGGCCGCTTTTTAAGCGGCCTTTTTTTCTTCCGATGAAGAAGGTTCCTACTCGGCGTCCTCGTTATCGAAGGTGAGGGCATCTGCCTCACGCACGCGATCGAGCATGGCGTTGACCGGGACGGCTATCCCCCGATCGTTCAGCGCGGATTCCTTGCTCGATCCACGCTGGAACCAGCTCCCCACGTCTGGCGTTGTCCCTGTACCGCTCGCACCAGCCACCCCTTCTTCATCAGGGGCGGTATCCGAACCATACACGTCCATTCGACCTCCACGGGTTCAGTGTCTCTTGCCATACCTACGGTACCCCCAAAACATTGGTTTCGAGCCCTGTCAGAAGGTATAGTGCGGTACCTATCCGTCCAATAGTTTGACGATGCCGGACCTCGATTTCGTCACAACGGGGCTACGATTTCTAACCAATCGTCTTCGGGTCGATACCCCTAGTAGCGAAAATCCGGCCAATGGCCTCGCCAATCTTGTTGTTGGGCGTGCTGGCGCCAGCTGTCACGCCGACCCGCAATGGACCGGAGCTGCTGATCCAGTTGGGAGACGTGATTTCCGCCTTTTCGCCGAGGGGACGGTGCCGGATCGTGCCGGCGGCGGGGTCGATATCGTACGCATCCTCGACGTGGAAAGTGCGGACACTTTCCGAACAGAGAGCCGCCAGCGACATGGTGTTGCTGGAGTTGTAACCGCCAATCACCACCATCACATCGAGGGGCTCGCGCAACAGCTCTACTACGGCGTCCTGGCGCTCCTGAGTCGCGCTGCAGATCGTGTCGAAAGTTCGGAAATTCTGGCGCGCATAATCCTCCCCCCGAGCGGCGGCCATGGACCGACCCACGAGCTCGCCGATCGCCAGAGATTCGCGAGCCAGCATCGTGGTCTGATTGGCTACTCCAATCCGCTGGAGATCACGGGCCGGATCGAACTTCGGTGAGGCGGCATGCGCGAAGCGCTCCATCAGGGCATCCGCCGACAGTCGTCCCTCGAGGAATTCACATACCAGTCCGGCTTCCTCGATGTTGCGAACGATGAAGTAGTGCCCGCCATCGTACTTCTCAGCCTGCGACGCCGTGGCACGCGTCTCTTCATGGTAGTACTTGCCGTGAATCAACGAGGTGAAGCCGTCGCGAGCATAGCTCTCGACGCGCTTCCAGACGTTGAGCACCGATCCACAGGTCGTATCCACCATCACGCATCCGATCTGCCGCAGAACTTCGAAATCCCGGATGGTGACTCCGAATGCCGGCAAGATTACCACATCCTCAGCCTTCACTCCGCTGAAGTCGATGTGGCCGTTTTCAGGCATCAGGAATGTGATACCCATCGCCTGAAGATTTGAGTTCACGTGCGGGTTATGGATGATCTCTCCGGCCAGGTATATGGTACGATCCGGGAACTTCTTCCTGGCCTGGTAGGCATACTCAACGGCTCGTTCGACCCCATAACAAAAGCCGAATTCCTTGGCCAAACGGACGGTTATCTCGCCGGCGGTGAGGGTATAATCTCTGGCCTTCAGCAGGTCGACGAGGTGGCCTGTATAGTCGGAATCCAGTTCGGACTGTATCTCGGATTTCAACCCGAAACCTTTCCGAAAGTAGGTCGCCTCCCCAGTTCCGTTTGGGGCGCTGGCCTGCATATTCCGATGTGTTGGGACCGCGGCCCCTCCGGGGTCCGGCGCCTTCACCGACGTATCCGACATTCTTTGAATCTAGCAGTGACCAATAGATAATGCGCTTCGAGAAACTACGATGACTGAATCACTCGGAGCGTACCCCGCAGAGCAGACAATCGCGCCCAACGATGGCGCGCCATCGCTTCCATTTTCGTCCGCGATTTCCCGACAGTCGGGCCTGGCGAGACCCGCCCCGCTCCAGAAAGGCGATACCGTCGGTGTGGTCGCTCCTTCGTACGCGCCGCACGGAGCCTGGCTCCTTCGCGGAGTGAAGGCGATGGAAGAGGCCGGCTACAACGTCATTCTCGAATCCGAGGTCGAGAAGGAGCGCCGTTTTCATCAGCGCGAGGACGAGCAACGCGCTCAGAGTCTGATGAAGATGTGGAGCAATCCAGACGTCAAGGCAGTGATCGCGGCGACCGGTGGCTACGGCGCCGTCCGAGTCATCCCCTACCTCGATCCAGCGGTTTTCCGGCGGAATCCGAAAGCGTTCGTCGGCTATTCCGACATCACAGCGCTGCACCTCTGGCTAATGCGGCAGGCCCATCTCAGAGTCTTTCATGGCCCAACGCTCGACGACCTTTCTCCCGGCGGCAGCGATCCAACCGTCGATTCCCTCCTCTCGGCACTCACCGATCCGCGGCCGGCGACGAAGCTCACAGGAAGTGGAGTACGCGCGGTTCGTCCCGGACGAGCGATTGGACGCCTGACCGGCGGGAATCTGTCCCTCGTTCAGCAGACCATCGGCACGCCGTACGAGATCGACACGCGCGGAGCCATTTTATTCCTCGAGGAGACACGCGACCCCATGTCCTTCGTCGACGAGCGGCTCGTGCACCTTCGCTCCGCGGGACTTTTGCGTGATGTGAAAGGCATCGTGTTCGGCCATCTCTCCATCGACCGCTGCGAGGAAGATGAGTTTGAGGACTTCCTGCTCGATCTCCTGCCCGACTTCGACGGCCCCATCCTCATGGATTTCCCCGCGGGTCACGAAGCGCCGAATCTCACTCTCCCGCTGGGTACCGAAGTCGAGCTCGTCTCCGAAGAGTCAACCGGCTCCCTGGCCTATCGCGAAGATGCGTTGGCGGTCGCTGAAGAGAGGCCCCACCTCAGCCTCGTCTAGCCGCCTACAGTCCGCCCGCTTTGATGGTCGCATCGACTGCGATGCACCAGACATGAATGAGCATCAGGTGGACTTCCTGGATGTAAGCGCCATTGTCGCTGGGAACGGCGATGACGTGATCGGCGGCTCCGTTCTGCAATCCATTCCTGCCGCAGAGCGCGATGGTGACGGCGCCTTTGTCCTTTGCCGTTTTCAGGCCGCGGAGCACATTCGTCGATTTACCGCTCGTGGTTATTCCAACAACGGCGTCGCCCCTCGTCGCCAATCCTTCGACCTGACGCTCGAATAGCGCTTCATATCCGAAATCGTTGGCGATGCAGGTCACCACTCCGGCATCTCCGACGAGAGAAATCGCGGGAAGCGGTCTCCTGGTTTCCTTGAACCGGCCGATCAGCTCTTCGACAAGGTGACTCGCCTGGGTGGCGCTGCCGCCGTTCCCAAAGGCGAGCACCTTTCCGCCACGGCCGAGACAGGAGATCATAGCTTCGCCGGCGGCATCCGACGCCGGCTGAATAGACGCGATGCAATCCTCGATGACTTTCTGATGTTCGCGGAAATGCGTGGCGAAGTGTTGTGTCGGCATGCGCGGATTATACGGGCAAGTGAAGTTGGCGCCAGTGCGCTGGCGAGCTAGCGCCCGCGACGGCGTTTGCGGAATTGACCGCCGCTCTGCTGTCGATCGCGTCCTCGGCCGGGTTCGTGTCGCGACCGATGGCGATCGTCTCGCTTCCTGTGGCCTCTGAACTCTCCCGCTATTCGCTTGACCTCACGCTCGGCATGGGAGATCAACGCTCGATCATCGTCGGACTCGGTGACCTCGTCGGGTGACCAGGGCTGGGCGAGGAGGTCCTGCAGCTCATCGAGGGTATCCGCCCGGACCGCGCCGCGTTGGCCGCGCAAAACCACGAATCGCACCGGCCTGTCGAGTCGAGGTATTTCGCCTTCGCTCAGCGTGCGGGCGATTTTCTCGGGAAGCCGAAGTCTGGCCACCCCGCGCCGTCCGCCATCACGCTCTTCGACATCGTAGTCGATGTCGACATCGCGGTCGCGTATCCGGACGGTGTTCGGCAGCGAGGAAAGGCGATCCCGGATTTCGCGAGGCACGAATTTGTCCCGATCCACGACGAGACGCGCGCCGCGAAACTCGTCCATCGAGTTCACCCCCGCCAACTGATCCGCGTAGACCGACGTGAGATCCGCCAGACTCAAACGCCGCGTCTCTCCGCCGGATCTCTTGTATGCATCCCGTATTTCATCGATCGCATTCCTGTTCTTCTTCACGGCGAGATGTCTGGCCTCTCCACGAGCGAGAGCCGCCGCGAGAAGCTGCCTGGCGTCCAAGGCGTGCTCGGCGGGAAACTCCTCGACGGTTTCGATCTCGCTATCCAGCTCGAAGCCGAAATAGTCCAGGCTCTCTTTTAGAACCAGCTGGCCGTGCTTCCGGCGCGCATCGTAAATCAGCTCGGCTTTTCCGCGCGTCGCGTAACGACGTATCAGCTCCATCGGGATCTGAGTTCCTTCAATAGCGGCGCGAGGTATACCCGAACGATCGGCGAAATAGCGGAGGTTCCCGGCAATGGCGCCCCAGGAGCCGCAGACACTCGTCTTCGAGACGCGGGCTTCGCCGCCATCGCCCGTCTGCTCGTCGATGACGAGGTCGAATGGCATGTACTGCGCGAGAAGCTGGGTGAATTTCCGGAAAATGTGATCGCGCGCGTTCACCATCCGGGTCGGAAGCTCCATCCCCAGACTTCTGAAGATGCTGGCGGTGGCGAGGGCCGCGTCTTCGATCGCCTTCACCAGCACGCCGCGCTGCTCGGCCCATTTCTCGATGCTCTCATCAAAGAGGTGCCGTGGCAGGCCGTAGACTTCGCCAATGTACCCGCACCTGCTGAAAGCTTCCGCGTAGAGGTTGTATGAGGTGAGATTGTCGCTGCCCGGCACTATCACGCCTGAGAGATCCCGGTCCTCACGGGTCATGCGATGCAGCGATTCGATCGAGCTCATTACCGCCAGATATGGGACGAGCTCGTCGTCGGCGTTCACCAACAGCTCCGCCCACGGCCGATCAACCGGCATCGCTTCGACGGCTTTCCCGTAACGTGAGAGCCGGCCATTCTCGATGATGCCGCGGCGCTCCAGAAGCGAAACTGCTTTACGATAGGCTACCCGATCGAGTGGGACAGGCAGATCGAGCTGGTCGGCGGCGACTCCCAGATCGGCGCACGTCATCGCCACCCGTTCCGAGTCTCCCGCCAGCTGAAACTCGGGCGCCGTCGGTCGAAGCGCCGAGAAATGGATATCGCGATCGGAAAGAATGAAAACCCGGCCACCGGCGACGCGTCCATGCACCCGGCCAGCCATCTGGAGAATTTCGTTGGCGCCGAGGTGGAGTCGAGTGAGGACGTTCTTGCCGCGCTCGATGATGTTGCTGAACCGCGTGTCGTCGATCACCACCGTGTCGAGCCCCTGCACGTTGAGGGCGCTTTGGCCCGCCGCTGTCATCGCCAGGAAATACGGCTTCTTTTCCTCGCCCTCGAGGAACGGCCGGATGATCCTGATCGGCTCGCCGCCGTGGTAGAACGCGGCATTGATGCGCGGAAATCGATCTTTGACTTGCCCGGCCGCTTCCTCTACGCCGGCGCGCGTCGGCAGGAACATCCCGACCCCGCGCTGTTCCTTGACGACCTGCTGGAGGAACTTGTCGTCGAGAAACGAGAGCGGCTCTTTGCGCACGATTCTCACATCGGCGGCTTTGGCTGGATCGAATGCTGAAGTCTCGAGCACTGCCGCTGCGTTGAGGTATCGCGCGTAAAAAGTCGGATCGACCGTCGCCGAGAGCCAGATGTAGCGGCAGCCCACGCGCTTGCCGAGGGCGAGGCAGAGCTCGAGCTCCGCTGAAGTCTGGTGAATCTCGTCGACGACCAGCGTATCGGTTGGAAGGATGTCGCCATCCTGAAACCACCGACGCGCAATCCCCGTGGTGACGACGATCACGTTCCAGCTGGGCGTCTCTGGCGTCGCTTCCCGCTCGCGGTTGACGACGCCGACTTTCAGCGCATCGGTTCCGAGAATCGTCTCGCCGATCGGGCGAATCGAAAGCGTTTTGCCGGTCCCGGTTCCGGCGACGATTCCGAATCCCTTCCCCTCGGCGGCGAGCTTCCTGATCTCGCGGCCGTGTTGCTTCTCCAGAATCGTCGGAATGCGGAGGCCGAGCGCGAGCTCGATGGTTTCACAGGCAGCGCGAGTGGGCGCGATAACGATGAGCCTGCCCGTCGGGGGCTCGGCAGCGACGAACGCCGCGTGATCCGGCGGGAGATATCTATCGGTGACTGTGCGCTGCATTCGCTGGAAAGGTGCATACATCGCACCGGATGCGAAACGGCCCCGGGGACTCAGTCCGCCGGGGCCGTCGCTATGACCTCAAGAGACGCTTAGTCTCTGCCTTTGTGTCCTTTACCCTTTCCACGCCCTTTCTGTTCCGCGCTGCTGAACTGGGAGTCGTTGTTCCCGCGACGGTTGTCCCATCGATCTTCATCGTTGTCGTCGCCACGGTTATTGTCCCATCGATCATCGCGATTCCCGTTGTTCTGACCGACGTTGCTTCTGTTGCGAACGGTGCGGGTGTTGAGAATGGTAAAGCTTCCGTCGGGATTTCTCCGCGCCCGCTGAATGACGATGTTACCGTACGCGTCGCGCGTCCGCCGCTCGTAGATCGAGTTGTTGTTCCGACCTTGGCCAACCTGGCGCCAGACTCCATCAGATGAGCGACGATTGGACCGGTTATCGTAACTGCAATTGTTCGCGCCGGAACGGCCGAAAACGATATCGCCGACGGTACTGGTGGTGCCCACCTGGCAGTCATTTCGATTGCCGTTGTTCTGAACGGTGCGCGTGCTCAGAATCCTGAAATTGCCGTTCGCGTCGCGGCGCGCCCGCTGCACGACAATGTTGCCGTACGCGTCGTAGCTGGTGCGCTCGTAAACGGTGCCGCTCTGGTCCCGACCCACCACCCGCCACGATCCGTCAACGGAGGTGCCACGGCTGGTGCTGGTTGTCGGCGTTGCGCGGCCGGGTAACTGGGCTGTTGCGGTCGTCGCGGAAGCGACACCAACGGCAAGAGCCAATATGACTGCTTTCATCGAATCCTCCGGATTTAGCCGTGCTTCTTGTTGTAGTTCTTGTCAGCTTTTTCCTGGGCCTTCTGCTGCTCCTTCCAGGCTTTTTCCTCAGCCTTCCGCTGCTTCTCATAAGCTTTTTGCTGAGCCTTCTCCGCCTTTCTCCACTCCTTGTCGTTCGCATTGGCGACACGAGTATTGAAAATCGTGAAGGTGCCGTTCGGGTTACGGCGAGCACGCTGGATCACCACATTGCCGTTCGCGTCGCGAACACGCCGCTCGTAGATCGAGTTGTTGTCGCGGCCGCGACCAACCTGGTACCAGGCTCCGTCGTTGCGGCTATACACGTCCCTGCAATCCGTCGCGAGGTTCGTGCGACCGAAGATGATGTCACCGACGCCATTGGTAGTGCGGCTGTATCTGCAATCCGAAGCGCTGCTGGTCGGCACGATCACGCCAGAACGGGATGGAAGTGTGGTCTGGGCGCCAAGCGATGCTGCGGAAGCAACTCCTGAAACTGCAAGCGCGATTGCGAGGAGCTTCATCGCGGAATCCTCCTCATGATTTGATCAACGAGCTCGTCGGTTGAACTCGACTTGCCCTTCTCCGATTTCCCCTTTTTGCCCTTAGGCGATTCGTCGCCGAAAAGGACCTTGCCGTTCGACGGGCGATTCCTGACCGCCGACGTGCAATCGGTCGGCGCCGGCTGTTGGCCCGGTGGCACGTCCCTGATCCAGATCCGGCACATGCCCGCCGGCGGGAAAAAGCCGGGCGGCACAATCTGATCGCCGCGCTGGGTCTGTTGTGTCTGCTGCTTGGGCTTCACGGGAACCGGACGCTGGGCCTCAGCCGAGCTCGCCGAAATGACGAGAGCGGCGGCCGCGGCCACTGCGGCTCGCTTCCAGAAAGGGGTGAATGTGGGTAAGAAATGGTGCGTCATGGCTGGGTAGGGGTGCACGCGGGGTGCCAGACCGTGCCAAACGGTCCATCTATTTGTAATATAAGGACTTAGGGGTGCTGCAAAAGCCTGGGGAATGGCCAGTTGTCCTCCATGAGGGACGACTGTTTAGTACACCTCAACAGCTCGTCCGGCACTCAGGATGGCGCTTTCGGAGTGCCCACGCCAGACCCGGCTTAATCTCCGAAGGAGATCCCCGTCGCCCGGGCGGTCAACACAGTGTCGTGGTCGACCTCCACTCGCTTCGGCGTCTTGAGTACGTCCACCAGGGGCAGGGTTACGATGTGGGGCGATTGGAGAGCTATCATGTGATCCCATTTCTCTTCGGCGACTGCGCGGACGGCCGCGCCGCCAAATCGAACAGCGAGTAGTCTGTCGTAGCCAGTCGGCATACCGCCGCGCTGCAAATGCCCGAGAATGAGCGAACGCGTTTCCTTCTTGGTGCCGTGCTCGATCTCCTCAGCGAGGCGCTCGGCGACTCCGCCTACCCGCACCGCCTGTCCGGGCATCGACTTTCCGCGAATTGCGTGTCCCTCACCACGAGGATGAGCACCCTCGGCGATGACGACGATGGAGAAGTGCCTGCCCGCTTTGCTGCGCGCGGCGATTTTCTCGCAGACCTTGTCGATGTCGTAAGGAATTTCCGGGATCAATATCACGTCGGCGGTGCCCGCGAGCCCGGCGTGCAATGCGATGAAACCGGCGTGCCGGCCCATCACCTCGAGCACTATCACGCGGTCGTGGCTCTCGGCAGTGGTGTGCAGCTTGTCGATCGCTTCCAGGGCGGTGTTTACCGCGGTATCGAAACCGAAGGTGGTGACAGTTCCGCTCACGTCATTGTCGATGGTCTTCGGCACGCAGACTATCCGCATGCCCTTCTCGCAGAGCTCGTGGGCGATGCTCAGCGATCCGTCACCGCCGATCGATATCAGCGCATCGATGCCGAGCTTGCGCGCGTTCTCGATCAGCTCGTCGGAGCGATCCTTCTCGACGCAGCTTCCGTCGGGTAGATAGACGGGATAGCTGAAAGGATTGCCGCGGTTGGTGGTGCGCAGGATGGTACCGCCGAGGTGCGCGATTCCCCGCACCGTCGAAGCTGTCATCGGGATCACTTCTTCTTCACCGAGCAGGCCGGCGTAGCCTTTTTTTACGCCGAGGACTTCCCAACCACGGTTCACGGCCGAGAGCACCGCGGCGCGTATCACCGCGTTGAGCCCCGGCGCGTCACCTCCTCCGGTGGACAACGCGATTCTCATGATTTCAGGATTTCTGTTCTAGTAGTGAGATTATTTCGCCTGGTTTGGCGTGGCGGCCAAGCTTTGACTTCTGAAAAACTGGTTCATCGCCCAGAAGTACTTCGAAGCGTCCGCCGCGCGATGGGATCATCTTGATCTCCGCGTCGGGGAAGCGCTTTCGGATCTCGTCCGCCAGACCGGCGGCGCGTGGCTGGTAGTTTCAAACCACGCAGTATTCGATACTGATCTTCATTCCTTTGGCAGGTGTCGATCTATTGAGTAGCCGGCGCATACTGCTGCACCAGCTGCATGGCTTCGGCAGTGCCCACTTCCTTGAGCGCATTGACGGCCGGCCCGCGAATGACGCTTTGCCAGACGTCGGTCGCCATTAGCTGTTTCGCGAGTGGGATCGCGGCGTTCTTCTCCAGACGAATGTCCGCGGCGAGCGCCACACCTCGCACGATCAGATTCGGATCGGTCCGCGCCAGCTCGCGCAGGCGGATGTCCACGTCCCGGAGTGTCGGGCCCGCCAGCGGCAACCGCCCAAGGGCGGTCGCGCCCGATTGACGGACCCGGGCGTCCGGATCCCGGGTCGCGGCCAGGAGGGCATTCGTCACCACGCGTATTGGGGACGCGGTTGCACGGCTCGAATCACTTCCCCATACACCGATCGCATCGACGGCGCGGGATCGCACGCCCCAGAAGCGGTCATTTCGGGTCGCGCCGATGAGTGCGTTGAGCGCCAGCTGGTCGGCGGGACGTTGCGCCAGAACATCCACCGCCTCGATTCTACCCAGCACGTCGTCGTCGTTGACCAGCTGGTACTGGAGCATCCGTGTCGAGCGCGGAAAATCGGTGAGGTCGAGAATCCAGTTCCCCTTGTCCCAGCGAATCGAGCGTGGTTGCGCCTTGAGGTTCGCGCCCGCTTCCCCCGTTCCATTGCGCACGGGTACGACAAACCGGACGACACCGCTGTCGGTGCGGGCCTCCACGTCCACGTCGACATCGAAGAAACCGGTAAGGCTGTCCCGCGGCTGAACTTCGTGGGCGCTGACCACGAGCCGCCGTGACGCGCGATCGTAAAGCGACGAAACCTGGAAGACCGGGAATCCCGCGCCGTACACCCACTGATCGAAGAACTTCTTGTAGTCCTTCCCCGTCGATTCCTCGAACGCCTTACGCAGATCGTCTGTCACGACGTTGCCGTAGGCGTGTTTGGTGGTGTAGTGGTTCATCGCTTTCCAGAAGAGGGCGTCGCCGAGCTGATGGCGAAGCATCTGGAGGATCGTCGCTCCCTTCGGGTAGATGTGTCCACTGAAGAAGACCTCGATCGGATCGTTTAGCCACTTACTCCACACGATGGGACGGCGGGCGCGCCGGTCAGCGTCGATGGTCTGCTCCTGGGCGCCAAGCCGGTCGTACGCCGCCTCGTCGACGCCGAGGGTCTCCTCACGGAAGACGTGCTCCATGAACGTGGCAAACCCTTCGTTGAGCCACACATCGCCCCAGTCCCGGGTGGTGAGCAGGTCGCCGTACCATTGATGGCCGAGCTCGTGTGCCATCAATGGTACCGAGTTCGCCTGCGGCTCTGTTGAGGCGGGGTGGAGAATCTCCGCATCGTTCTGCGATGTGGCCGTGACGTTCTCCATTCCTCCGTACTGGAATTCGGGAATCACTATCTGATCGTATTTCGCCCACGGATATGGGACGCCCGTCTTGCGGGAGAACACATCGATCGCCTGCGGCGTCCTGGCAAATCCGCGCCAGGCTGCATCGACCGAATCAGGATAGGTCCAATAGCCGACCGGTACCGCGCGCCACGGCTTGTCCTGGAGGACGGTGTATTTGCCGACGACCGTCGTCATCAGGTACGTCGATGCCGGCTTGTCGAGCACCCAATGCCACTCGATGCTGTCGCCAACCGCTCTCGATCCAGCGAGGCGTCCATTGGAGAGCGCGCGCTCGTCCTTCGCCGTCCAGATGTAGAACTCCCACGTCGTTTTGTCGTTGGGATAGTCATACGTGGGCAACCAGAAATGATTGTCTTCGGTTTCACCCTGGGTCCATACGATGTGCCTAGCCGGCCTGAAGTAGGCACCTTTCGAGCGATTCGCACCGTCGTACTCGATGGTGACAGAGGTTTTCTGGCCGGCTTTAAGAGGAGACGCGAGATGGATCGAGAGGGCCTTTCCGTCGTAATCGTATTTGAGCGTTTTGCTTTCCGTCGCTACCTGCTTGAAGGTCATATCACCGGCGTCGATCATCACCGTCGAAAGCGGCGCGGCATCGGGCAATCCGGCGATCGTGAGAGTGGTCGTCCCCATCACTGCCTGTCGCGACCAGTCGAATCGCAAGCTCGTTACCTGATGCTGCAGATCGTACCGCCTCTTTCTCTCCGCGTGAGTCGTTCCCTCCGGCGGCGGGCCCCACACGATCAGTGGCGTCTCCTGAAATGGAGGCACCCGGTCCGCGGTCAGCGCGCTGTCCATGCGGAAAGCCGGCAGAATCACGGGCGGATGGGGCTGCGGGATCTCAGGGGCTGGCGGAGGGGCTGCCGGTGCGCAGGCCATTACGAGCGCGAGAGCGGCAGCGCTCGATAGCGTTTGAGCTTTCATTTTGCGCGGGAACGGTATGAACAAACCGGGAAAGTTCTGATCAGCGGCACGGGTGGTATCCTCCGTATGCTATTCACGTCCACAACCCGAGGGAAGTGAGACGCCGCCGCGACACGCGTTCACATTGGCCGAGATGACAATCACGCTGGGTATTCTGAGTATTCTGACAGCCATCGGCATGCCACAGGCGGCCAAACTCATCGATAGAATCCGCGTGCGCGGAGCCGTAACGGACATCGAGTCTGTTTTCAGTGGCGCGCGTCACCTCGCTATCGCGCGTTCGGCACAGTCGAGTGTGGAGATCGATACCGCCGCGGCCAGGATCTCTGTCAGTGTAGGGGGTGACACCGTGCGGAAGCGGGATGTCGGCGCCGAGCATGGCATTCAACTATCAGCAACCAGAGTGCGGATGTCGTATTCCGCGACTGGAATGGGCTACGGAGCCGCCAACCTCAGCGTCGTCGTGCGACGGAACGCGGCCGTCGATACCGTTTTTGTTTCTCGGCTCGGTCGGTTGCGGCATTAGCGTCAGCTGGTGCAGGGAGATCGGCTGGACCCGGCTCACCCGGCATTGCGACCGGTGAATCGGCGGTTGTCCCGAAATCGTAGCCGGGGACCGAGATGCGAGGGATCTGCTGGCCGATCATCCGCTCGATCGCCCTCACCATGGAGATCTCGTCAGGTGACATGAAGGTGTAAGCATCGCCGGTTGCCGCCGCCCGGCCCGTGCGGCCGATGCGATGGACGTAGTCCTCCGGCTGCTGGGGAACGTCGTAGTTGATGACGTGACTGATACCGGAGACATCGAGTCCGCGCTGGGCAATGTCCGTAGCGACGAGCACGCGTATCTTCCCTGCCTTGAAGTCGTCGAGCGCGCGCGTGCGCTCGCCCTGTGATTTGTCGGCGTGCATGGCTGTGGCGGAGATGCCCTTGTCGTCCAGATGATTGACGACGCGATCCGCTCCGTGCTTGGTGCGGGTGAAGACGAGGACCGAATCCATCTCCGCCTTCTTCAGCAGCTCCACCAGTAATGTATTTTTTCGGTCGCGCGGAACGGGGTAGACGGCGTGCGTGACGGTGCTCGCGGCTTCCGAGCGACGACCGACCTGCACCACCACCGGCTTCCGCAGGTACTTTCGCGCCAGCGCCTCGACCTCGGGCGGCATCGTCGCGCTAAAGAGCAGCGTTTGCCGGTAGCGCGGGATGTCGTTCACGATGCGATTCAGCTGCGGCGCGAATCCCATGTCCAGCATGCGGTCCGCCTCATCGAGGACGAGAACTTCCAGATCATCGAAGGACACGTTGCCCCGCTCCATGTGATCCAGCAGGCGGCCCGGCGTCGCCACGATGACATCGACGCCGCGCCGCAGCTCCTTCGATTGCGGCTCGAGGCCTACACCGCCGTAGATGGGAACCACTCGCAGCTCGGTATGCTTCCCGTATTTTCGGAAGCTTGCTTCCACTTGCACGGCCAGCTCTCGGGTTGGCGTCAGGATCAGCACGCGCACCCGATGAACCGGCTCGCCATTCTCTCCCGCGAGTGGAGCGGTAATCAGATTGTGCACGATAGGAAGCGTGAAGCCCGCTGTCTTCCCAGTTCCGGTTTGGGCCAGCCCGATCAAATCTCTTCCCGACAGCGCCAATGGAATGGCCTGCTGCTGAATCGGCGTTGGGTGCGTGTAGCCAGCGTCCCGCACGGCGTGCAGCACTTCCGGCGCGAGATCGAGCTCCGCAAAGGATACGCTCGCCTCTGTTTTCTCCTCATTCATTGCCCGGAATATACCCGGTGGAGCAGCTCCAATAACATTTCGTTCACTTCGTTGGGTGTTTCTTCAGTGATTATGTGACCCGCATCCGGAACTGAGCTAAGCTCGATCCGGGGTACGAGGCCTTTGTAAATGTCCATTCCGTTGTCCGGCATCATGTGATCGCGAGTCCCCCACATGCCGATGGCGGGGACATTCACCACGGATAATTGCCCGTGCGCGGCGGCTTTCCAATCATACGAATGGAGAAGTTGACGAATCGCAGGGGCGTAGTCTGCGAACTGTGACGGCGCGACGTATTCCTCCACATCGCGCTGGCTGAAATGCCCGCGTTTCCCGTAAACGCGCCTCAGCGCAATCTTCACCACAGTGCGCGATCTGGCGCGTTTGAATACGGGATTCAGCGCCGTCGGCGTAAGAAATCGATAAAGCCCCATCAGCGGCACGCCGGTGAGCCCCGCGGGTGACAGGAGTCCAAGACCGCCCACACGTTCCCGATGCCTGGCGGCGAAGTGGTACGCGAGTGTACCGCCAAGAGAGTGACCAGCCACTACCACTGGTCGTTCGAGGCCCAGCGCATCGAGCGCTTCGCGCAGATGATCGACGAGCGCGTCGATCGTGTAGTCGCCCGACCCAGCGGGCTTGTCAGACAGGCCGTGGCCTTTGAGATCGAGCGCAACGACGCGATAACCGGCGTCGGCGAGGGCGGGCATGTTGTAGCGGAACACATAAGCCGTGCATCCCCATCCGTGCACGAGAACAATCGGCGGCGCGAGGGGATTGCCGCGCTCCACTACTCGAATCCTGATTCCCGATGCCAGCCGCGGAAAGCTCACGCGATACGCGGGATCGCCGGCGGGCCACATCTCGCCGGGGCCGAGAATGCTCCGGCGACCGAACCTGATCATCTGATCAGATCAATTCAATTTCCCTGCCGAGCAGCTTTCCGATGAGCCCGATGCGGAAGGTGACGTCGGTCCACTTGGACTCAACGCCGTTGCCATCGTCGAGCGGGAACGTTGACCACGCCCAGGGATGCGAGGTGGTTGGACGGTCCATTCCCTTGTGTGGGTGCCACACACCGTTTCGATCGCGATCGTCGACAAATCGCTCGAACAGCTTCATCCAGCCTTCGTTCCGGCGCAGGAAGTTCAGGCGCGCCATGGTCTCGAGCCAGGTCAACGCGAACGGCACATCCGCCTCCACCGCATTGCGATGTGGCAGCATGTCGCCCATGATCAGATGCGGCTGAGGCACCATCTTCTTTCCGAACAACTGGACGACCTCCTGTCGCGGCAGAGGCTGGGTGATCGCGTCGTAGATCCGCTCGACTTCACTGAAGTGCTCGTGCCTGAAGATGGGCATGTACGCCAGCATCGTCAGCGTGTAGATCGACGGCGGCGCTGCCTCCGCGGCGAGCACGTGGGAATTGCCAACGCGTATCCACGGCTTTTCTCCCAGCGGTGAAGTCAGATGCGAAATGGTTCTCTCGAGAATTCGACGAGCAGCGCCACGAAGGCGGGGATCGTTCTCGTATCCCATCTGTGCCAGCGTTGCCGCAGCAGCTTCGCGAAAGAGCCCGCGCGTCCGACGAACGACATCGTCATCCCTGGTTTTCGAGCCGAGCTCGAAGGTGAATGCCGGATCATTGTCTTCGGCGAGCAATCTGAACAGGAGTCGGCGCGCCAGAACCATTGGCGGAGAATCGGCACCCCACCCGTATTCCGCGAGCCGCCTGACGGCGGGTATCGTCCCGATGTTGGCGAAATCGGCGCCGTGCCTGGTCGGAATCGACAGGATGGAATGATTCCACATACCGTCGCGCGTCTGGGTGACGGCGAGCCTGATCGCCGGCCGGTGCGAATACGGAAGCCAATCAACGTCCTGTGAACTGATATCGGCGGCCCGACCTATCTCGGCCAGCGCCCGATACTTAATGGGGGCGGAGGCGTGCTCGAGGAGCCAGCTCAGCGGGAAGGTGAGAGACTCCGCGGGAGGGGCTAATGTCGGTAAGGCCAGTTCAGGGCTTGTACTGGGTGCAGTCACAGGCGCTCGGCGCGGAAGGAGGCAGGCTGGATGGCCGGCAGGCGCATGAGCCTGCCTTCAGCGCGGGGAAGAATAGCAGTTTTTGGGCGAGACGCTAGGGACTTGGCTTAAGTCGATACACGACATGTGCTTAGCGCATGGGCCAACCTTTTTCGATCGAACGGCGTATAATGACCACGGGTGCCATTCCCGGCATCATCAAATCTCAGGAGAGTAGGATGAAGGCTATTCGGATCGCCACGCTGGCTGCTGCCTTTTGCGTCGGCATGACTACGGTTGCCGCAGCGCAGGGCACCGAGCCGCAGGGCCAGGGTGAAATGCGTCGTGGCGGCGGAATGGGTGGGATGCTGCTCAAAGACATCACTTTGACTGATGCGCAGAAGGCGCAGATCAAAACGATTCGGGAAAAGTACCTTCCCCAGCAAATGGAATTACGCAAAGCGAGTCAGGCCGCCGGTGGTCCGCCGGATGAAGCGACGCGCGGCAAGATGATTGACCTGCAGACCAGGCAGGCCGCGGAGATTCGCGCGATTCTCACCGCCGATCAGCAGGCGGTCTTCGACAAGAATCTCGCTGAGATGAAGGAGAAAATGGCTGCCCGGAAGAACGGCAGCAGCTAACCAGCACTAGGATCGAGGCTCGAGAGCCTCGATCGTGTAGTTGCTCTTCGGGTTCCAGAGTATCCAGCTCTGGAACCCGTTGTCGTATCCGGCCTTTTTCTGCGCGCGAATGTGCTGGGCGTAGTAGTGTGGCGGTCCGAGCGTGAAATCCTGGTACCAGGGGATGATCTTCGCGGCATTGGCAATCGGCGCGGAGCGTCTTTTCGCATCCTTGAGGGCGTGATCGATTGTCTCGTAGGGATGCGCGTTGGGATTCCGGAGCTTGTAGGTCCCCCGCGCGAAGTGCGAAGGGTAGACCATTGGCAGGACCACATCGACCTGGTCGGCGAACATCTCCCAGCGCTGGCCGATCCCCATGTCGGTGGTATCGGTTGCGGTGAGACCGAACACGTCAGCGGTCAGCGGTATGCCGTGTGGCTTGAGCGCCTTGCGCACAAACGCGAGTTGATCGCGAATCACCTGCGCCCGCACCCGACCGTTGGCTAATGGATAAACCGTTTCCGCGATCAGTCGCTTCTCGTCGGGAAAGCGCACATAATCGAACTGCACTTCGCTGAATCCCAACCGGTAGGCTTCGCGCGCCAGATCAGCGGCGTACTTCCAGACAGCAGGCTGATGTGGGTCGAGCCACGGATTCCCGTTCTTGTCGAGCCATGGCTTCTGATCCGATTTGCGCTTGATGGCGAGCTCCAGTTTCTTGCTCGCGAGCAGCGGATCCTTCGCCACCACGATGCGCGCAATCGGATAGATGCCGTTGGCGATCATCGTATCGAGCACGGCCCGAACCTTGGCGGCCGACATCCAGTGCCCGTCGGCGGTGTCGGCGCCGATCTCGCGAGCCAGCGGAACGTCCGAGCGATACAGGACGAACCCGCGGTCGTCCTTCACATCGATCACCAGCGCGTTGACTTCAGTTTTCCTGGCCACATCGATCAGCTGCTTGAGCTTGCTACCCAGCGCGGCCCAGCGGTTCACGTAGAGACCCCGCAATGTGTCGGGGGTGGGAACGCGAACGATCGGCTTGACGGTATCGCGGCCCGCAGCAGTTGAGAACGCCGTCGATTTCCCGGAAGGCTGCGCTTCGGTCTCCACCCTCGCTTTCGCATCACCGCCTGCGGTGCAAGCGAGCGCCCACGAGAGAACGATGATCGTTCCGATTCGCACCATTTTGTTCATGATGACGGGCGTCCTCTACCCGCGCGGCCCTCTGGCGTCAGAGCGCGTTCAGCTCGGCGTTGGCATCGGAGAGATAACCCATCTCCCGCACCACGGTCTGTGCCTGCTGAGTGACCATCGTGAGACCAGTCGGCTGCGCGCCGAGGCCGCCGCTGCGGAAACGCACCAACTCCATGCGCATTGATCTGAGTATCTGCCGGCAGTGGTCGAGTTTCTCCTGAGCTTCCGTCTTCTTGCGCGTGACTTCAGCGAGCGCACGGCGCTGACGACGAAGCATCGCCAACCGGCGAACGCGCTCTTCACTGGCGCGGTAGTCGAGCGGGTTCGCCTGTGACTCGAGGGTATCGATCTCTTTCTCGACGCCCTCGGAGGTTTCGCGACCCGTGCTGCGGTCGAGATCCGACAGCGAGAGCGCGAGCTGCTGAACCTTGCGGAAGATGGCGTCGGCTGACGTCGCTACTTCGGGAATCTGCTCCCTCTCGTCGGGCGGCATGTTGAGCAGCTGGCGGTGGATCTCCCGGACATCGCCCTCGGCTTCACGAATAGCCGACCCGTAACGCGAGTCGCCGAACGGCGCCGGGGCGCCGGCCGGAGTCGGACGGCTGGTTGTCGGCCCTCCGGCCCGTGGGTACGGCTGAAACGGCTGCACCGGCGGAACCGAAGACATTGGGGAGAACAATCCCTGTCCTCGCGAGCGCGCCCGTGCGCGTACCTGAGCCCGTTTCTTGTCGTCGAAGAGTGCGCGGGCATCGTCGATCGTTTCGGCAGCTACGTCGAAGATCAGCCGGTCGCGCGGCTGGCGGAACACATCGCGCCAGTCGTAGCCCGCTGCCCAGAGCTTCGAGTATCTGAACGCGAGGAACACGGTCCACATCACGGTGAGCGCGAGGAAGTCGTGGTTCGAGAACAGCGAGATCGGAACGAGGATGGCGTTGACGGCGAGATATGGCGCCAGCTTGCGTCTGAACGACACGACCTGCGGGGCGGTCCAACTACTCAGTTCTTCCGGCGTCGGCTGGTTTGCCGAGTATACCGGCGCGGCGCCCGATCCATAGCGATCACGTATGCCGCCGGTCATCTGGTCCCTCGGCTGGTCAGATGGATAGCGCTGGCGTGAAGTCGCTTGAGATTGGGACGACGGTGCTGCCGGCTGTGCGCGCGTAGCGAGCGTCGGCATCGATCCGCCGTTCAACGCCACCGCGAACGCCGCCGCGCTCGGGAAGCGATCGTTGGGCTCCTTCTCCAGGCATATCATGACCGCTCGGGCGAGATCCGGAGGCAAATCCGGCCAGCGCTCGTCGACGGGAATCGGCCTTTCCGAAAGGTGCTTAACCAGCATCGACGGTGTGTTGCTGGCTACGAACGGCGTCTGACCGCACAGCATCTGGTAGCCAACGACGCCGAGCGAATAGAGGTCGCTCCGGCCATCGATCGCCCGGTCGCCGGCCGATTGCTCGGGCGACATGTACGCCGGCGTGCCGATCGCCATACCGGTCGCGGTGAGCCGCGAGTCGCCCATGTCGGTGAGAGCGCGCGCGATGCCGAAATCCGTGACCATCGCCCGGCCCGTCTCTTCATCAATGATGATGTTGTCGGGCTTGATGTCACGGTGTATGACGTTGCGATTGTGTGCGTAGGCGAGCGCCTCGCCGACTTCGCGCAGAATGCGACGTACTTCGACGGGCTCCATCGGCCCGTGCTGCTGCAGCCGCTGGCCGAGGTTGTCGCCTTTGATATACGCCATCACGAAGTAGACGAGATTGTCCCGCTCTTCGACGGTGTAAATCGGAACGATGTTTGGATGATTCAGCTGCGCGGCCGTTTCCGCCTCGCGCAGAAATCGCTGACGAATGTCGGCGCGGAAGCTCAACTCGGGCGGCAAAACCTTGATCGCGATCTCGCGCTTGAGCCTTCTGTCTCGCGCGCAATACACGATGCCCATACCGCCACGACCGACCTCGCTCTCTAGCTCATAGTTTGCAGAGAGAACCTGAGCCACATGTGTGCCTAGCTCGTCTTCGGGTCTAATTGGCATGGCGCCGCGTCGATTCAGCAGTTCCGGTGTTGCACTTCATGCCTGGCTGGCGTAAATCCACGAGAGCAAAAGATGCAGTGTGAGAGGGCTGGAAAGTAGTATCTAAATAAGGAACTTGGCTTCGGAAGGACAATGGCACAGCGTCAAACACTACCCGTTCTCCCCCTGAGGGGAACGGTAATCTTCCCCGGTCTGACCCAGCCCATAGCGGCCGGAAGACCATCAACACTTCGAGCGATCGAGTCGGCCCTCAAGGGAGACCGTCTCGTTTTCGCAGTCGCGCAGCGCGACAATACCGAGGAGCCGACAGCGGACATCCTGTACTCGATGGGCGTCATTGCGCGCATCGGTCAGATCCAGCGTGGCCTTGGTGGCGTGCAGCTGCTGTTGCAGGGTGAGCAGCGCGCGACTGCTCTACAATATTCGACAGCGGATGGATTTCTCAGCGCGGTAATCGTTCCAGCTGAGGAGATGACCCCTCAAACTGAAAACGATCCTGCGTTCACGGCGTTACAGAAGGAGACGCGCGAGCGCGCTGCTGAGCTCGGCGAGCGGCGCGGACTTCCCGAGGAAGTCGTTCACCAGGTGCTCGATTCGGTGACGGAACCGGGCCGGTTCGCCGACCTCGTTGCGGGCTACATCGAGCTTCCCGTTCCAGAAAAGCAGGGCTTGCTGGAAACACTGAGCGTTGAGGAGCGGCTGCGCCGCATCCTGGTTCACGTTCAGCGCCAGGTCGGTCTGCTCGAGGCCCAGGAAGACATCAAGTCGCAGGTCCAGGAGGAGCTGGGCGAGCGGCAGCGCGAGATGTATCTCCGCGAGCAGCTCAAGGCCATCCAGAAGGAGCTTGGCGACGACGATTCGAGCAAGGAAATCACCGAGCTTCGCGACAAGCTCGCCAAGCTGGAGCTGCCGAAGGAGGCGCGCGCGGAAGTCGAGCGCGAGCTTGGCAGACTCGAGCGCGCGGGGCGCGAATCCATGGAAGCGCAGGTCATTCGCACCTACCTCGAGTGGGTCGCAGAGCTGCCGTGGAACAAGAGATCTGATGACCAACTGGACCTCCGGCACGCCGAAACCGTGCTCGAAGAGGATCACTACGGGCTCAAGGACGTTAAGGATCGCGTGCTGGAGTTCCTGGCAGTGAGACAGCTGCGTGCGTCTCAGCTCGCCGACGAAGTAGAAAAGACCGGTGAGGTTCCGGCCGGCAAGCTCTTCGCCGACAAGAACGACGCGACGCCGTCGCTCTCCATAGGTGAACACGGGGACAAGCCGATCACCGACAAGGTGGAGGCGAAGTCGCGGGCAATGGCCAAGGGACCGATCCTTCTCTTCATCGGACCACCGGGAGTTGGCAAGACTTCCATAGCGAAGTCGATCGCCAGATCGCTGGGCCGCGAGTACGTGCGCGTCGCCCTGGGGGGCGCTCGCGACGAAGCGGACATCCGGGGACATCGTCGCACCTACGTCGGCGCGATGCCGGGTAGAATCGTGCAGGGACTCAAGCAGGCGGGGACCAAGAATCCGGTCTTCCTGCTCGACGAAGTCGACAAGCTCGGAACGTCATATCAGGGTGATCCATCGAGCGCTCTGCTCGAGGTCCTCGATCCCGCTCAGAACGACACGTTTACCGACCACTATCTCGGTATTCCGTTCGACCTGAGCGAAGTGCTGTTCATCGCGACCGGAAACTTCGTGCAGAACATTCCCGGTCCGCTTCTCGACCGTATGGAGGTCGTGGATTTCGCCGGTTATACGGAGAAGGAAAAGGCCGAGATCGCCAGAAAGTATCTGTTGCCGCGGCAGCTCGAGGAATCGGGATTGACCGGCAAGAACATCGTCTTCACCGAGGACGCGATCATGTCCGTGGTGTCGAACTACACTCGCGAGAGTGGCGTGAGACAGCTCGAGCGGCAGATCGGAGCGGTGGCGCGCAAGCTCGCGCGCAAGATCGCGGCGAGCGAAGAAGTGAAGCACGTGGTCGACGCGGAAGCCGTGCGCGACTTGCTCGGACGTCCGCGGGTTCATCCCGAGCACGCTCTGGATGAGAGTGAAGTCGGCATCGCCACCGGCATGTACTACACGCCGATGGGTGGCGACATCATGTTCGTCGAGGCTTCGATTCGCCGCTACTATGGCAATCGTGACGGTGACACCACGAACCAGGTTGGACCGGGCGGTGCGGTGTCGCTCATTCTCACCGGCCAGCTGGGCGACGTGATGAAAGAATCGGCGCGGGCGGCGTTCACCTACGCCACCAACAACGCGGCAAGCCTCGGCATACCGCGCGACAGACTGGGCGCGATCGAGGCGCACATCCACGTTCCGGCGGGAGCAATCCCGAAGGACGGACCCTCCGCTGGAATTGCGATCGCCACGGCGCTGGTCTCGGAGATGTCGGACAGGCCGGTGCGGCGCGACGTGGCGATGACTGGAGAGATAACCCTCCGCGGTCGCGTGCTGCCTATCGGTGGATTGAAGGAAAAGGTGCTCGGCGCCCATCGGGCGGGGATCAAGACGATCATCATCCCGAAAGCGAACGAGCCGGACATCGAGGATGTACCGGAGGAAGTTCGTAACGTGCTCGAGTTCCATCCGGTGGAAACGCTCAGCCAGGTTTTGGAGATCGCGTTGGTCCAGGCCGAGCCGGGAGAGCAGGCACCGCCTCTCGAGATAAAGGGAGCAGCATAGGAGCTAACAACGAAAAAGGGGAGCCGATACCGGCTCCCTTTTTATTGTGGCAGGCGGGAGATCCCTAGAAGATGATCGGGCCCGAGCTGAAGAGTTTCCATGGATCTGCGCGCAGAGGCGCGGGCTCGGTACCCTCCACGAAATACTCGGTGTAGCGACGATCGGCGGGTGTTTGATCCGTTGCCAGCTCCCCGGTCGCGCGATCAACATCGCCGTAGATCACTCCAACAGGCGGCGCCCACGGATCCGTGGAGCGCGAGGTGATGAGCTCGGGACGGGCGGCGTAATAGCGCGCGACCATTTTGCCCCAGACTGGAGCGGCGAGAGATCCGCCTGCGGCGCCGGGGGTGATCGTAACGGGCTTGTCGAAGCCGAGCCAGACACCGGCGACAAGATCCGGTGTGAGCCCGACGAACCAGACGTCGGAGTTGTCGTTGGTCGTTCCGGTTTTTCCGGCCACGGGAATGGATGCCGGGAGGTAGCGACGAATGCTGGAGGCGGTTCCGCGCTCCACCACATCACGCATCATGTCGCGTATGACGTAAGTCACCCGTGAGTCCAGCGCGGGCGCCAGAGCTGTCACGTCGCGGGTGAGTACGACTTTCCGGTTCGGGTCTTCTATACGGTATATGAAGCGCGGCTCGACGGGTGTGCCGAGGTTGGCGAAGGTGGTGTAGGTGGCAACGAGATCGAGCGGCTGAACGACGGAAGCTCCAATCGCGCTCGACGGATATGGCGCGACCTTCGAGGTCAGGCCCATGCGTCGCGCGAGGTTGGCGACGGAATCCATTCCCAGCCTCTGGCCGAGCTGGACCGCGACAACGTTCCTCGATTTGGCCAATGCCTCGCGCAGGGTCAGCGGCCCCAGAAAATCACCATCGGAGTTCTCCGGGCTGTACACGTTCCCGTTGGGAAGATTGATCGTGATGGCAGTGTCGGCGAAGATGGTGTTCGCCGTGATGCTATCGGCGATTGCCAGCGCATAGACAATCGGCTTGAACGACGAGCCGGGCTGGCGCATTCCGTCGACGGCGCGGTCGAATTGCGAATCGCTGTAGTCGCGCCCACCGACGAGTGCGCGCACATCACCGGAGGTCGGGTCCATGGCGACGACCATTCCCTGGAGATAGTCAGTCGTCCGACTCGGGTTCGATGCTGACTTCGCGCCGGGATTGTACCTCGGGTGTCCGTAACCAGACTGGGCCTCGAGGGCCGCGGTTTCCTCGGCCAGCGCAGTCGTTGCGGCATTCTGGAGATTGGGATCGAGGCTGGTGTAGATGCGATAGCCGCCCTGGCCGACAGGAATCCCCGCGCGCGTCGCCTGGACGCGGACGACATCCACGAACCAGGGCGAATACGCCGAATAGCCTCCGTTTGGCGTAGTGGTGAGACGCGCTGCCTTTGCGCTTGCCGCCTGGGCCTGAGTGATGAATCCCTGATCCGCCATCAACGACAGAACGACGTTACGGCGCTTGATAACCCGGTCAGCATACTTGAGCGGGTCGTAGAGCGCCGGCCCCTTCGGCATCGCCGCCAGCGATGCGGCTTCGGCGAGTGACAGCTTCGATGCGCTCTTTCCGAAATAGTGGCGAGCCGCACTCTCGATACCGTACCAGCCGTGGCCGAACGGAATCTGATTCAGATACGCTTCCAGAATCTGATCCTTCGTGTAGTGCTTTTCCATTTCGCGCGCGGCCGCCTGTTCACTGAGCTTTCTACCAAGGCTACGGTCGGTGCGATCGATGAGCGTCGGATGCATATTGCCGACGAGCTGCTGGGTGATGGTGCTGGCGCCGCGGCGCTCCCCGAAGATGTTGTCCTTGAGCGCGCCGGCGATGCCGACCACGTCGACGCCATCGTGCTGATAAAAGCGGTGGTCTTCGACCGCCACGAACGCCTGCGGCAGGTACTTCGGCAGGGATTTGATCGATACGCTGGTGCGAATCTCCTTGCCGATCTCGCCAATGAGCGTCCCATCCCGCGCCAGAACAAGGGATGCCTGTGGCATGGGAACGATTGTCCAGGCCTCGGTATCCGCCTGGGTGGGCTGCTGCGCGCCAACGACAGCCGGCGTAAACAGCAACGCAGCAAGCAGCAGCCTGCGCAGCGGTTGATTGTACCTCTGCGCTATGGCAACTTCAGATGGATGGATCGCTCTATTCATCTCGCCGTAGTCCAGTTCAAGCCGCGAAAGGGCGACTATTCTGCCAACCTCGCCCGCCTTTCGGGCATTTTTTCGCAAATAGACGCCCTCGAGCCGAGGCCCGATGTCGCCGTCTTCGCCGAGACAGCCCTCACCGGGTACTTCGTCGAAGGCGGAGTGCGTGACGTCGCGCTGACAGCCGGGGCCCTCGCGCGCGACCTCCAGGCTCAGTACGCCAGCGCGGTTAATACCCCGCGGACGCTCGATGTGTGCATTGGGTTTTACGAGGTGTGGAACAACGCTTTCTATAATAGTGGGCTCTATGTGACGCTGGGGGGCGAGGAACCCCTCATCAGGCACGTCCACCGCAAGCTGTTCCTGCCGACTTACGGCTTGTTCGACGAAGAGCGATTTGTGGACCGCGGCTTCGAGGTCCGCGCCTTCGACACCGATTGGGGCCGCGCGGCTGTGTTGATCTGTGAAGACGCGTGGCACAGCCTCACCGGCACCGTCGCCGCGCTCGACGGAGCGACGATACTGTTCATAGTCTCCGCATCGCCGGCTCGCGGTGTTTGGCCCCGTGAGGACGAGGGACCGGTTCCAGCCAATCTCAAACGTTGGGAGCGTCTCGCCCGGGACATCGCCGAAGAACACGGCGTGTTCGTCGCGCTCGTCAATCTCGTCGGCACGGAAGGCGGAAAGACTTTCTCGGGCGGATCGATTGTGTGTGGACCACACGGGGAAGTCCGCGCGCAAGCTCCCTTGTGGGACGAGACGATCATGTCCATTTCGCTCGACCCTCAGGATCTGACGCGCGCACGCTCCGACACTCCGCTCCTCACCGATCTGCAAACGATGATGCCGCACCTGATGCGCACCGTCGACAGGATTCAGGCCGGCGAACGAATGGTTTTGAGTTACGACGATGCTCCCACTGAAGGTGGGCCGCTCACTCCAGCTGGCCGCCACGGCGACGGCGAGCGGGCCGACGCGCCTTCCACCGAAGAGACTTCGAGGCGTCCGATTGCCAGTCGCAACGGCAGCGAACCGCTGCCGGTGATGCGCGCAAAAACCACCGCCGCGGGCCCGCCACCTCTCGACATCGACCCCGAGCTCACCGCCGGCTGGCTGGTCTCATTTCTCCGGGAAGAGTTCGAGCGTCGTTCCTTCACCAAGGCTGTCGTTGGACTCTCGGGCGGAGTGGATTCAGCAGTAACTACCTTCCTTGCCGCCCGGGCTCTGGGCGCCGAGAACGTCGTCGCGGTTCGGATGCCCTATAGGACGTCGAATCCGGATTCTCTGGCGCACGCGCAGCTCGTGATCGATGCCCTCGGCGTTCAGTCGAGAACTATCGACATCTCGCCGGCCGTGGATGGCTATCTCGCCAACGAGAAGGACGCTGATCCGGCGCGACGCGGCAACGTAATGGCGCGGGAGCGGATGATCGTTCTTTTCGACCAGTCGGCGAAGTACCACGCGCTGCCTGTCGGCACCGGTAACAAGACCGAACGATTGCTCGGCTACTTCACCTGGCACGCCGACGATTCACCGCCAATCAACCCGCTCGGGGATTTGTTCAAGACCCAGGTCTGGCAGCTCGCGAAGTTCATCGGCGTTCCCGACGTGATCATCCAGAAACCAGCCTCCGCTGACCTGATTGAGGGACAGACCGACGAAGGAGATTTTGGACTCAGCTACGCCGAAGCCGACGAGATTCTGAACTGGCTGATCAGCGGTTACAGTCCCGCCGCGCTCGCATCACGAGGGTTCGATCCGAAGAAAGTCGAGCTTGTCAGAAAGCGGCTGGCGGGAACGCACTGGAAGCGCAAGCTGCCGACCGTCGCGCTCGTGAGTCCAACGGGAATCGGTGAGTCGTACCTCCGCCCAGTGGATTACTAACTCAGGGAGCCTGGGGAGCTTGCGCTGTCTGCGCCTGGCAGGATCCTCCAACCAGACCAATGTTCGGCGGCGTGCGGAATTCGCAGGTCGACATCACCTGGTATCTGGTATTGAACTCACGCTCCGCCGCGGCCACCGCGTCGAGCTTGCGATACAGAACGGCCGAATCAGTAGTGCGCGAGCAATAAACCAGATAGTAGCGTGGCCCGCCGCACGCTCTGGATCCCACCGGCGCGGTGCGGCATTGGTCTGCCGATGTACAGCCGTCGGTCTTTACCAGCGCCTTTGCCTGATCCTCCAGCGCGGCGATCTGCGCCCGATCGGTTTTCTGATCTCCGGTGAAGACCACCTTGTCACCATTTGGATCCTGTGGCCCACCCGTTGCGCCCTGGACGCATCCGACGAGCACTGAAATGAGCGCCATCGATCGAACTATTCTTGCCAGCATGTGGGACTCCCGCGGTGAGGACACTCAAGTCTGGGCAGGAAATCGGCCACCTGGCAACCGGGTGGCATATCAGGTCGCTGAGGCCGTGCAGTCTGCGGTTCCCGATGCCCTAATGGGTCCGGCACCTGCTATTTTTTGATGAGAGTTTGAACCACCCGCCGGAGAATCATGGCCACCAGAACCCTTCCCGACCGGAAAGCGTCAGCGGGATCAGCAAGCGCCCGACTTACACCTGAGCAGCTGGTTGCCGCGTACCGCAACATGCTGCTCTCCCGGCGCCTGGATGACAAAGAGGTTCAGCTGAAGGCAGGGAACAAGATCTTTTTCCAGATCTCGGGCGCCGGGCACGAGGCGGTGCTGACCGCCGCGGGGATGATTTTCAAGTCGGCCTACGACTGGTTCTATACCTACTATCGCGACCGCGCGCTCTGCCTGGCCCTTGGCGTTACGCCCGCCGAAATGTTGTACGAAGCGGTGGGAGCCGCGATCGATCCCGCTTCGGGTGGCCGGCAGATGCCCAGTCACTGGGGCCACAAAGCCTACAACATTGTCTCGGCGTCTTCACCGACTGGGACTCAGTTCCTCCAGGGCGTCGGTAGCGCTGAAGCAAGCTTTCGGGCCGGGCTCCTCAACATTACCGAGGGATTCAAGAAGGACGAGGTCGTCTTCATCTCAACCGGCGAAGGCCAGACGAGCGAAGGCGAGTTCTGGGAATCACTCAACACGGCCTGCAATCTCAAGCTGCCCGCCGTCTATCTGGTCGAAGACAACGGCTACGCCATCTCGGTACCGGTCGAGGTCAACACCGCCGGCGGAAGTATTTCGAAGCTGGTTCGTTCGTTCCCCGATCTGTACATCGAGGAAGTCGACGGCTGCGATCTGCTCGCGAGCTACGATGCGCTGCAGCGAGCAGTCGATTACGCGAGACAGAGGAAAGGTCCAGCGCTCGTCCACGCCCATGTGATTCGACCGTACTCGCATTCCCTGTCAGACGACGAGAAGCTGTACCGGCCGCCCGCCGAGCGGGAAGCCGACGCCGCACGGGATCCGGTGACGCAGTTCCCGAAGTGGCTGGTCAGCGAGGGGCACGCGACCGAAGAAGAAATCAAGGAGATACAGAAGGATGTCGACGCGGTCGTGCTGGCCGCGACTGACGACGCGCTGGCGCAGTCGCAGCCGGGTCCGGAGACTGTGTATTACGGCGTCTATTCTCCGGACGTAGACCCGACGAGCGAGCAGTTCGACACCGAGGACGACCCGCAATTCTCCGGTGAGCCGACGACGATGGTCGATCTGCTGAACTCCTGCATGAAGGACGAGATGCGGCGGGATGAGAAGATTCTCGTCTTCGGGCAGGACGTCGCCGACGTATCACGCGAGGAATACCTCGGCAAGGTCAAGGGCAAGGGCGGGGTGTTCAAGGTGACGTGGGGGCTGCAGAAGGAGTTCGGTGGCGCGCGTGTTTACAACTCACCGCTTGCCGAAGCGAACATCGTCGGTCGGGCGATCGGGCTGGCGATCCGCGGGTTCAAGCCAGTCGTCGAAGTCCAGTTCTTCGATTACATCTGGACCGCCTACATGCAGCTACGTGACGAGCTGGCGACGATGCGCTGGCGCTCCAACAACAATTTTTCGGCACCGCTGGTCGTGCGCACCACCTATGGCGGCTACATCCGCGGGGCGATTTATCACTCTCAGACCGGAGCGACGCTGTTCACGCATTGTCCCGGACTGCGGGTGGTGTGCCCGGCGACCGCCCTCGATGCCAATGGCCTGTTGCGTACCGCGATCCGCTGCGACGATCCAGTGATCTTCCTCGAGCACAAGAACCTTTACCGGCAGATCTACAACAAGTCTGCGTATCCCGGCCCGAATTTCATGATCCCCTTCGGCAAAGCGAAGGTGGTACGCGAGGGCACGGACGTGACGGTGGTCACTTATGGCGCGACCGTGCAGCGAGCGGTCACGGCAGCGAACGCGGTCGCTGAAAGCGGTATCTCGGTCGAGGTGATCGATCTGCGCACACTGAGCCCGTGGGACCGCGACACGGTGTTCGAATCCGTGAAGAAGAACTCCCGCGTCATCGTCGCGTACGAGGACTCATTGTCGTGGGGATACGGCGCCGAGATCGCGGCGGCAATCGCCGACGAGTGCTTCGCCTGGCTCGATTCGCCAGTCAAGCGCATCGCATCGACTGACACCTTCGTGGGTTACGCCCCGCGTCTCGAGGACGCAATCCTCCCGCAGGTGGAGGATTTCAAACGCGCCTATGAGGAGATAGTGAAGTACTAGTCAGGTGATGCAAAAAAAGGGGCGGCTCATCGAGCCGCCCCTTTTTCATGCGCGAGAAAGACGCGCTTACTTTGGCTGAGTCGCGTTGGAGGCACCCATCATTCCTGGAACTGCTGCCTCAGTGTAGCCGGCCGGGATCTCGAACGCTTTCGGATCAGCGTTCACCCACTTGACCGAGGTAACCTCGGCCGCGGTGGTCGTCACACGCGTCTGGCCCTGCGCGACGATGGTCGCGGAGCTCGCGGCGCGGAGCGGTGTACCCTTCGGCAGTTTTGCCTGCGCCGCTTTCAGCTTTTGCGCGAATTCGGCATTACCCGACCCGAACATGTTGGCCATGTCGCTCCCGCTCAGGCTCGCGAACGGGTTGAGATTGCCGATGATGTCGTTGGCGTAGTAGCTGTCGGTGGTGCTGGCGATTTTTACCGACTGCTGCATACCCTTCGCGCTGACGGTCATGGTCATCCCCGTCGCGACTCGGTAATGCGTTGTCGGATGTCCGAGAATCGTGGGGCCCGAGCCGAGGTTGTCGACCTTCGCCTCCGTTCCCGAGAATTCCATCTTCATTCCGCTCATCTGCTGCGCCTTGCTGACGATCTCGCTGGGTCGAACGCGCATATACTGGTTGTTCTTCGCATCGAGGTAGGTGATCGTCTTTCCGCTGTCCGTCACGATCATGCTGACGCTGTCGGTCTTCAGCGGACTGACTTTGGCGGCCGCTCCACTAACATCAAGCCGCATCTTCTCCACCGAGCCTACTGCGTGGCCCAGCATTACGGTCGTATCCGGCGCTCCCTGAATGGAAATGGAAGTGCGGAAATCCATCGCCAGAGTTTTTCCCGCACTCTGGGCGCCGGCCAACGATAGCGGAGCGAGCGCTAAAAGCGCGCTAGAAAACAGGCGCTGATAAGGATTCATGCTGAAATCTCGAATGTTTGGGTGAGACGGTAGGTAGTACTGCTAAAAGACGGCCCCTTCCGGGTAAGGGTAACCCGAAGGGCAGAATTAGTGCCCTTCTCCCTCTTTCGGCCATTTGATCGAAGCCAGGATCGAGGCTCCCAGAATCCCCCCTACGGTACCCAGCGACGCCACGATCGGAATATGAATGAAGTGCTCGAGGAGCATCTTCAGCCCGATGAAAATCAGAACGACCGCGAGGCCAAGCTTGAGGTAGGCAAATTTGTCGACCACACCGGCGAGGAGAAAATAGAGCGCGCGCAAGCCGAGAACGGCGCAGATGTTCGATGTGTAAACGATGAAAGGATCGCGCGTGACGGCGAAAATCGCGGGAATCGAATCGGTGGCAAAGATGATATCGGTGGTATTGACGATCACCATCACAATAAAGAGCGGTGTCGCGGCCAACCGGTCGCCCCCCTTCGGGCTCGGCTGCCGGATGAAGAACTTGTCGCCGTGAAAGTCATTGGTCACCGGGATCAGCTTGCGCGATAGCCGCAGCACCGGATCGTGCTCCGGATTGTAGGCGGCTTCGTCCTTCTGAAGTGCCATCCTGATGCCGGTAAAGACGAGAAACGCGCCGAAAATGTAGAGCGTCCAGGAAAATCGAGTTACGAGGGCGGAGCCGGCGACGATCATTACGCCGCGCAGCACCAGGGCGCCGATGATGCCCCAGAACAAGACCCGGTGCTGGTTGTTCTCCGGGACATTGAAGTAGGTGAAGATCAGAACGAAGACGAAAATGTTGTCGACGGAGAGCGCGTACTCGATCAGATATCCCGTCAAGAACTCGAGACCCGACTGCTTCCCCATCGTGCGATAGATGGCGAAAGCGAAAGAGAGCGAGAGGGCAACCCAGACGCCGCTCCAGATCGCCGCTTCCCGGACGGAGACCTTCTTCCCGCGTTTGTGAAGAACGCCAAGGTCGAGCGCGAGAATCGAAAGGACAACGGCGTTGAATCCGATCCAGCCCCAGAGTGTGTTCACCGGGACCTCGGCACTGGAGCCCTGGAGAGACTAGCGACGCTCAAGCGCGTCGCGAACGTCGAGAAGGATCTCGAAGTAGAGCTGCTCGCGCCGGTACGCGAAATCCAGGGTCGCCATCTGGCTCTGATCGCCCGACGCCTTTGCCCGCTCGAAGGCTTCGCGGTACATCTCGTCGAGATTCTCCAGAATCGTACTGCGCGTGCGTGACATTGACTTGCTCTCCGGACTCAAAGCGTCGCGATTGTCGATTGATGAGAGGCCGGCGATGCGTTGCAGCGCAGTCTCCGGATCCTCATTCTCGAAGATCAGTTTTTTCGCCGCGCCGAGCGCGAGCCTGCGTGGATTGAATGGATTGGGCGGTGTCACTGCTAGGAATACCTGTTGTGCCGTGAAAACTAAGGCAATGACGGAATAAACATTAGAGCCGATGGAAAACGGCCTCGGCTACAGGCTTCCCGTGTTTCAGGTGCTCGACGACGATCCGTTCCAGCAGCGCCGGAGTCACTCGTGAGTACCACACGCCTTCCGGATAAATGACGACGATCGGCCCTTCTGTGCAGACGCCGAGACAAGGCGTCTCTCCGCGCTTCACGCGCCGAGGTCCGAATAGAAGATCCTCTCGCTGCAGCAGCTCGGCGAGCAAAGAGTAGATCTGCCGGCCGCGGCGATCCGGGGAGCAGAAATCTCCCGTACACACGAGCACATGACGAGAGTACGGCTCCATTTCCGGCTGCGTTCGCTCGCTCATTCAGCAAAGATACAGCTTGCGCCACGCTGTCCACCCTTCGCGGCAGCTCAGTTGACCGCCGAAGATGGAGCGTCCCGCACTTGCATGAGCGGGAGGCTGGCTTGATTATGCAGTAGCTCTCCTTTTCAGGAGCTGACCATGGGGGCGACAATTACTACCAACACAGAAGCCATCGACTCGAGCATTGCCGGCAAGGGATACGTGCACCCTGAAGTTCTCGTGAGCACGGGGTGGCTCGCCGAGCATCTGGACGATCCGGCAATCAGAATCATCGAGAGCGACGAAGATGTTCTGCTCTACGACACCGGCCACATTCCAGGCGCACAGAAGGTGGACTGGCACCTCGATCTCAACGATCCGGTGCTTCGCGATTACGTATCCTCCACCGAGTTCGAGAAGCTTTTGCGCCAGAAAGGAATCGACGAGAACACCACCGTCGTTTTTTATGGGGACAAGAACAACTGGTGGGCCGCCTACGCTTTTTGGGTGTTCCAGCTGTTCGGGTTCACCAATGCGAAGCTCCTTGACGGCGGCAGGATAAAGTGGGAGCAGGAGGGACGCCCGTTCAATACGGAGGTTCCATCTTTCCCGAAGACCAGCTACAAGGCGCCGCGTCGCTCCGACGAATCCATCCGCGCCTTCTTCAAGCAGGTCCTCGAGCATTCGGCGGAGGGACGGCCGCTGATAGATGTGCGTTCGCCGGAGGAGTACACCGGGCAGCGGACACACATGCCCGACTACCCGCAGGAAGGTACCCTTCGCGGCGGCCATATCAGGGGCGCGCGCAGCGTGCCGTGGGCGCGCGCGGCGAATCCGGACGGCAGCTTCAAGGACGCGAACTCGTTGCGGGCGATCTACGAGGGCGAGAAGGGCCTCCGAAAAAATGACGACATCATCGCCTATTGCCGTATCGGTGAGAGGTCGTCGCACACCTGGTTCGTTCTCACCTATCTCCTCGGCTACGATCGCGTCAGGAATTACGACGGAAGCTGGACTGAGTGGGGCAACGCGGTGCGCGCTCCCATCGAAACAGGACCTGAGCGGTGACGGCTCCGGCACCAGCACAAACGACGGCGAAACCGTCGCTCATTCACGTTCAATGGGTGGGCGCCCATCGCTTCGAAGCTGGTCGCCCGGGAGGACCGACGGCTCGTATCGATGGCGAGGGAGAAACGGGGCAGAGTCCGCCCGAAGTACTTCTGAGCGCCCTGGCAACCTGCGTCTCATACGATGTCATCGACATCCTCGCTAAGCAGAAGACACCGCTAAAATCACTGGAGATCGATGTCGTGGGAGAGCGCGTCAATACGGTGCCGCGGCGATATCGGCACATCACGCTCAATTTCCGGATGAGCGGGGAAGGGATCGAGAAAGAGAAGGCGTTGCGGGCGATCGAGCTGTCCACGAATAAATACTGCTCGGTCCGTGATACCCTGAGGCCGGATTTGCAGATCGATTGGACGGTGGAGATCTCGTAGCTCGCGTCGTGGCTACGACCTCTTCCTGAGGTTTTTCGGCGCCCGCTTCCGCTCGGAATCCTCCATCTCCTCTCGCAGGCGCAAATAGCTGTCGTACCGCTCGGCGCTGATCGCGCCCTTCTCGATCGCCGCGCGCACCGCGCAACCCGGCTCGACGCGATGAGTACAGTTGCCGAAGCGGCACAGTGGGATGTGGGGCCGGAATTCGCGGAAGCACTCGTCGAGATGCTCGGAAGCCAGACCCCACATTCCGACTTCGCGCAGGCCCGGTGAGTCCACCACGTATCCAGCGTCGGGCAGTGGATGAAGCAGCGCGCCGACCGTGGTGTGACGGCCCTTGTTCACCGACTCGCTGATCTCGCCCACGCGCAAATCGAGTCCCGGGTACATCGCGTTCATCAAGGATGATTTGCCGACACCGGATGGTCCGGTCAGCACGGAGGTCTTACCGGCTAGCTGATCGTGCAGCTCGTCGAGCCCGGTTCGCTGCTTCACGCTGGTGAAATGAACGGGATAGCCGGCGGCGGAGTAATCGCCGAATGTGTGCTCGGTTACCTCTCTGTCGACGAGCTCGATCTTGTTGACGACAACCCGCGCATCCAGCGAGTTTGCCTCGGCGATTACGAGAAACCGGTCGAGCATCCTTCGGTGCGGCTCCGGCTTCGCGGCGGAGAAAACCACCACGACCTGATCGACATTGGCCGCGACGATGCGCTCACCTGGTCCTTCACCGGGTGCGCGGCGGGCGAGCTGCGAATGCCGGGGCAGGATGTCGGCGATCGCCCAGTGCTCGCCGCGCTGATCGATCTCCAGGATTACCCGGTCGCCGACTGCCAGCTTTCTCGTTTCTTCGCGCTCCTGCTTCAGCCTTCCGCGCAAGGACGCGGTGTGGGTTTCTCCCGTATCGGCGCGGACGTGCCAGACACCACCTGTCCCTTTCAGCACGATACCTTCTTTACGCGTCAATTGTCCTCACTGCGCATTTCGTCCCACCACGGCCGCTCGTCGACGCGCCTGGCCTTGATGAGGGCATCGAGCCTCGACTTTACGTCGTTGAGACGCATCGCGCCGACTATCTCGCGCGCTTCTCCCTCGCTCGGTGCGTAGGCGAGGAACTCCGTCTCCAGATGTCCGCTGGCGACGGGATCGCCGTGTCTCCAACGGACGAACAGAAGGTACGCGGCGAAAGGGCGATCCTTCTCGCCGCTCAGGTCGCTCACGATTTCCACGCTGTACGATGCGCCGTCGCTTCCCTCGAACGCGGCGGGACGATCGTGCACGGCCATGTACCCGCCGATGGTGTTCGGATCTCCCTTCGAGTGATCGGGGGGAATGAACCGTCCCATTCTCAGCGACGCCTGCCGACCATTTCCTTCACGACGTTGCCGGTGAGGAACGCGACGTTCGCCGGCCGCTCGGCAAGACGGCGCATCAGGTAAGGGTACCACTGAGTGCCGAACGGCACGTAGACCCGCATGCGATACCCCTCACGCACCAGGCGATCCTGAAGATCGCGCCGCACGCCGTACAGCATCTGAAACTCGAAGCGGTTGGCAGGGATGTCGTTGGCTTTGGCGTATCGCTTCGCTTCTTTGATGATCGCCTCGTCGTGGGTGGCAATTCCCGGATAATTGCCCTTCGACATCAGCTCCTGCATCGACTTCACATAGTTTGCATCGACGTCCTTCTTCGCGGGAAAGGCGACAGTTTCCGGCTCCTTATACGCGCCCTTGCAGATCCGCACGCGCGCCTTGAGGAGGCTGGCGTGCTGAACATCGGCGAAAGTCCGATATAGATAACTCTGGAGCACGATGCCCACGTTCTCCCTGTAAGCGGGATAGAGTCGCTGCTCGAACAGGTCGAGCGTGCGCTGGGTGTATTCGCTCGATTCCATGTCGATGCGCACGAACGTCCCGTAATCGCGCGCCCGCTGGAGGATCTTGTGCATGATCGCGACGCAGAGCTCCTCGGAGATGTCCAGCCCCATTGCTGTGAGCTTGACGGACACGTTGGCATCGGCTTTTCGCTCGTGGATTCGATCGAGCATAGTCAGGTACTCCTGACCCGCTGAGCGCGCCTCGGTTTCGTTGTGAACACTTTCCCCGAGGAGATCCAGGGAGGCGGTTATGCCGCGGGCATTGAGTCGCGCGACGGCGGCCAGTGCCGTGTCCAGAGTCTCGCCGGCGACGAATCGGTCGGCAAAGCTCTTCGCAACCCGATTGTTGCGAACGAACTTGAAGATCCGGGGTTGCGCGGAGAGGTAGAGCAGTGCGCTGCGAAGCATTTAGTCCTGTGGTTGCTGTAAAGCGGAAGCGGAAGAGCGGCGCGTCACCGCGCGCCCCCGACGAGAGAGGTCGAAGATTCTCGTCACTGGATATCGTCCACCCTTTTTCAGCTCTGAGTCGAAAAGATTCCAGGTGACAAATCCGTCCTCGCTCTCGGGCTCGAGCAGATAGACGATCAACGTCCCGCGCGGCTGAGCAGTCGAAACGATAAATGACTTCGGCGGAAGTCCCTGCAATCCCCGCTCCCACCTTCCCCGGAGACGGACCTCGCGATGGCCCTGGAATGGACGGGGCGATGTGATGATCGAGTCAATGGTGAACGCCTCGCCGCGTGCCGTCCACGCCGAGTCCGACCGATCGACGCGAATACCGTGGAGGCGTAGTAGAGCCACCGCGGCGGTGTCGCGCGGCGAGAGGACGTAGACAGCAGGTGGGACGCGATTGAGCGTGGAGGTGAAGCGATCGTAAACGGGCATCGGGATCGCCTTGAAGATGCCCGACCGTCGCTCGCCTTTGGGAACCCCCGGCTGCGAACGCGTGGAATCACCAGTCTTGAGCAGATCTTCCTTGATTACATCCATCTTGCGGGGCGTCGCGGTAAGCTCAGATCGGATGGGGATCATCTGCAGCGAGTCAGGCGATCGGCCCCAGGCAAGCGGCTGGCTGTCCGCCCGCGCGCTCAACGAACGAATTGCGCTGCCTTTCTGCGCCACAAGCGAAAGAATCTCGTTGACGAACGCGTATGTGGAAGCGATTCGCCGCGAGAGTGAATCGTGTGAGTAGGCCTCGCTCAGGATACCAATGCGGCCGCGAATACCATAGTAGTTGGTGCCGAAGCGTGGTCGCGAATCATACGTCGCCCATGCTTCGCGAACGCTGGTATCGGCGATGGGAGGCCGCTCGTCGGATACGAAGTTTCCGTAGTCGAAAATCTCGAATCCGTTTTTTCGCATGCGCGCCCGCAGGACCGGCAGCAGCGAGTCGCGCGCATAGATGCCGCCAAAGACAGCGGCGGGACTGAGCGAAGGCGAATAAGTCAGAGCGTAGCCGTGAAAGCTGCCGTCGGTGGTATGCAGATCGACGAAGACGTCGGGATCCCAGGTGTTGAACATCGCCAGCGAAGCGCGCGTCTCCGGCGCTTCCGCCTTTACATAGTCGCGATTGAGGTCGAGGTTCTGGGCGTTGGCGCGGATGCCGACCAGCTCCGGCCCGTTCTGCTCGGTGCGGTTAGTGGACTGGGGAGCGAATCGTTCGTTGCCGTCGGCGTTGTAAATGGGCACGGCGATCAGCACGATCGAATCGAGAGCGTTGGGTTTGCTCGCAAAAGTAAGATCGCGGAGCAATGCCAGCAGCGCGTCTTTGCCCTCGACCTCACCGGCGTGGATGTTGGCCTGCACGTAAATTATCGGGCGACCCAGCTGCCTGGCCTCCGATGGCGACGCCACCAATGGTCGCGATGCAATTACGTACGGGATGTCTCGACCTTCGTTTGTTTTGCCGATCGATCCGAATCGCAGTGGCGCACCGATAATCCGGAGAGAATCGAGAAACTTTCGCACGTCGGCGTAGCGCGAAGTCTCCGCGTATCGAGTGAGCTCGGGGCGGGTACGCGGATAGTCGGCGGGAGTTATCGGATGCGACACCCCATGGGCGCAAGCCGTTCCGATTGCTGCCAGAATCACGATCAGGGACGAGCGCACTTCGGTAAGTACTCCTGCTCTCACGAGCGCTCGTCGGGGTAAAAGACCTGCCTGCGACGCGCCATCTCGATGAGGAGATCGGCGGGCTCGAACCGTCCGGGGAAGCGGGCGTTGAGATCCTCGAGACGTTGCACCACGACGTGAATTCCAAGCGAGTCCATGTACCGGAAGGGGCCACCTCGAAACGGTGGGAATCCGATTCCGAAAACCGCTCCAACATCCCCGTCCCGGGGCGATCGGATGATTCCGTCGCTCAGGCAGCGCGCCGCTTCGTTGAGCATCGCCAGGACTGTCCGCTGCTGGACCTGAACGGCCGGCATCTCCGGAATCCCCGGTGTCTCCGGCGCTGTGGGAGGAGTGATCGATTTGACCACCGGGATCGCACCAGGCGCAAGGAACAGCGAGTAGACTGAAGGATCCACTTCGCCCTTCTTGCCTTCCTTGTCGTAAAGGTAGAAACCCTTGCTCGATTTTCTCCCGTACCTTCCGGAGGCCACCACGGCCTGCAGCGATTTGGCGGGCTGCATCCTGTCCGGGAAACCATCCGCCATGATCTTCCCTGCTTTCGCCGCGACATCGAGGCCGACTTCGTCGATGAGCGTGATCGGACCCACCGGGAATCCGAAATTGACGAGGGCCTTGTCGATGATGTCAATCGCCACGCCTTGATCGAGCAGGATTCCCGCTTCGTTGATGTACGGCGAAAGAATCCGGTTTACGTAAAACCCGGGGCCGTCGTTCACGACGATCACCGTCTTGCCGAGCTTCTTGGCGTAGGCAACAGCGGTTGCGACTACCTGTGGATGCGTCTCTTCAGTCGTGATCACTTCCACCAGGGGCATCTTGTGCACCGGTGAGAAAAAGTGCATGCCCAGCACGCGTTCCGGGCGACTGGATGCCTGGGCGATGAGGCTGATCGGAATGGTGGAGGTATTCGTCGCGAATATCGCCGTCGGGGTGATCGCCGCTTCCGTCTCGCGCAGCACCTGGTGCTTGATGGCGAGATCCTCGAACACCGCTTCTATCACCAGATCGACATTGCCGAATCCGGAGTAATCGACGGTGCCGCCGAGCAGCGCCATGTAATCGCTGTACTGGACCCTGGTGATCTGCTTCTTCGTCAGCCGCTCTTTCAGAACGTCACGGACGGCGGCGTAACCTTTGGCGACGCGCGAGTGATCCGCGTCCTTGAGCCGTACCAGGCTGCCGTGCTGGACGGCAATGGACGCGATGCCCGCGCCCATGAAGCCGGCCCCGATAATGGCGATTTTCTGGACCGGCAGCGGCTCGAAGTCGGACACCGGCAACTCGGGATACTGCGCCGGATCGACTCCCGGGTCTTTTTTGAGCTCGTTCGTCGCGAAGAACAGGAAGATGAGCTGTCGTGACACGTCGGTCATCGCCATCTCTCCGAAACGGCGGGACTCCTCGCGATATCCGTGTGCCTGACCGCGCTCGTAGCCGGCGGCAACGACGTCGATCGCCGCCAGCAACGCGGGATAATGACCCCGTGATTTCGCCAGCGTCTGCTCCCTCGCCTTTCGCAAAACGATGGCGCGGCCCGCCGGATTGCCGTCCAGAAGAATTCCCTTCACGCCGCCCGCGTGTTTCTCACTCTTCCTTCTTCCCTCGGCCACCTCGCGGGCGCGCTGGATCGCCACGCTGCGAAGGATCGAGGGATGCACCAGCTCGTCAACCAGACCGAGCTGCAGCGCCTTCTTGGCGCGGACGTGCTTGCCGGTGAGGATCAGGTCGAGCGCGTTGGTGAGTCCGATGCGGCGCGGCAGACGTTGCGTGCCGCCAGCGCCGGGAATCAGCCCCAGCTGCACTTCGGGAAGACCGAGAATCGTTTTCGGATGGTCGGTGGCAATGCGATACCTGCAGGCGAGCGCCGTCTCCAATCCGCCGCCCAGACAGGCACCATGAATTGCCGCGATGATCGGTACGCGAAGATTCTCCACCGAGTCCAGCAACATTTGCCCGTCACGACTCAATCGTTCGGCGTCGCTGGCGGTTTTCAGCTGGAGGAATTCCTCGATGTCAGCGCCGGCAATCCAGACGTCGGGCTTCCCGCTGATGAATACGGCTCCCTGCACCGTCGGGTCCTGCTCGAGTCGCGCGACGAGCGCAACGAATTCATCCTTTACGGCTCGGCTAAGCTTGTTGACCGACTCGTTGGGAAGATCGAAAGTGATGACCGCGATTCCATCAGTCACCTCGACGGAAAGCGCGGGATGCCAGCGCGTCCCGACCAGGCCGCCGATGGACACTTCCGATGCTGAGCTCATCGCGTTCTCTCCACCACCATGGCGAAGCCCATCCCTCCGGCCGCGCACACGGTCATCAGGCCGAACTGGCCGCCGCGCCGACGCAATTCGTGCAGCAGTGTGGTCGTGATCCGGGCGCCCGTGGCGCCGAACGGATGCCCAATCGCAATCGAGCCGCCCATCACGTTGAGCTTGGCGCGATCCACTTCACCGACTGGCTCGGAGAATCCGGCTCGTTCCGCCCACCATTTTGATTCGAAACCCTTCAGGTTGGACAACACCTGCGCGGCAAACGCTTCGTGCATCTCGACCAGATCGATGTCCTGGAGAATCAGCCC
The DNA here is from genome assembly GCA_035997625.1 of Gemmatimonadaceae bacterium. Taxonomy (GTDB): domain Bacteria; phylum Gemmatimonadota; class Gemmatimonadetes; order Gemmatimonadales; family Gemmatimonadaceae; genus UBA4720. The sequence continues at coordinate 68,398 of DASYIM010000079.1, forward strand.
CGCCCGTTTCAGAGCGACGGGAGCCGCGAGCACCGGTGCCTGAAGCAGCTGCTCCCCCGGATCGAGCGCGGCGTACGCGTACGATCTGATGATTCCAAGGGGAGCGTAGCCGAGCGCCTTTGCCTTTTCCTCTTCCATCAGCAGAACGCAGGCGCCGCCGTCCGTGAGCGGTGAGGAGTTGCCGGCAGTGACGCTGCCATACTTTCGGTCGAAGACCGGCTTGAGCGCGGCGAGCTGCTCATAACTCGTGTCTTCGCGAATGCCGTTGTCGGATGTCAGTACGCTTTCGAACTTCGGCGGGATGTACACCGGCATGATCTCATTGGTGAGGCGCCCGTCCGCGGTGCCGGCCGCGGCAAGACGATGAGACCGCAGCGCGAAATGATCCTGCTCTTCGCGCGTTATGGCGTTGAGCTTCGCCATTTTTTCGGCCGACTGGCCCATCGTCTCGCCGGTCGAAGGCTCGGCGATTGCCGGCGTGATGGGAACGAAGTCCTTCGGCCTCAGCCGCGCCAGCGTCTTGAGACGCCCCGGCAGGGACTTGGCTTTCGACGCCAATACCAACGTCTCCGCCATTCCCGCTGAATGGAGGATCGGGATGTTGGATAGCGATTCCGACCCGCCGGCGATCGCGACATCGAGATGGCCAAGTGCTATCTGATCGGCAGCATCGGTGATCGCCTGATTGGCTGAAGCACAGGCCCGGCTGACCGTGAAGGCCTGCACTCCCTTCGGCAGCTGCGGCATCAACGACACTTCGCGGGCAATGTTCGGCGACACGACCGACGGAATCACGGTGCCGAACACCAGTCCCTGCACTTCCTTGCCATCCAGATTCGTACGCTGGAGAAGCTCGGCGACGCAGAGCTTTCCGAGGTCGATTGCCGATATGGATTTTAAAGCCGTGCCAGCTTTTGCGAACGGCGTTCTCACGCCGGCGACGATCGCGACGCGGCGCCCGTTCCCGAATGTTGCCATGCAGGGAACTTAGACGGGCGCCGTTTATCTATCTAGGACGTGCTCTTCCCTCTGCTGGCCTGTTCTTTTGCAATCAAACTCTGCTTGCGCTCGAGTCCCCATCTATATCCGCCGAGCTCGCCGCTTTGGCGGATGACGCGGTGACAAGGAATGATGACCGCGACGCGATTGTTCGCGATCGCGCTGGCGACCGCGCGCACCGCCTTTGGCGAGCCGATCGCGTCGGCGATCTCGGCGTAGGAGCGCGTCTCACCGAACGGGATCTTCTGCAGCTCTCGCCAGACCTTCCATTGGAACGCCGAGCCTTGTACATCAAGCGGGATTTCCGACGCCTTATGCGAGCCCTCTACTGAAGCGACTACCGCCTCTACCAGTGTGCGAAGCGAGTTCGACGGATCTTTCGCGCGAACTCGAGTCGCGGCTGGGTACTCCTCCTCCAGCGCGGCCTCCAGGTGCTCCGGCTCGTCGCCAAGCGTCACCGCGCACACCCCCCGTTCGGTAGCCCCAACGAGGAGAAATCCGAGCGACGTGGTGACGATCACGTAATCGATTTGAGCGCCGGCTCCGCCGCGTTTGTAGCTGGCCGGTGTCATGCCAAGGTGGGCCGGCGCATCCTCGTAAGCCCGGCTGCTGGAGCTGTATCCGGCGCCAAACGAAGCTCGACTCACGGTCTCACCGCGCTTGAGCTCGTCCTTCAGTCGTTGGCTCTTGCGGGCTCTCAGGTACTGAGCAGGACTAAGACCCAGTGCTTCCTTGAACTTTCGCTGTAAGTGATATGGACTCATACCAGCCTCGTCTCCAAGCCGCTCGAGTGTGATTCTTTCATCGCTCAGGTCCGCGATGTGGTTGTCGATGTAGTCGCGCACACGCTGAATCGCGGTATTGGGTGACTTCGCGCGGTTGGGGCGGCAGCGTTGGCAGGCGCGAAATCCGGCCCGCTCCGCGGCTTCGACCGACGAGAAAAACGCGATGTTGTCCCGCTTCGGCTTCCGCGACGGACACGAAGGCCGGCAATAGATGCCGGTCGTGGTTACGCCGTAGAGAAATCGCTCATCGGCCGAAGCGTCCCTGTGGAGCACCAGCTCCCATGCCGTTGCTTCATTCATGGGAGTCGCCTCCATTGACCGCGCCGATCTGACTTTGTCCTTCATTCTTGCTCGCTCGTTCGATACAAAAATCATAACAGCCGGCGGCGGTGTCGCGCACGTGAATGTAGTCGACGTTCCGGTCGGCGAGGAGAAGCCGAAGCTCGGGCTCGACCATGCCGTCACGGACGTACCTCTTCGCTACGAGCTCGCGGCCGGCGCCGTATGCATTGAGTGTCAGGTTGTGCGGAAGGATGTCGACCGGGAATCCCCCGTCTTCGGGATACCGCTGGCACGTCTCTTCGTGAATGAACACGGGGCCCGGCAGCGGAAGATCCTCCTTCCCGTGAAAAGCGTCATATGTGAACAGGATCCGGCGCTCCACTCCGATGACGAACGTTCGCAGGCATTGGCGGCAAGGCCCATAGCCTGTCGCGGTTTCGACGTGAGCGGGATGTCCGTACCCGGGAGATTTCATCGTCCTGCGCACGGCATCGGCGATCGGGTCGCCGACTGCAACTACGCGATATGCCTGCATCTGTTCCTCACTGTTGAACGTTTTGCTTCTATCGATGACGAAGGATGCGCGGGCCACTCTGGGCGCGATATCCGAATCTTGCGGTCAAATTCCTTATACTTCGGGTTCCCGACGCCCTTTCCGACACCGACTGCAATGCCTGGAATTCTCGAAGACGATTTCGATGTCCTCGTAATTGGAGGCGGTATTACCGGTTGCGGTGTCGCCCGCGATGCGGCTATGCGGGGACTCAGAGTGGCGCTCGTCGAGCGCGACGATTTTGCCAGCGGCACTTCGGGAAGGTCATCGCGCCTGGTACATGGCGGAATCCGGTATCTAGAGCACGGACAGCTGCATCTGGTGCGCGAGTCGATTCGCGAACGGGAAGTTCTGCTGCGAATTGCACCCCATTTGGTGGCCCCGCTCGCCTTTACCTGGCCGATCTATCGGGGAGCGCGGGTCGGCCGGCTCAAACTGCGCGCTGGATTGTTGATCTACCGGTTGATGGCAGGTCGCAACTCGCACCCCTCCTTGTCGCTTGATGCGGCACAGACGCTGGAACGAGAGCCTTCGCTTGTACAAACCGGATTGACAGGCGGCGCCGTTTACTACGACGCCCGCACCGACGATGCGCGACTCACGCTGGCGAACGCTGTGGCCGCGGAGCAAAACGGCGCCGTCGTCGTGAATCACGCGCGAGTTACGGACATCATCCGCGCCGGCGACAAAGCCGTCGGAGCGCGGGTGTCGTCTCAGCTCACCGGAGACATGCACGAGGTGCGGGCACGAGTCATTGTCAGCGCGACCGGAGTGTGGCACAACGAGCTCAATGGCGGGCAGCAGGCACAGCGTCATCGAGGGAGCAAGGGCGCTCACATCGCCGTGCCCCGCGAGCGTGTCGGAAATCAGGAAGCGATTACAATGATTTCGCCGATCGATGGGCGGGTCATGTTCTGTCTGCCGGCTGGCACCCAAACCATCATCGGTACCACGGACACCTGGACCGACGACGCGCCCGAAACCGTGCACGCGTCCGCCGGCGACGTCGACTATCTGCTCGGATCTGCCAACGCGTACTTTCCCGAGGCAATCCTCTCGCGGGACGACATCGTCAGTGCCTGGGCCGGCATCCGGCCGCTGGCAGGAGGCCAGTCGAGCAACCCGACCGCGGTATCGCGCGAGCACAGCATTGTTACCGATCCTTGCGGAATTGTTCACGTCACAGGCGGAAAACTTACGACCTACCGATCGATGGCCGCCGAGATCGTGGATCGCGTTCAGGAAGCGCTGGGGCAGAAACTGAATCCGGCCACCACCGACTCGGTGGAACTGCCCGGCGCAGATCGCCCGCAGGAGATTGCCCGCCTTCAGAGCGACGACCCACGACTCGCCGAGCCTTTGGTCGAGGGGCTCTCCTGGACCGGCGCGCATCTTATCTACGGAATCACCCGGGAAAAGGCGCAAACGCTCAGCGACCTATTGATCCGGCGGACCCACCTTGCCTTCGAAACCCGCGATCACGGCAAGGACGCCGCGCCACGCGCAGCGGACCTTGTCGCGCCGTTTCTGCGGTGGACTGACCAAATGAAGAGTGCCCGTGTCCGTGAATTCGAGGAGGATATCGGGCACATCTTCGCCATCACGCCTTAGCCGCCGTCACTACCTGGATCAATACTGGTGCGATCCGTTCCCGGAATGCGCCAGACGAAGAAATTCGTCGCGCGTCTTCGGATCCTCCCTGAACGCTCCGCGCAGAGATGACGTGATGGTTTTCGAATTCTGCTTCTCGACACCACGCATCATCATGCAGAGGTGGTAGGCCTCCACCACCACCCCGACGCCGCTCGGCTTCAACACCCTGCAAAGCCCCTCGGCGATCTGCTCGGTTAGCCTCTCCTGCACCTGCAGGCGGCGGGCATAGACATCGACGATGCGCGGGATCTTGGAGAGTCCAACGATCTTGCCGTTCGGGATGTAAGCGACGTGCGCCTTTCCGAAGAAAGGCAGCATATGGTGCTCGCAGAGCGAGTACAGCTCGATGTCCCGCACCATGATCATGTTGTCGTGCTCTTCCTTGAACACGCCCTTTCCCACCACTTCCTCGGCGGAAGTATTGTATCCCTGAGTGAGAAATTTCATCGCTTTGGCGACGCGCGCGGGAGTCCTGTCGAGCCCCTCGCGTTCCGGGTTTTCGCCAATGAGCTCCAGCTGGCGGCGAATCAGCTTTTCGAATTCGGGCGAATCTCCGCCGTCTCCGACATCGTCGAGATCATCCGGCGAGTCGGCCTTGAACAATCCTATTGCCATTTGGTTTTAAGCCTCTTTTGCTTCGAGGGTAGTGAGCGGTGGCGGCTTGAGCAGCAGCTCCGTCTCCAGCTCCACTTCAGCCAGGAGATTGCGGCGATCGCGATTGATTGTAGCCATCGCGCGACGTTTTCCGCCGACCATGTAAGCGACGGCGCAGTCCATACCCGCGACATCGCCTTCGATCCGTGTTTCGTCCCACTTGTCGACGTGACCGATATAGGCGATCGACAGCTTGTCGTAGTGCGCGCTCCAGAAATACGGGATGTCGTCAAAGCGGTCGCGATTCCCCATCATGTTGCGGGCGACAACCTGTCCTTGCCGCTCGGCCACCACCCAATGCTCCACGCGTAGCCGAGCCTCGGAATACGCATCCGGCCAGCGGGCGACGTCACCAGCGGCGAAGACACCGCTGACGCTCGTCTCGAGGAACTCGTTGACGGCAATCCCATTGTCCTGCGTAAGACCGGCCGACTGAGCGAGCGCGAGGTTGGGCCGGACACCGATGCCCGCGACGACGATATCGGCATCGAGGCGGGATCCATCATCGAGCGTTACGAATCCCTGCTCCACAGCTTTGACCGTGCGCTCCAGATGAAACTGGACTCCCTTGTCCTGGTGCACGGTCCTGACGAGGTTGCCGAGGTCGGCGCCGAGGACGCGCTCGAGCGGCAATTTCTCGGGAGCTACGACGCTCACCTGCAATCCGCGCGTTATGAGCGACGCGGCGACCTCCAGCCCGATGAAGCTTGCGCCGATGACGACGGCTTTCCGGGCCGTTTTAGTCTTGTCGATGATGTCACGGGAATCACGCAACTTGCGGAGATAGAGAATCCGATCAGCTCCAGGAATGTCGAGGCGGATCGGAGCAGCGCCTGTTGCGATCAGCAAGCAGCCGTACCCACGAGTGGATCCATCGCTCAGTTGGACTGTCCGGGATTTGGCGTCGACCGCGACTGCCTCGACGCCAGACACGATTTCGATGTGCTGTGCATCATAAAATTCCCGCGGGTGTAGCGGCAGCCATTCTTCGGGGGCGTTTCCGGCGAGGTAGTCCTTGGAGAGGTTCGGTCGATCGTAAGGCGCATCGGGATCCGGATCGATCATTGTGATCGGGCCGCGATACGCCTCTCTGCGCAGCATCTCGGCGCACGCATTGCCCGCGGCGCCGGCGCCCAGGATCATCACCGACTTGGGGCCCGCGACAGGTATCTGCTCGAACAGAACGCGGTCGGGCGCGCGTGAGCCGCGCGTGCGATGCCCTTCGCCTTTGAGCTGGCCGGGATCGCGCTTGCGGGTTACCCGAACGATGTCGTTCTCGATGGCCACATCGTACGAGGCCAGATCATTGAGAGCGGGCGCACAGGCGGCTGCCCCATTGTGAAGCGAGAAACACGCATGATGCCACGGGCAGCGGATTGTCTCGCTTATCAGCACGCCCTGGTCGAGCGGTCCTCCGTAATGGGTGCACTTCCCGCCAACGGCGAACCAGTTCGGCTCGACGTGCGCGAGCAGAACCGGCTCTCCGAAAGCGTGACCGCCGATCAGCTGACCAGGTTTGACGCTGCTGATCTCGATTCCCTTGCTGAGATCGGGACCCGCCAGCTCATCGGAGTGTTCGGTCATTTCAGATGGTCGAGCAGATTCTGGGCGCGGTCGCGGTGCGCGACGAACGCCGGGGCAACGTTGGTTTCGAGATCCTTGAGCTGCGCGTTCTGTGTTGCCGGCAAGAGAGTCGTTGTCACCGCATCGATCACGGCATTATGGAAGTCGATCTCATGCTGAAGGAACGCGCGGTCGAATTCACTGCCGCTCAGCGAGCGAAGTCTGTTCATCGCCGCAACATGAGCCTTGGCCAAAGCGAAGTCCTTCGGCGGCGTCGGGGTCACCTCCAATGAAGCGGCGAGGTCGCGCCCCTGTTTACGCACATTTGTATGATCACGCACCAGCATTTCTCCGAATTCGTGCGCCTCTTTAGAACGGGCCTTGCTGACGGCCAGGGCGCCCGTCTCTATATCATACGTGTTGGCCGCGTCAAAAATTGCTACGATCGTCGGATCGTCGAGCCTGGGACTGGTTGCCTGTGCCCGGGCCTGACAGGGGACGATGAGAGCTGCCACTGCTGCGAAAGCACCAAAGCTGACCAAACTGCGCGTGCGAGAGAGCATTGAGTCTCCAAGAAAGGTGGATCGACCATGAGCTACGGAGAGAGGTTACAGGGGCTAAATAAATAAGTCAAGGTTTTCTTTGACTTATCCGGTGAATCTCCCTACATTCAAGGCCAATGACTGATACCAGCCGGCGGGGCCAGGAATCCCAAACAAAGGGAACGCGGGGACGAGTGCTGGCGCTCCTCAGGGAGGGCCAGTGGACAGTCGACGACCTAGCGGACCGCCTTGGGCTCACCGACAACGCCGTCCGGTTTCACCTCGACGCACTGGAGCGAGCGGGGACCGTAGAGAAGGGAACCGTTCGCCGCGCTGGAGGGGTTGGACAGCCGGCAATCCTCTATTCTCTTACCGCGACCGGCGAAGAGGCATTTTCACGAGCATACGCCCCGGTACTCATCGCGTTTCTCGAGGAGCTTCGCGAGCGCATGACCTCGGCGCAGCTGATGGCGTTCCTGAAACGCATCGGCAAGCGCCTGGCAGCCGCGTCGCCCCCGACGCCGGCATTGCTCGCGGACAGGGTGAGCGGGGCGTCGGAACTGCTCAACTCGCTCGGTGGCGTGACGACGGTAGAGAAAAAAGGCGGATCGTACCACATCGTTGGACGCGCATGCCCGCTATCACGCGCGGTAGAGGCAGATCATTGCGTCTGCTCGGCCGTCACATCGCTCGTTGCCGAAGTAGTCGGCGTCAACGTGACGGAGAGATGCGATCGTTCGGGACGTCCGAAGTGCTGCTTTGAAATCTCCTCAGACCACCGCGCCCGAACGACCGCCCACGGTTGACAGTCGGCGATTACTGGACCGTGATACTTCCCGACATCGCTGCCCCGTGCACCATGCAGTGATAGTTGAAGGTGCCCGCGGTATTGAAGGTCCTCTCAAACGTACCCTGGCCCTGCGTCGGCGATGTCGCTCCATCATCGAACGTCACGCTGTGTGAAGCGCAGGTCTGCCCACCGTAATAAGGATCACCGGAGCAGCTGTTCCACGCCCACTTCACCGTCGTTCCGGCAGTGACTGCCTTTGTTGTGGGCGAGAACGCATCGTTCGTCACCGAGATTCCGCCGGCCGGCGGTGTGGTGTTTCCCGGCTGTTGTTTCGGAGCCGTAGAGCTCGACCCCCCTGAGCCACCACACGCATAAACGGCCGCGACTGTCAGCGCGACTAAAATACCTTTCATTTTGACAACCTCTCCTGAAACCGGTTTCTCAGGAGACGCTATCCAAGTGGGGGCGCAGCAACAAGGACATTGGCGTCGTCCGACGGTGGACGACCGCTATTGAGCGGTGAGTGCCCGATAACCGGCTAAGTCGGCGCTGGCTATGCCGCGTCGTGGATGGTCTTCAGCTCGAGGATCTTGAGGCGTCGCGTAATCGCCGGAAGCTTCAGCACCACCGTCTCGCCGACACTTCTCCCCACCAGCGTCCGGCCGATTGGCGAGGACATGCTGACATGGCCTTCCTCGAATTCGACGGAATCCCCGAAGACGAGGCTGTAGCTCTCGCGCTCGCCTGTTTTCTCATCCTGCACCACGACGTGCGATCCAAGTCCAACTTTGTCGGATGGAATCTGTGAGACATCGATCTGCGACAGCTTGCTGAGTCGCTGGCGCAGCTGGCCAAGCCTCGCCTGCACGAATTGCTGCCGCTCGAGTGCCGCCTTGTATTCACTGTTCTCCCGGAGGTCGCCCAGCTCGACAGCTTTGCGTATCTCCTGCGGAAGAATGACGTTCAGCTCGTGCTGAAGACGCTCCGCCTCTGCTCCGAGTGTTTTCTTCAGTTGGTCGATCATTCGAGTCGAGCCTTGGTCGCGGGTCCAGCGTCACATCCAAAAAATGAGCGCCCGACCGCGATGGATGGTCGGGCGCCCGCTCCGTTGGAAACTAGAGACTCTGGAGGCGGGGGGCAATCTTTCGGATTGCCCGGCGTCTATCGATGCTGAGGCAGCTTCGAATCCGTGTGATCGATCTTCGCCGGCTGCGCGGACGACTTCTCGTACTCGTCCCTCAGCTTCTTCATCATCGACTCGCGTCGGTCGAACAACCGCTTGAGCCGGCGCGGCTTGTGTCTGGCGAAGGAGTATGAGGTCAGCAGCGGCAGCGCCACCGTTGAATCCAGATAGCAGACGACCGCGTCAGGCAACCTGTCCGGGTCGATTTTCCCCCAGCTAACCGCCTCGGCCGGAGTCGCACCCGATAGCCCGCCGGTATCGGGACGGGCATCGGTAATCTGGAGAAAGTAGTCGTGGCCTTTCTCATCGATACCGAGCACTTCCTGGATCTGCGGCTCCGTCTGAAGCATAAAGTTCTTCGGGCTGCCTCCGCCGAGAATCATCACCCCGCTCTTCCCGCCGCCGCGCTTGGCGTCGAGAACGATCGACGCGGTTTCATTCACATCCGCGTTCGGATCCAGCAGCAGCTTGTTTCCGTCGAGAGCCAGCGCGGCGATGTTCATCCCGATCGAGCTGTCGCCCGGAGACGACGTATAAATGGGCACTCCCGACGAAAACGCCGCCGAGAGCAGTGATTTCTGGCCGATGCCCAGTGCTTTCTCGCGCTCGCGGACGTACTTGCCGGCCAGATTGTGGAACTCCGCACTCGACATCGGGCGCTGAAATTCCCTGCCGGTGATGATCTTCCGGAAAAACGCATCAGTCGACAGCAGCACGTCGTAGTCGAAGAAGATGTCGTAGATGCGGACGACGCCTTCCTCGCGCAGCACCACGTCCGACTCCTGCGCGTTCCCACGGTGCATCGCCAGGCCCAGCCCAAAGTGCGTGTCGTGGTAGAGATTGGCACCGGTGGAAATGATCCAGTCGACGAAACCGCCCTCGATGAGCGGGATCAGCGCTGACATTCCAAGCCCAGCCGGCGTCAGCGCGCCGGTGATCGACAAGCCGACTGTGACGTCGGGCTCCAGCATCTTCTCCGTGAACAGCTGGCATGCCTCGCGCAGCCGCGCGGCATTGTAGGCGAGGTAAGTCCCTTCAATGAGCTCGGCGACCGTTTCCTTTCCATTGATGCGGCGCGGATCGATGCGCTGCCCCTTCAGAAACCGGCTGGCCTCGTGAGCAGTGTGCTGCACGCCCTGCTTCTCACGCTCCTCGGCGGCAAGCTTCTGCTGCGCCTTTGGTCCGGCCGCTGACGCCTTGCCGTGCCGCGACGACTTGAATCCACCGCGATCTCTCCCGGCATGTTGCTTCCCGCTTCCCGCTTTCCGCGTCCCGTCGTCGTTACTACTCTTGGCCATCGCCTCTCTGCGCCCCCGATCGCTCAATGTCCGTTGACCGCCGGCGCTCGTCATATTGATCGCCAGCAGTTTTGCCGAGCGATCTATAGGCAGTGATGATCGCCTGCGCGGCCTCTGCCGGGTCGTCCGTCACCAGCACCAGATCGAGATCGCCCTCGGAAATTTTCCCCTCGGTCAGAACCCGCGTATGCAACCAGCGCAACAGGCCCGCCCAGTAGTAGCGTCCGAAAAGGATGACCGGGAATTTGTAGATCTTTCCTGTCTGAATCAGGGTCAGCGCCTCGAAGAGCTCGTCGAGGGTGCCGAATCCACCCGGGAAAATAACGAAGGCCACCGAGTACTTGATGAACATCGTCTTGCGGACGAAGAAGTACTTGAAGTGGATGAGCGTATCGACATAGGGGTTTGCGCCCTGCTCGAACGGCAGCTCGATGTTGCAACCAATGGAGCGCCCGCCGCCGAGCTTCGCGCCCTTGTTGCCTGCCTCCATGATCCCGGGGCCCGCTCCGGTAATTATTGCGAAGCCTGCCTCGGCCAGCAGTCGCGCCGTCTCCACTGCTGCATCGTAATGCGAATCGTCGGGCCCAATGCGCGCCGAGCCGAATATCGTCACCGCCTTGTCCACCGAAGCGAGGGTGTCGAAGCCTTCGATGAACTCACCCATGATCCGCAGCACCCGCCAGGGATCGGTGCGTGTGAAGTCGATTCTCGGACCGGATTGCTGGAGCAGCTTTTCGTCTTCGGTGACCGGCGCCGCATCGCGGATGGCGTCGTCGACGACCCGGGTGGCTCCGGATCGCCGACCCTCCTGCTGGGATGGCGGCGTGCGTCCCGCCTTGAGGTGCCCTTCCTCGGTGCGCTGCTTGAGTCCCTCGAGAGCTTTTTGCTCGGCGGACGCCATTACTTCGGGGTTGAGCTTCTTGCCACCAGCGGTGCGCGCCTTCGATGAACTCGCGCGACCTGCGCTCCTTGGCGCGGCGTCAGCTTTATCTTTTCTCTTCTTCATCGTTCACCGCTGTCGCGGACTCGTCTCTCTTTATCGGGAAAACTAAAGTTGCGTGCGTCTGCACAAAGCCCGCCAGATGAAGGCGCGCAGGTTGTCATGATCATAGCGGATGGGGTCAGGCCCGATGTTCTCGCTCGCTACATCGACAGCGGGCAGCTACCGGCGCTCGCTGGCCTCCGCGACGAAGGATCGCTGTCGACGGTAACCTCCGCGTTCCCGTCGGTGACTGGGCCCGCCTACGCTCCGTTCCTGATGGGAAGATACCCTGGCAGCGTCGGACTTCCTGGACTTCGCTGGTACGATCGGTCGCGGCGGACCGCCCGCCTCACCGGGCACTCGAGAAGTTATGTCGGCTCGCAGATGCGGTTCATCGATCGTGACATCGATCCTGCCTCGCCGACAATGTTCGAGCTCGCGAAGCCGAGCTTCGGCGCGCTTAGTGTGATCGGACGGGGATTGCGCCGCCGGAATCGAATCGGCCGCAGTCCCGCGTTCGTTGCCCGGGCGGCAGCCACGCATTTCCGCGGCAACGTGCGCGGCTGGCTCGCAATCGATCGTCACGTCGGCGACGAAGCGGCACGCAGACTGCGCACGACCAGAACCCGGTACGCGTTCGTCGCTCTCACCGGAATCGATAAAACCTCGCACGCGGCGGGTCAGGACGCGGCGATCGTCGGTGATGCGCTCCGAATCGTGGATGATACGGTCGCCCAGATTCGCTCCGACGCGGAACGGGACGGCAGATGGAAGAACATGCACATCTGGGTCGGCAGCGATCACGGCCACTCGTCGGTGCGCCACCACGAGGACCTCGTCGCGCTGATTGCCGGGTGGGGATACACTACGCTGGCGCATCCATGGGCGTTCCGGACTAGAGCCGACGTTGCGGTAATGGTGAGCGGCAACGCGATGACTCACCTGTATCTCGAGCTCGACGAAAAGACGCGGCCGTTCTGGCCGGCGCTGTCGCCGAAATGGAGTGAGCTCGCGGCAAGACTTCTCGCCCGGGAGTCGGTCGATCTCATGATACTGCCAACCAGTGCTTCGACCTGCGAGATCCGCAGCGCGGAGCGCGGAACGGCGACGCTGATGTGGAAGGAGTGGCGATACTCCTACTTGCCGACTACCGGAGACCCCCTCGGCGTGGGCGAGCTGAAATCGCTCGACGACGGCGAAGCGTACGATGTCACGTTCGACAGCGACTACCCGGACGCGCTGGTCCAGATCGCGCACCTCGTCGCGTCGGCGCGAAGCGGGGACATCCTCCTCTCAGCGGCGAGAGACTGGGATTATCGGGCACGCTACGAGCCGATTCCACACGTCTCCTCACACGGTGCGCTGCACCGCGAGCACATGCTGGTGCCATTGCTGCTCAATCGCGTACCACGGGACCTGCCGCGTCGCACCGTCGATGTGATGCCGAGCGCCTTGAGCGCACTCGGCATCGCCGCGCCGAAAACTCTCGACGGAGTTTCCTTTTTCTAGGTCCGGCTACTGAACCGTGAGAGTGCCGGTCATCCCCGGGTGGATCGTGCACTCAAAGCCGAAGCTGCCGGCCGTATTGAACTTCCGGGTGTGTGTCCCCTGGAACGCTCCAATGTTGCCGGTGCCGTCGCCCGCCTCTGCCGCGGTTGCTCCAGTGGGGTTATTCCAGGTGACGTTGTGGTCGGTGCTGAAATCGTTCCGCCAGGTAACTGTCGTTCCGACCGCGACCGTCAACGAGACCGGATTCCACTTGTTGGCGGAGGTCGCGCAGAACGTGTTGGCCGCACAGCTCCCGCCGCCACCTCCACCCCCTCCGCCTCCACCCCCACCACCAATGCCCGTGGAACCCCCGCCACCACCACAGGAAGCCGCGACCAGCCCAATCGTCAGGACTGCAATCAAACCAGATATCCTTCGCATCCTACCCCCTCGTCGGCCGAAAATCAGGTAAGGAGCCGCAGTCTCCTAGGACCCCGATCGCGGTTCCATAATTAGCGACGCGTGCGCGCCCACTGCCAAGCTAGTCCCGGTAACAGTATAAGGAAGCCGTGCGAGAGGCAGTCTATCCGGGGTGAACGCCTGTTACCGGCGTCAGTCCTTCATCGCACAGGTGAAGAGGCGCCAGATCGATCCCGGCGCTGCGACGGCGGCGATGTAATTCTGCCGAGGAGCAAACAGCCGATGGGTAAGTTCGGTGCTGGAGCCATCATTTCCCGATGCGTTCCAGATGCCCTTGCCTTCTGCCTTCAGCCGTGCCTCGCGCACAACCCACGATGTCAGGAAAGCGGAGTTCCGGTCTTCCTCCGGAGTAGCGGCCAGCGACCGGATCTCGTCCTCGGACATGAATCGCTGCGCGACGTCGAGTAGCCGCCGCACCGGCCTCTCGTTCTCGACATCGACACCCACTGGGCGGTCGGGCGCAAACGCAAATAGTCCGAGATCCGCCGAATGCGAGATGTTGAAGTGAATGTCGTCGCGACCAATCAACATCGGCTTTCCGGAATGCCCGTAACTGAATTGCAGCTTCTCGGGTGATGTTCCGGTAAAGCCGGAGAGAAGATTTCGCAGAATTCCCCTCGCCACAACGAAGCGTCTCGCAGCGACCGGACTGAGCGACGCGGCTCGATTCCTCTCGTCGGGTGGAAGGACCCGCGACAGCGCCCCATGACGCTCGTCGCTTACGTCGAGCGAAGCGACCCACACCTGGACCTCTTCTGTCATCAGCTCAAGCGAGCTCAATGATCTCCACCTCTGCTTTTCCTTTGGCGATCGTCAACCGGGCAACACTGGGCAGGAGATTGAATCGTCTGGCACCGGCCGAGCCAGGATTTACGAAGAGCCGATTGTCGAATCTCGTGACAAGCTGCTGATGGCTGTGGCCGTATACAACCACCTCCGCATCGTATTGGGCCGCCAGTTTGTCGGGAGTCGGACTGCCCACTTCATGACCGTGACTCACGTGAATCCTCACCCCATCGACCTCAATGTCGATCCGCTGAGTAAGCGACGGGTCTCCGGGCGGATCCGTGTTACCGGAAACAGCCCTGGTCGGCGCGATCAATCGGAGCTCGTCGAGGATCTCCGTTCCGCCGACATCACCGGCGTGCAATATCAGCTCGACCCCCTTTAACGCCTCGTGCACGCCACGGCGGACCAGCCCGTGTGTATCTGAGATGAGTCCAATCAGGTGCACAGCGGAATCTGGCATAACCCATTCTATATATTAGGAGCGACATGCCGTGGCTACGACTGGCGCTCCGTTTGGCGCTGCGGGCGATTCGACGTCCGCGACTCGCGCTCGATCTGATCCGAATCACCTGGCGCTTCAGATCGGATTCCTGGTACCGACAATTCCCATTCCTTCCGCTGCCTGATCCGACGTATTTGCGGTGGCGCATGTATACCGCTTATGGTGACTACAACGCCGTCCCTTCGGTCACTGACGTCGAGCGTTATGCGCGCTGGTCGGGGCGGCCGCTCACCAGAGGATACGAGTGAGTACTGTCGTAGCCGACACAATGAGTATCGAGAGCCTGATCAAGGCGCAGGCTTATGGTCTCGGGTTCGATCTCGTTGGTATCACTTCGCTTGGGCCGGTTGAAACCGCGGCTGAATTTGACACCTGGATTGCCCGCGGCCGCGCCGGCGAGATGGACTATCTCCCTCGTGGTGCCGAGAAGCGTCGCGATACGCGCCTGCCATTCCCCGGCGCAACCCATGCGATCGTGGTTGGGCTCGATTACGGCGGTCGCCAGCCAGCCGGTCCCGTCGCACGCTACGCGCGTGGCGACGATTATCACGACGTGATGATCAGGCGGCTCAAGGACCTCCATCACTGGCTCGAGCTCGAGCTGGGGCGCTCCATAAGCGGCAAGCCTTACGTCGATACTGGCCCCATTCTGGAGCGCGATTTGGCTCGGAGGGCAGGAATCGGCTGGTTCGGGAAGAACACCAATCTGATCAATCCAGGAATCGGGTCGTTCTTTTTTATCGGTGCCCTGCTGGTGGATCTGGATCTCGAAAGCGATTCACCATTCGAGTCGGACCGGTGTGGTTCCTGTACCCGCTGCCTCGATGCTTGTCCAACGGATGCGTTCGTGGGCGAAAGGATTCTGGATGCCAACAGATGCATCTCGTACCTGACCATCGAAGCCAGGGGAGCGATTCCCCTCGAATTCCGTGAACTCATCGGCGATCATATCTACGGCTGCGACGTGTGTCAGGACGTCTGTCCATGGAACGTCCGGTTCTCTCAGGAGCTCCACGAAGACGCGTTTCGCCCGCGCGAATTCGTCGCGGGTGATGCCCGGAGTCTGGCACGCAGGATTCTCGCTCTCGACGAAGACTCGTTTCGTGCAGACTTGAGAGCTTCTCCAATGAAGCGCGCGAAACGACGCGGATTGGCGCGGAATGCCGCAGTGGTTCTCGGCAATCTGGGTGACGAGCTCGATGCCCAGTTCCTGTCCGAGACCCGATCTCACTCGGATCGCATCGTGCAGGAGCACGTCGATTGGGCGCTCAAATCAATCGCCGGCCGATCGCCACGCACTGATCTTTAGCCGACGCGCCTCGAGTCTGGAACCAGATCCTGGACGGCGTCGCGCAGATACTGCGCGGCATCGTCATGGTGCGTTGGATCCCACTCCTCCGCCAATTCAGTGAGATGCGCTCGCCGCGCGGACACCAGCCGATCGAGCACCTGACATCCGGTCGGAGTGAGCTCGGAGTAGGAAGGTGAGTCCGCCCGCGGCACTGTCATCAGGCCCCGCCGCCGCAGCTCCTCGAGCGCGGCTTGCGCTCGTTCGGGCGGTATGCCTTGTGCGCGCGCCAGCTCGAAGGGCGACTTGCCGGCCTCGCGTTCCACCTGGACCAGCAGCCACGCCGCCAGCGGACTGAGGGTCTCCCCTGCTCTCGAGACTATGCGCTCGATATGCGCCCGCTGCACGTCGCGATCGGCGAGTGAAGAAAGCGTGGCGTACAAATGCGCGGCAACGGCGTCTTCATCGACGGGCCGCGCGAACGCCTCGCCCGCTTCATTGCCCGCATCGCGCGCCGCGGCGGCAACGGTTGCGCGGAGGGGGCGCTGTGGCAGAAGCCAGGTCAGGACAAACCCGACCGCGCAGACAATCGCCGCAAACAGGAACATGGTTGCAAGAGAGGCGGTGAAAGCCTGCTCATACGTCGCTCGCATCGCCGGCGGAAGCTGCTGGAGTGCCTGGACGCTCATCCCGCGCGTGCCCTGCGAAGCTTGGCCGGCAGGAAGCAATCGGCCGAGGTTGGCGCTCAACCTGGCTGAGAACACCGCGCCGAGGATCGCCGTGCCGAGCGATCCACCGATCAATCGAAACAAGGTGGCGCCTGAGGTGGCGACTCCCAGATCTGCGTAATCGACCGCGTTCTGTACCGCGATCACCAGCACCTGCATCACCATTCCAAGCCCGATGCCGAGAATCAGCATCAGGAGCGATGCGGTCACTTCGCTCGTTTGTGGGTTGATCCGCGACAAGAGATACAGACCGACGGTCATCACCGCAGTGCCGATGACCGGGAAGATCTTGTAGTGGCCGGTGCGGCTTATCAGCTGGCCCGACGCGATCGAGGTGAACAGCATCCCGCCCATCATTGGGATCATCTCCATTCCCGAGCCCGTCGGGCTTACGCCTTTGACGACCTGGAGAAAAAGCGGGAAGTACGTCACCGATCCGAACAACGCGAACCCTACAATCAGTCCAACCGTCGACGTGATCACGAAGGTCTGCTGGCGGAACAGTCGCAGCGGCAGAACCGGTTCGGCCGCCTTGCGCTCGGCGAACAGGAACATCGCCAGCGACAGCACCGAGACTCCAATGAGGCCCAGCATAAGCGGCGACGACCACGGATAGGCGGTGCCGCCGAGGTCCGAGACAAGGGTGACGCAACTCAGCATCACGGCGAGCAGCGCCGCGCCGGCGTAGTCGATCGACCGGACCGCCCTGTACGGCAGGGAGGGAAGCGTTGCCGCCAGAACCACCAACGCGCCGATCCCGACCGGCAGATTGATGTAGAAGATCCAGCGCCACGACAGGTGAGTGGTGAAGTATCCGCCGAGGAGCGGACCAGCGATGCTCGAGAGTCCGAAGACGGCGCCAAAGATTCCCTGATAGCGCCCGCGGTCGCGCGGCGGCACAATATCTCCCACCACTGCCTGCGTGGTGACGACGAGCCCACCACCGCCCAGACCCTGAACCGCGCGGAAGAGAATGAGCTGCGTCATGTTCTGACTGAGTCCGCACAACGCCGAGCCGACGAGGAACAATACGATCGCCGATTGCAGTACAATCTTCCGGCCGTACAAATCGCCCAGCTTACCATAGATCGGTGTGACGATGGTCTGGGCGAGCAGGTATCCGGTAACCACCCATGCCAGATGCTCGAGCCCGCCCAGCTCGCTGACGATGGTGGGCAGCGCGGTCGAGACGATCGTCGAGTCGAGGGCTGCCAGCAGCATCGCCAGCACCAATCCGCTGAAAGCGATCAGGATCTGTCGGTGGCCCAGTACAGGCGGCACGCCGGTGACGGCGGCCGGCGCAAAACCGGATTCAGTCATCTATCTGCATCGGCCTCGGGTATCGGTGGCTGGGCACGTAACGCAGCCGGTCCCTGATGCAGACTCAGCCCTCCGAGAGCGATCTGTTCCTAATCCGGCCTCTCGGTGCCCAGGATTTTGAGCGCCAGACATGCCGCGCCAAAACCGTTATCGATATTCACAACAGCGACACCGGGACTGCAGCTCGCCAGCATCGTGTTCAGTGCAACGTGCCCACCTTGGGCAACGCCCGTGCCTACGGATGTCGGAACGCCGATTACGGGGGCGCGCAATAAGCCGGCGACTACCGCCGGCAACGCCCCATCCATTCCCGCGACGACGATGCAAACGCGTGCTGCGGCGAGCTCGGGCAGAATGGATTGAAGCCGGTGGATGCCCGCGACGCCAACGTCGAAGTGGGTCGCGGTCGGTATCCCCATCGCGTCGAGAGTGGTGGCGGCCTCGAGAGCTACGGGGATGTCCGCTGTGCCGGCGGTAACAACGGGTACCAGCGGCATGCTCCGCTTCGCGCGCGGGTTGCGCACCGCCATCCTCGCTTCGGGATGAATCGTCGCCAGGTCGCGAAGGACTTCCATTTGCTCGTCGCTGAGCCGCGAGGCCATCCGCAGATCGTCGGTGTTCTCGAACAGGCTGCGCAAATGCGCCGCGGTTTTGCCCGGCCCGTAAACAACTTCCGGGACGCCGGTGCGCGCTTCGCGATCCTGGTCCCACCGAACCTGCTTCATGACGCCACCAGCGGTAGCGAGACGCTGCCGCTCTGCAGCCCACCCAGGTCGAGCGCGACGAATCTGAAACCAGCCTTGCGGCAGGCACGCCGCAGATCTCCGCGCAAAGGATCGCTGGTCACGCGCTCGAACATTTCCGGGGCAACTTCAATTCTTACCATCGAATCGTGCCAACGCGCGCGGGCTGGCCAGATGTCGTGCTCGCGCAGGAAATCTTCCACCGCCTCGATTTGCCGCAGTCGTTCGGGTGTGACCTCCGCGCCGACGGGTAGTCTGCTCGCCAGGCATGGCGCTGCCGGCTTTTCGGCGTTGGAGAGGTTCCACCGTCGCGCGAGCGAGCGCACATCTTCCTTGTCGAAGCCCGCATCGACGAGCGGCGCCATCACTCCGCGCTCCATCGCCGCCTGAAGGCCGGGACGGTGCTCGCCAAGGTCCCCGGTGTGGGTGCCGACGAAGACCACTTCATCGTCGTTTCGCGTCGCGGCGAGCGCGAGCACCGTGTCATAGAGCGCGCTCTTGCAGTGGTAGCAGCGATCGCCGGCGTTAGCGCGGTAACCGGCAAGCTCCATCTCGTTCGTCTCCACTTCTTCCAGCCGCGCGCCGATCTCATTGGCAATGCGGTGGGCATCCTTACGCTCGGAGGCGGCGAGCGACGCGCTCACCCCGAGCAATGCGATGGTCTCGATCCCCGCTCGTACCGACGCCGCAAGAACGACCGTCGAGTCGACACCGCCCGAGTAGCAAACGTACGCCACTCGCCCGCTCGCGGCGGACGTTACCGCGTCGATCAGCCTGTCCTGGAGCTCCATCTATTTCCCCGGCGTGTCTGACGCGTTGAGACCGTTCTCGCTGAGGGCGCTCATGACTTCGGACCTGATCTCCGCCAGTGGTCGCGCTGTCTCCTCGGCAACTTTTCTCAGATCGTCGAACTCGGGTTTTGCTCTCCGGGTGCCGTCCGGAAGCGTCGCCACCTTTACCCGGATGTCACGCCCGTCGTAGCGCACCATGCGCGATTCGCGAACCAGGGCGTTGCGGACGACGTCGAAAGTCTTGATTCCCAGCGTAGTGAACTGAAGAAAAATTTTCTCTTCGAGCCGCGCAAGATCGGACGTCTGAACGAGTGCTTCGACGCGGGTTCCCAGCCGTCCCTTTTTCATCGTGGTGTGGAGCAGCACCACGTCGAGCGCGCCTTCCGCACGCAGCAGGTCGGCGGCACCCGCGAGCTCCTCCGGCGACATGTCGTCGATGTCCGCACTGAGGACGTGCAGGTGCTCGGTGTGGACGTGCTCGTGGTGATGATGATGATCGTGATCGTGATGATCGACGGCAGCTTCGCCGACGATGATTCGCAGCGCGTT
This sequence comes from Gemmatimonadaceae bacterium, assembly GCA_035997625.1. Classification (GTDB taxonomy): domain Bacteria; phylum Gemmatimonadota; class Gemmatimonadetes; order Gemmatimonadales; family Gemmatimonadaceae; genus UBA4720. The sequence continues at coordinate 88,360 of DASYIM010000079.1, forward strand.
CAGCTGGCCGTGGATGTCGCGCGTTCCGGCTCCATAGCCGCTCCGGCGCGGAATGTATTCGGCTGGCGGCGCTCCCCTGGAGAGAACGCGCAGCAGCGCGGCGCCCGTCGGCGTCGTCAGCTCCCCCGATCCTGGCGGTCCGTGACGGACGTTGAATCCCTCGAGCAATCTGATGGTAGCGGGAGCAGGAACGGGCAAAATTCCGTGCGCCGTTTTAACAGTTCCGTCACCGAGGGCGACTTTCGTGTTGTAGATGCGCTCGATGCCGAGCAGCTCTACTCCCCAGATGGATCCGATGACGTCGAGGATGGCGTCCACGGCCCCGACCTCGTGCAGATGAAGCTCGTCCGGCGCGACTCCGTGAATCGCACCTTCTATCGCGGCTATCGCTTCGAACGCCGCGTGAGCAGAGCGCGCCACCTTTTCCGGAATCTTCACCGCATCTATCAGCCGGTGGATTTCCGAGACGGCTCGTCCATGTGGCTGGGGCGGAATATCGAAATCGACTTTGACGCATCTCACGCCCGCGCGTTGGACGTCCGCGATGCGGACACCGACGCCATCCAGCCCGAGAGTCGACGGCAGGCGCTCGAGCCAGGCCTTGTCGAGCCCGTTGTCGACGAGCGCTCCGATGAACATGTCGCCAGCGATGCCACTGGCTGGATCCAGAATCGCGATCTTCATAGGCAAAGTCTGTGAAGAATCTCAGAGTACATGGGGAACCTTCATAGCACTTAATCTAATCCCGAGTGGACTTGTCAGGATTGGGCATCACGGCTACTATCCGACCTGAACTTCGTCATACG